>SLOL01000125.1 GCA_007132495.1 Balneolales bacterium
TTTGCCGGAAGTCTGGTGGTGCTGGCGATTGTCGAGCCGCTGGCGATCTTTTTCAGCAACATGCACGGAGGTATCGGAGCCGACGCGTTCGGCTGGCAGATGGCCATGGTGGTCGTCGGTGTCATGTTTGTGCTGATGATTCTGTTCACCTTCTTCCTGACCAAAGAGCGGGTGAAACCGCTTAAATCCCAGCAAACCACCCTCAAGAGCGATCTCAAGGACCTGATTGCCAACCACCAGTGGTGGCTGCTGGTCGGAGCCGGCATTTTTACCCTGATTTTCAATGCCGTTCGTGACGGCACCATTGTCTACTATTTCCGTTATTATGTGGAGACCGAAGGGGTGATCAATATTGCCTTTATTGACATGGCCTATCCGTTCAGCTCCTTCTTTATGGTTATTGGTCAGGCCGCCAATCTCGGTGGAGTCCTTTTTGCCGTCATATTTGCCGGCTGGGTCGGAAAACGATACGCCTACATTACCTCCATGCTGGTCGCTTCCGCTGCAAGCATAATATTCTTCTTCCTGGGCTCCAATCAGATCTGGATGATGTTCGTCCTGCAGGTGGTTATCAGTTTCAACGCCGGACTTATCCTGCCGCTGCTGATCTCCATGTATGCCGATGCCGCCGATTATAATGAGTGGAAGCAGGGAAGAAGAGCAACCGGACTCATTTTTTCCTCTTACACTACAGCCCAGAAATTCGGCTGGACGCTTGGTTCGGCTCTTATCGGTTACATGCTTGCTGTATTCGGCTACCAGGCCGGTTTGCCGCAAACCGATGTAGCCATTACAGGTATCCGAACCCTGATGAGCTTCATTCCGGCCGCCGGTGCGTTCATATCCGCCACCTTTATTTTCTTCTATAAACTGGATGCCGATATGATGAAAAAAATCACCGATGACCTGGAGGCCCGGAGAGTGAAAGATGAAGCATCAGATGATTAACATCCGGATGAAAACGTTCCTGACGATAATTGTCTGTTAATTTCTTAAATTGCCATGATTTGTAATCATTCAGGATGTGTCTCCGGGATGTTCTGTAAAAAAATCGAGGAATTCACAGATGCTGGTCGGTACCAATTTACAATATGCCAACTCCTTCAATAACAGGATTGTGCTGGAAACCATCCGGTTGTTCGGTCCGGTGTCCAGGGTGGAGATCGCACGCCGGACCCAGTTGACGGCACAGACGGTCACCAACATCACTAAAAAACTGATGGAAGGGGGGCTTGTCCTGGAAGACTCCCGTTACCAGGAAGGCCGCGGAGCACCCTCCATCATGTTGAAATTGAATGAAAATGCCGCCTTTTCCATCGGGATTGATTTCGACAAAGATCACATGACCGCAATCATGTTGAATCTTGGCGGGAAGATCTGTCAAAGAAAAAACCTGGATCTCGATTTTCCGACTCCTGAGCAGGGCATTGATTTGATGTGTTCTGCTGCGAATACTTTGATTGAGGATGAAGGTGTGGAGAAGAGTCGGATATGGGGGATTGGTGTCGCGTTGCCCGGCCCCATGGCCACTTCCAGTGACAGTGATTTCGCCAATCTTGCAAATCCGGAAGCCCTGCCAGGGTGGGATAATGTCCCGGTTGTCAAACAAATTGAAGAACGGCTGCAGTTACCGGTCTTTATCGAAAATAACGCCTCGGCAGCAGCAATGGGAGAGCACTGGTACGGTCAGGCCCAGCACATCCAGTCGTTTTTTTATGTCTATTTCTGTTCCGGACTTGGCGGGGGGCTGGTTATCAACGGCCAGCTCTATTCCGGTCACACCGGCAATGCAGGTGAACTCGGCTTTTTTCCAACTCCGATTTTTCCCGATAACAGCAATATGGGTGAACATGATCACCTTGGCGGGTACTTCAACATACCGCTGCTTATAAAGAAAATGGAAGCCGCAGGATACCCGGTTGGGTCCCTTTCAGAACTCGAGTCCTGGTTCAATAATGACAACCCATTGCTTATAGAGTGGCTTGATAGCGGATCTCAATACCTGACTCCGCTCATTCTGGCTATTGAGTATCTGATCGACCCGGAGGTCATCTATTTCGGCGGTCGTCTGCCCAAACCCATGCTGCGTGCATTGCTTGATAATCTCCGGAAATCTGTTTCCAGTTATCGGATTGATCGGAAAGTATCGCATCCCGATTTTCAAATCGCCTCCGCCGGAATTGATGCGGCGGCTCTCGGTGTGGCCACACAGCCGTTATATACCTCTTTTGCTCCGCTGCCCAGGCTGCTGATGAAACAACACCGGAAGGCGGCTGATACATTCAGCAGACTTCAAGGCACTATGTAGTTTATGCAAAGCAACCAACCGGAAATGAGATAATAATTATTCGCAAGATATGACCATCGACTTGTCTTCTTTTAAAGCCTATGATATCCGCGGGATCTATCCCGATCAGATCAATGCCGAATTCATGTATAAACTGGGCCGGGCTTTTGTCACACAATTTCAACCCGGACAGGTAGTAATCGGGTATGACTCCCGTCTATCCAGTGAAGAGCTGGCTGATGCACTTGCCAGAGGTCTTCAGGACTCCGGAACCAATGTCATTGACCTCGGGTTATGCGGATCCGAAATGGTCTATTATGCCACCGGCAAGTATCAGACCGACGGCGGAATCATGATCACAGCCAGCCATAATCCCAAAGAGTATAACGGCTGTAAAATGGTTACGACAGGAGCGCGGCCCGTCGGTGCCGAGAGCGGCCTTAACGACATTAAGCACCTTATGGCCGGAGATGGGTTGTATCAGCACCTGGATCAGGATGAAAACGGCGATGCCGGTAAAAAATACCGGGGCAGTTACGAAAAACGCAATATCAATGCCGAGTTTGCCGACTGGCTGATCAGTCGATTGACCCAAAAGATCCGGCCGGATCTGAATGTGCTTGTCAATACCGGAAATGGCGCAGGAGGTCCACTGGTTTCCACACTTACTTCCCGGCTTCCGTGCACGATTCACCCTTTATTTGAAACACCGGACGGCAATTTTCCCAATGGAGTGCCCAATCCGCTGCTGCCGGAGCGCAGGGAGGATACCGCCGAAGCTGTCATCCGGACCGGAGCTGATCTCGGTGTCGCATTTGATGGTGATTTTGACCGCTGCTTCTTTTTTGATGAAAACGGCCGTTTCATTGAAGGTTACTATATAGTCGGACTCCTGGCCCGGCAGATGCTTGAAAAATATCCGGGCTCCCGGATTGTGTATGATCCGCGCCTGACCTGGCACACGATCGAGGCTGTGCGGAAAAGCGGCGGCATACCGGTCCTCAGCCGGACCGGGCACGCCTATATCAAAGATAAAATGCGTCGTGAAGATGCCGTTTATGGTGGTGAGATGTCCGCCCACCACTATTTCCGGGATTTCTGGTACTGTGACTCCGGTATGATGCCGTTCCTGCTGTTGCTGGAAATGCTGAGCAATACCGACAAAACCATGTCGGAACTGGTCAATGAAGCGTTTGAGCGCTATCCGGTCAGCGGAGAACTTAACTATAAGGTGCAGGGA
Source organism: Balneolales bacterium (assembly GCA_007132495.1). Taxonomy (GTDB): domain Bacteria; phylum Bacteroidota; class Rhodothermia; order Balneolales; family Natronogracilivirgulaceae; genus SLOL01. Next base: position 3,528 of record SLOL01000125.1, read on the forward strand.
GACCCCGGAATACTCCTGCAGAAAATTGCGGACCACTATAAAGAGGAGGGAGGCAAAATCAGCTATCCGGACGGACTCTCTGTTGAATTTGACAACTGGCGTTTCAGTCTGCGGGTATCCAATACCGAACCCCTGTTGCGGCTGAATGTAGAAAGTCGCGGCGACCGGATGCTTATGGAGAAGAAACGCGATGAGCTGATCGCCAGAATCAGACATCAGTGAGCATTTTTATTATAAGTAAATAAAACAGATAACTATAATTTCAACACGTAGCATGGATTTTTCTGCAGATACCCCGAAGGCACAGGTCTTTGACCAGATCAGGTCCTGGCTGGGCGATCTGGAATTGAACATCGCCGAATACGACGACCTGCGTCCCTGGGGGGGATACTTCGTTATTGATGAATCACAATCCGCTGATTTCATTCGCACTTTTTTTCCCCATTTGAGTCCCGGTGATTTTAAAGGGTTCCGGAAGCTGAGTCCCAAAATATTGCTTGTAGCACCCGAAAAACGTCTTTCCTGGCAGTATCACCACCGGCGGTCAGAGATTTGGAAAGTCGTTGGCGGGAAGGTCGCTATAGCTGTGAGTGATACGGATGCAGAAAAGCCGGCACGCCACGCAGAGAAAGGGCAGGTTATTGAACTTGAAAAAGAAGAGCGCCATCGATTGATCGGAACAGATCGCTGGGGGGTTATTGCCGAAATCTGGAGACATACGGATCCTGAAAACCCCTCCGATGAGGATGATATTGTACGGGTTCAGGATGATTTCGGAAGGTAACAGCCCTATTCATGTTATCTGTTCATATACGATGCAACAAAAGCGGATTTGAAACGTAACTATTCGTTGACATATCTAATAACAGAAACCGATAGAACAAATTTAAGCATCCCGGGTGTGATTTCCATGTGAAAGCAACATATTGACCAGGGGTGAGCTCATATAAAAAATTACAAACACATGAAAAAGGTTGGAACCGCCCTTATCCTCACGTTGGGATGGGCTATATTTATAGGTATTATTGCTGTCAGCTGGATATTCAGCATGTCTGTGTAAGGCAATTTGACAGATTGCCTGCAGGACAACCGCCATCATCAGGGAGTGCATCGAAGGAAAAGGAAATAACCAACGATCAACCGGTGGTTGTGATGGGAGGCAGATACCTGTTATGTATGTAACCGGTGTGTTTTTCTAGGACGGTAGAAGGCAATAATTGTTATTCTGAACGCCTGCAGTTGATATATCTTTATATTCTGTAACATTAACAAGAAGCCGATAATTATCGGAATTTATTGCATATATCTATGAAAGATATAATTATAATGATTTAGGCTTGAATAGTATAATTATTTATAGTTATACTTATAGTAAGTTACAATATAAAACGATGTCTCTACACAAATCATAGCAAAAAAGAGTGTAAACGGGTATGGAGATCAGAGATCATGCCACGGCAAAACACCTTATTCATCGTAACATTCCTGCTTTATTCTGTGCTAACCTCCTGCGCCACTCTTGGAGAGGTGGAACAAAGAGAAATCGAACACGGGATCTATCATCTCTATGTTCCTGATAGCTATACGAGCGAATCCGACATCGTGGTCGTAGTTCACGGCACAGTTGATGCTGTCGACGCTGTTGAACTGGCAAATACTTTTATTAACCGCTGGACAGACTTTGCCGATTCAACCGGTGCGATTATCGTATCACCGGCATTTGACCGGGATAACTTCGCCAGCAATAATGCCAGTTTTGGAGCCGGTGGATATCGCGGTTTGTTCGGAAGGGAAATCGATGCCGATGAATTTCTCCATAACATTCTGGCAGAAGTCAATCTACTTGCACCTGTCTCGGAACGGCGGTTCTTTCTCTATGGTCACTCGGCCGGCGGACAATTCGCCAACCGGTATGTCGTACGTCATCCCGAGCGGGTACAAGGCGTCATTCTCAGTGCACCTGGCCGATATGCATTTCCGGAAGAGGAGGTGACATGGGCAAATGGCATGGGCAGACTAACCCGATCGATCAGTTGGCCTGGTGATGTAGAACAAAACGTTGACATAGAGCCGGATCCCGAAGGATGGCTACAGGCAGCCGTTCTGCCCATATCCATCGTTATTGGAGATGAAGATACCAGTCCGCAACCTTGCAGAGCAGCGCATTGTAGCGAACCATTGAGAATATCTACCGACAGCACAACACGGCTTGCTATTGCCAAAAAATGGCAGGGCGATATGAACGCGCTGGCCGCATCTGAAGGACAATTTGGTAGAGTTCACATGGAAATTGTGGAGGGTATCGGTCACAGTTCAGCGGCTCTAACGCCTGCATCCCGGGAAGTATTGATCAACATGATGGAAGACCGGGTAGTCGTGCCGGGAGTTGTTGGAATTCACGCATCCCGAGCTATAAGGGTACTCGAATCGGCTTCCCTGCAAGGTCAAATCGGACAAGAAATGCTGTCCGAGAGACCGCCTGGTACCGTAATATCACAAACTCCGCAGGCCGGCAGCTGGGCAGATAGAAATTCCCGGATCATACTCTATACTTCCATAGGAGTATCGCCTCCGCCGGATCGAACCTCTGTTCCGGATGTTGTCGGCCTTCAATCCGAAGTTGCCCGGAGGGCTATCAATGCGGCGGGATTCACGCCGAGACTGGTATTCGTGGATTCCGAAGTACGTTTTGATATTGTGATCGACCAGTTGCCCGGGGCTGGAGAGCATCTTTCTCCCGGAGCGGAAGTGCGAATATTTATTTCCAGCGGTCCTGACGACATACCGTAAGCGTATATGGCTTTGATACGATCCTGCCCCTCTTCCATCATATGGATGTACACCCCTCCTCTTTCCCGAAAGCTGTCAGGATATATTTCTTTCTTGCTTTTAAGCTTTCTCTTCTTTTTTACATTTGGTAAAATTACATACTTCACAATAAGTAACAAGCTGATAAATTTTTGCTAAGGCACGCCATAAAAAAGTATTATCTGCGCCGGTTCCATATATCTGTCACCGATTTTAAAAACAAGGTGATATATGGTTGGGATGCCCCTGAAAAATACCAGCTATTGCATGATGCGTTGGGTAAATCCTTTTTATTTAAAAGTAAAGGTTTGTGTTTTTTGACCAACATGGATAGTTTAGTTGTCTGAACAAGACTAATACAATCCGCGTATGGACTTTCAGGACAAACCTATCCCAAAATACTATCAGATCTATGAAGAACTGGTAGATGAGATCCGTTCAGGATCTTTCAGGGAAGGGGATCGCTTTCCGAGCGATACGGAACTGGTGCATCGTTACGGAGTGAGCCGTGGTACCATCCGGGAGGCGTTGAAACTGCTTTTTCAGCAAGGGTATCTGGTCAGGGAACAGGGGAAGGGAACCTTTGTAACTTACCGGAAAATTGAACAGGACCCGGACCAGTTGATCGGCTTCAGTGAACTGATGAGGCGCAACAACATGAAACCCGCCGCCCGGGTATTGGAGAAACAGGTGATTGAACCGGCACCCAAACTGATGCAATTGCTTCGTCTTCAGCCTGACGAAAAAGTCGTGCGCATTGTCCGGCTGCGGTATGGCGATGATCAGCCTCTGATTATTGAACGGTCTTTTTTTGATTTTAAGCTGTTTGAACCTTTACTGGACAAGGATCTGGAGAACAACTCCATCTTCGATCTGCTCTACCGCCACACCTATATCAAACTCGGCGATGCCATGCAACGGATTCAGGCGATCAGTGCCGGGAAGTCGGAACATGATTTACTACATGTGGCCCTTGGAACACCGCTTTTGCTGATCAAACGGCTCATCAAAACTTCTGCCGGCGAATATTTCCAGTATTCTGAAGATGTGTACCGAAGCGACCGGATCAACTTTGCCACGCAAACCGTCCCTTACGAAAAAACACACGACTTTGAGGGCATGCCCCTCGATCTGACCAACAAACCCTGGTAAGACTTTGTCGTCGAAATGTGTTTGCCGGTATTGGCCGTTGGGTCGACTTTGCCGGCATGGGAAGGTGTAACCGGAATTATAATGATATCGATAAAATTTCACATCCGGATTCATACCGGAATATAGGGTATTGTTATCGCAGCAACGAATGGATGGCTGAAGATTTTTTCATAAAATACTTGACACTTTGGAAGCGCTTTGTAATATTACCTTACAGGTTGTATAGACAACTAAACAATAACCCACTGTTCCGATATGGCTGAACAATTTATTCTCGCACTCGATCAGGGGACGACCAGTTCCCGTGCCATCGTATTCGACAAAAAGGGATTGATCGTATCTACCGCACAAAAAGAATTCCGGCAAATCTATCCGAAAGCCGGTTGGGTGGAGCATGACGGTAATGAGATATGGTCGTCACAGGCCGGCGTAGCGGCCGAAGCTATTACCAAAACCGGCCTTAATGGCAGCAATATCGCCGCCATCGGCATCACCAATCAGCGTGAAACAACGCTTATCTGGGACCGGGAAACGGGGAAACCGGTCTATAATGCCATCGTCTGGCAGGACCGGCGTACTTCCGATTTCTGCGATGAACTCAAGAAACAAACCGGCCTCATCGAAAAAGTCCGGGATAAAACCGGTCTGATCATCGACGCCTATTTTTCGGCAACCAAAATCAAATGGATCCTGGATAATGTGGAGGGTGTTCGTGAAAGGGCTGAAAAGGGAGAGCTGGCTTTTGGAACCATGGACTCATGGCTGATCTGGAATTTCACAAGAGGGAAAACGCATGTCACAGACGTGACCAACGCCTCCCGGACCATGCTCTACAATATTCATGAAGGCCGATGGGACCGGGAAATTCTTGAAGTTCTCAATATTCCTGAAAGCCTGCTGCCTCAGGTTAAATCGTCCAGCGAGGAGTATGCCGAAACCCAAACAACAATTTTTGCCAGTAAAGTACCGATTGCCGGTATCGCCGGAGATCAGCAGGCCGCCTTGTTCGGACAACGCTGCATCTCGGCCGGTATGGTCAAAAACACGTATGGAACGGGGTGTTTTATGGTCATGAACACCGGTACCGAGCCGATTACCTCTCAAAACAACCTGCTTACCACCATTGCATGGGAAATCGACGGAAAAGTCGAATATGCCCTGGAGGGAAGTATCTTCATCGCCGGAGCCATCGTGCAGTGGCTGCGCGATGAACTGGGTATCATTCGGAAATCTGCTGATGTCGAAGCCCTGGCCGCATCGGTAGAAGATAACAACGGCGTCTATCTGGTGCCGGCTTTTGCCGGGCTTGGTGCCCCCCACTGGAATCAACACGCACGGGGAAGTATTGTCGGCCTGACACGCGGTTCGGGAGCAGCTCATATCGCCCGGGCCGCCCTGGAGGGTATCGCCTATCAAACAATGGACGTACTAAAAGCAATGGAAGCGGATTCGGGCATTGAAATACGAGAACTGCGGGTGGATGGCGGAGCATCGGCCAACGATCTGCTTATGCAGTTTCAGGCCGATGTGTTGCAGGCACCGGTGGTCCGTCCCCAAACTCTGGAAACAACAGCATTGGGAGCCGCCTATCTGGCAGGTCTCGCCGTCGGTTACTGGAAGAATCAGGATGAAATCAATGACCAGTGGCAACCGGATAAGCAATTTGATCCCGAAATGCCGGCCGATGCGGCACAAGCTTTGATCAAAGGGTGGGATCGCGCCCTGAAAGCTACCATTGCCTGGTCAAATGGTTGACAGAATTCAGAAAACAGAAGACAGTACACAGAACACAGAGTTCAGAAATCATTAACCTATGCAACGATCGGATATGCTTGAAGCCGTGCAGAAGGAGCATGGCTATTGGGACGTAATTATTGTCGGTGGTGGGGCAACCGGACTTGGAATAGCTGTAGATGCCGCCTCCAGAGGATTTAAAACCCTGTTGCTGGAGATGGATGATTTTGCCAAAGGAACTTCAAGCCGCTCCACCAAACTGGTTCATGGTGGTATCCGCTATCTGCAGCAGGGCAATGTCTCCCTGGTACTGGAAGCCTTGCGGGAGCGGGGGCTGATGATCCAGAACGCCCCGCATCTGGTCCATAACCAGTCGTTTATTGTCCCCAACTACGACTGGTGGGAAGGGCCGTTTTACGGCGTCGGACTCAAAGTCTATGACATGCTGGCCGGAAAACTGGGACTGGGGCCATCAAAAAACCTCTCACTCGAGAAAACCAGGGAATACCTGCCCACCATTAAAACCGAAGGACTGAAAGGGGGGGTTATCTATTATGACGGTCAGTTTGACGACTCCCGACTGGCCATTAACCTGGCACAAACCGCCGCCGAACAGGGGGGTGTGCTGTTGAATTATATGAAGGTCAGCGGACTCTTGAAAAACGGGGACATGATTCAGGGAGTCACTGCTACCGATGTCTTGTCGGGCGAGGGGTATGAAATCAACGGACGGGTGGTCATCAATGCCACCGGTGTGTTTACCGACAGCCTGCTGAAGATGGACAATCCCGAAGCAAAACCGATCGTGGCGCCCAGTCAGGGCATCCACATCATCATCGACAAGAAATTTCTGCCCGGTGATACCGCCGTCATGGTTCCCCATACCGAAGACGGGCGGGTTCTGTTCGCCGTCCCGTGGCACGGCAAAGTCGTGCTCGGCACCACCGACACACCGGTCAGCGGACCTGAAAGGGAACCGGTAGCCATGGAAGAGGAGATCGAATTTGTACTTAAGCATGCCGCCATGTACCTGGATGGAAATCCCACCCGGAAAGATGTGCGCAGTGTGTTTGCCGGTTTACGCCCACTGGTGAAGATGGGTGACTCCAAAAACACCGCTTCTTTGTCCCGTGACCATACCCTGCTGGTAAATCCCTCCGGACTCGTTACCATTACCGGAGGAAAATGGACCACCTATCGCAAAATGGCCCAGGATGTGGTCGATCAGGCATCGATCATCGCCGGTCTGACCCCCGGACAGTGCCGTACGGAACATCTGCGCATACACGGCTGGCTCAAGAACCTGGACAAATCGGATCCGCTTTATTGTTACGGTTCGGATCAGCTGGCCGTTAAAAAACTGATCAGGGAAAATCCTGAGCTCGGCAAACCTCTGCATGAACGTCTTTCCTATCTGAAAGCTGAAGTCGTGTGGGCGGTACGCAATGAAATGGCCATGACCGTCGAAGATGTGCTGTCCCGGCGTACTCGTGCCCTGCTGCTCGATGCCAAAGCAAGCGTGGACATGGCTCCCGAAGTCGCCAGACTGATGGCAGAGGAGGCCGGTTACGACGAAAACTGGCAAAAGGATCAGATTGAAAAATATAAGAACCTGGCCCGGTCTTATATTCTCTAAGCTATTCTCTCTTAACTCATAATGACCCCGGGAGCTCGCATACTCCCGCCAAATACAGGAGTTTCTTATGTCACCTTTTATTGCTGAAATCATCGGCACCGGGATCCTGATACTATTGGGTAATGGTGTGGTCGCCAATGTTCTGCTCAACAAAACCAAAGGCCACAATGGAGGCTGGATAGTCATTACCTGGGGATGGGGAATCGGCGTTTTTGCGGGGGTTTTCACCGTCTCTCAGTTCAGCGGTGCACACATCAATCCCGCCGTAACACTCGGACTGGCCGCAGCCGGTCACTTTCAGTGGTCGATGGTCATGCCCTATATCGCGGCACAGATCCTGGGGGGAGCGATAGGTTCCTTTTTGGTATGGGTCTCCTACAAAGACCATTTTGCCGAAACCGATAACAGCGATGCCATATTGGCCTGCCACTGTACCGCACCCAATATTCGCAACTACACGTCCAATATGCTGACCGAAATAGTCGGTACGTTCGTCCTGGTCTTCGGGGTCCTGTTTATAGTTGTTCCGGGTTTCATCACAGCGGACGGCCAATTCCTGGAAACGATCGTTATCAACGGTCAGGAAGTGGGACTCGGATTCGGCGCGCTTGCAGCGCTGCCTGTTGCCCTGCTGGTACTCGGTATCGGCCTGTCGCTTGGCGGCCCGACCGGATATGCCATCAATCCGGCTCGTGATCTCGGCCCCAGGATCATGCACGCACTACTCCCCATTCGAGCGAAAGGGAGCAGCGACTGGGCCTACTCCTGGGTTCCGATTGTGGGACCCGCTATTGGTGCTTTTCTGGCGGCGGGACTCTATCTGCTGTTGAGTTGATCTTTTTTTCTGTGCCCGGCACAATAGCAACGGGCACACACGATTTAAAAAACCGCCGGATGTGAACCGCAACGGGGATGTATACCGGTTTCGGAAAAACCTCTCCGCTTAGCGTTCCAGCATGGGAAAGAGCCGGAGGATATCCTCTTCATCGGGCTGTCTGCCGTATTCGGCGATCTCGAACGCTTCGGCAAATTCAAAACGGTTGCCGGCTCCTTCTCCATACCAGTATTCCAGCCTTTCCAGTATCTCTCCTTCGACATTCGGTCGTGCACGTACCGTCTCCAGCCACTCCCGGCGTTCATCAGGATCTTCCGGAACCTCGTCAAGCATGCCTGCCGTCCAGGGCAACCACTCGTAAAACTGGGAGACATGGGCGTCCAGCGCATCCATTTTGCGCTCCATGTATTCGTCGCTTATGCCTACAACAATATCGGGACGAAACGGATTGGGTTGTGTAAACCGGTCCTCCAGGTACAGAAATACCGGATTATGTTCTAACGGCGGAGTGTCACTGGCAATATTGGGAACAATGACCATATAGGCGGCATCCATCACCAGTACTCCGCTGTATCGGTGGTCGGGGTGATAGTCGTTGGGACGGTGTCCGAGTACCACATCGGCCTTCCAGTTGCGAATCTCACGAATCACATCTTTGCGAATATCCAGGGTCGGTTCCAGTTCACCGTCATGATTCTCCAGTACCTTGTAGCTGTCGATTCCCAGTCTGCGGGCGGCTTCCTCGGCTTCAGCCCGACGGCGGGAGGCCAGCATCCCTCCACCTTCTTCATGATGCCCGGCATTACCGTTGGTTATAGAGACAAACTTCACCTTGTGTCCCATGTCGGCCAGCATGGCGGCAGTCCCACCCACTTTTATGTCTGCATCATCGGGATGGGCGCCAAAAGCGATGACGCGCAGCGGCCGATCCCCGTCGGAGGCGAAAGCGGACGGTACGGCAATGATCAGGGCTGCAATAAACAGCAAAATGGTATTAAATTTCATAATTGGATCAATTGGTTTCGGGTTTATTTCCGCTATCCGGAAATGCCGCATGCCTGGAATATTATTATTTTTCGCTGCCGGCACACATCCGGATAGCTGCCATCAACAAGTAAAGGAAAAAGTACCGGATTCGGAAATGTAATCTGTCAACAAATGCGGTGTAAACGGCGAAGCAAGCAATCAGGGAAGCAGGCAGGCAAGCAAGAAAGGTAGGTAGGTAGGCAGGTAGGCAGGTAGGCAGGTAGACAAACACGGTCGCCCGGACCGGTTTTGTTCCCGAATGCACCGAATGGTATATTATTCTGTCCTTGTCATCCGTAACTCCCACACTAACATATTTCCGGATCTTTGAGTGCCATTGAAAAAGCCTATGAAACCCTGACCATTGACGATGACCGTGCCTGCCGGGATATTCCCGACCACGCTTGTCGGCAGGCTCCGGGCAATTTTTTTCTGAACGCCGGTAACGGGGCCCTCACCAAACTTGCCGAACAGATTGTGAGCCCTTCCCTCGTATTACCGTGGCTTTTGAGCGCCATTGGTGCTACCTCATCGTTGAGCGGATTTCTGGTACCGCTCAGCCGTGCCGGTTCGTTACTGCCCCAGCTCATGGTCTCCTCGCGCATACGCCAATTCGCACGTCGGAAATATTTCTGGGTTGCCGCCGGATACACCCAGGCGTTGTCGCTGCTTCTGATGATACCGCTGGTCTTGTGGGTAGGAGGTACGGCCGGCGGGATTGGCGTGCTTTTTTTACTTGCCCTGTTCAGTGTAGCCAGCGGTGTGGCTTCGGTCAGTTACAAGGACGTGATGGCGAAAACCATACCCAAAGGCAAACGGGGAACCTTGCTTTCCATGCGCGCAACCATCGGCGGTGCCCTGGCCCTGGGAGCCGGCGCATGGCTGATGATCACCGGTGACGGGGAGGAACCACTTGCGTTCTATGGAGCCTTGCTTGCTGTGGCGGCGCTACTGTGGATCACCGCCACGACTTTGTTTGCCTTTATCCGGGAACATCCCGGCGCTACGGAAGGGGGGCGGAATGCTTTGGAAGAAGCAGGTAAAGGATGGCATCTGCTGACATCGGATGCCGGGTTCCGCCAATTTGTAATGGCCCGGAGTCTTCTTCTGGGCGTACCTTTGGTGATCCCCTTCTATTCGCTCTACGCCCGGGAACTGGGTGCCGGACTAAGCGGACTTGGCCTGTTTGTCATGGCCAACAGCCTGGCAATGGTATTGAGCAGCTATTTTTGGGGGCGACTGGCTGATCGATCGAGCAAACATGCCATGGCATGGGGCGGACTTGCCGGTGTTGCCGCCGCTTTGCTGGCTTTGGGACTGGGCCAGGCAATGGAATCCGACATGGCGGGATGGTGGCCGGCAGGTGTGATATTCATCACCGGCTTTGCACAGGCCGGAACACGTCTTGGGCGGAAAACCTACCTGGTGGATTTTGCACCCGAAAACGAACGCCCCCTGTATGTGGCCGTCAGCAATACAATGGTTGGTGTGATTTTCCTCGCATTGTCCTCTCTCGGACTATTAACTGGTATTATTGGTGTATCGGGAGTGATCGCTTTGTTCATGCTGATGATGCTGACCGGTGCGTTGATGGCTTTCAGGCTTCCGAATCCATAAGTTCTCCGCCCAAACTACCCATCCGCAACAGAAAAATGAAATTGCCGGTCTGCTTGCACCAATATTTGTACACTATCATCGGAATCCGAAAAAAATAAAGCCCTGTAAGTATATGTCTCACAGGGCTTTAAGTACCAGAGGTGGGACTCGAACCCACACGGCCGAAGCCACGCGAGTTTGAGTCGCGCGCGTCTACCAGTTCCGCCACTCTGGCAAGGAAAACATAAATTACAAATTCCCCCATCCAAAAGACAAGCCCGAATCTCAAATAAAGCATTGAAACCTATCGTTCCATATTAATGTTGGGATAAAAGACGTCAGGGTCAAAATGATACTGAAGTGGATGTATTGCACCGTGTGTTGTTAAACCGCGGAGACAATTCGGGATATATTTTGATCTGTACGCTCTGTATATTTACAAGTTTACCATATTATAAAATAATTATCGAAATACGTGTCAGATAACAAGACTAACAAAGAAAACAAGCCAGGAGAACCTGATCCCAAACCCGGCAAGCAGGTGCCGGGGCCGTCACGGATAATGATCTTCTATTTTCTGATAGCCACTATACTGGGTATCTGGATTCTCTATTCCTATTACGGCGGACATTTTACGCCCGATCAGATACAGTACAGCACCTTCCGCAATGAACTACGGGCCGATAATGTACGGGAAGTGACCGTTCAGGGGGATCGCGTGGAGGGCGAACTCAGAGAACCCGCAAGACGCCCCGGACCCGAAGGGGATACCATCTCTTATACCGAATTTGTAACCCATCTGCCTTCGTTCGGCGATGATGAGCTCATGGCCATGCTTGAGCAGAGTAACGTGGAGGTAACAACCGTCCCCGAACGGGACAATACCTGGCTCTATTTTATATTCATGACATTGCCGTTCATCCTGATTCTCATCATCGGCATAACATGGTATCGGCGTATGAATTCTCAGGGGCAGGGCATGTTTTCTATCGGAAAGAGCCAGGCCAAGCTCCATAAACCGGGAGAAGGTAAACGGACGACCTTTGATGATGTGGCCGGCGGCGATGAGGCGAAAAGAGAGCTGCAGGAAATTGTCGGATACCTCAAGAAGCCCGAAAAATTTGACAAACTGGGTGCCAAAGTGCCCAAAGGTGTATTGCTTTATGGAGCTCCCGGCACCGGGAAGACATTAATGGCACGGGCCGTGGCAGGCGAAGCCGGTGTCCCTTTTTACAGCATCACCGGATCCGATTTTATGGAAATGCTGGTCGGTGTAGGCGCCAAGCGCGTCAGGGAGATGTTTAAAAACGCCAAGGAAAACGCCCCGGCCATACTTTTCATCGATGAGCTGGACTCGATCGGTCGCCGCCGCGGTGCCGGTCTCGGCGGCGGACATGATGAACGCGAACAGACGCTTAATCAGCTGCTTTCGGAAATGGACGGATTTGAGACCAATGAAAGTGTGATCGTCATGGCGGCTACAAACCGTCCGGATATCCTCGACAAGGCGCTGCTGCGCCCGGGCCGGTTCAACCGTCGTGTGGAGGTCGGACTCCCTTCGCAGGAGGACCGGGTTAAAATCCTCAAAATCCACGCCCGTGGCAAACCAATGGACGACGATGTTGACTTTGAGGATGTTTCAAGGGGAACACCCGGTTTCACCGGAGCCGACCTGGAAAACCTGTTGAATGAAGCCGCCATGTTGACCGCACGCGATGATCGCGATAAAATTAACCAACACGATATCGATATGGCGCGGGATAAAATCATTATGGGACTCGAGCGAAGAGGCGTAGTGCTTGAGGATGAGGAGCGGCGAATGCTCGCCTATCACGAAGCAGGACACGCCATTGTGGCCGCAGTACTTGACAATACCGATCCGGTGCACAAGGTTACCATCATTCCCCGGGGTCAGGCCATGGGCGTAACCCAGCAGCTTCCCGAACGCGACCAGTACCTCTATCGCAAGGAGCACCTCCTGGATCGCCTGGCCGTGATCATGGGAGGAAGGGCCGCAGAAAGCATGATTTTCAACACAGCTACCAGCGGTGCCGAAAATGACCTTAAGCAAGTAACCAAGCTCGCCCGGAAGATGGTGCTCGACTGGGGCATGAGCAAGGCCTTCCGGTATACCGCCCTGGGCGGACAGCGGGAAGAGGTGTTCCTTGGAGAGCAAATGGGTTCGCAGCGTGAATACAGTGATGAAACAGCAAGAGAAGCCGACAGAGCTGTAAATGAAATTCTGGAAGAGGCATACAACCGTGCCGAATCGGTATTGAAAAAGAACAAAAAGGCGTTTGATCGCCTGGCCGAACTGCTCCTGGAAAAAGAAGAGGTGATGGGTGACGAGATTCTGAAGCTGGTCGGTAAAAAGCGCAAAGCTCCCGCAAAAACCACCGTTGCAGGAAGTATCGGCGGGCAAAACGGCTCCGGCCGGAAAAAAGAGGAGAAATCCGCTGAAAGTGATGATAAGGAGCTTAAAGAAGATTCCTCCAAAGAAGAAACTGCCGCTTCATCGGACAATCACAAACCGAAGTCATCTACGACCGGCAAAAAGAAAAAATCCGCGAGTCAAACCAAAACGGAGAATACCGAAGCGTCCGGTAAATCCGGAAAAAGTGGTGACGGCAGGGCCAAATCATCCTCCGGAAATCATCAAAACAGTAAAACATCTTCCCGGAGCAAGTCGAAAAAAACGATGGAGAAGAAGTCAGAGGGTAAGTCCGACAATACCTGAGACAAACAAAACCTGATTGCAACATGATCTTGTTGATTCTGAAAAGAACGTTGCTGGTGTTGCTTATCCTGTTGGTGATTGCTACAGGAATCATTGTATACAGAACCCTGCAACTCAGTCATGATATTCCTGATGTGGAGCCGGTCACCTATGCCGACATCAATATTGACCGGGCCGTTGAGCGGCTCTCTGAGGGTCTGCAGTTCCGAACGGTATCCACCCAGGAGCTTTCGTTTCTCTATCGGCCTGAATTCGATGATTTTATAGATTTTGTGAACGAGTCCTATCCCGGCATTCATGAAACGATGAGCATGGAACGGGTTAATAATTTTACCCTGCTCTACCGTTGGGAGGGCGCCGATCCCGAACTGCCGGCCGCCATGTTTCAGGGGCACTATGATGTCGTGCCCGTGGAACCGGGGACCGAAGAGGACTGGACCTATCCGCCTTACAGCGGTACTATTGCTGAAGGCTTTGTCTGGGGACGCGGCGCAATCGACGACAAAAGTGGAATATTCTCCTACCTGGAAGCTTTTGAATACCTCATCGAAAAAGGGTACCGGCCTGAACGCACCATCTACCTGGCACTCAATCATGACGAAGAAATCGGTGGACGGCAGGGTGCCCGGCAGGTGGCCAACCTGCTGCTGGAGCGCGATGTGGATATCGCATTTCTGACCGATGAAGGCATGCCGGTAGCCGAGGAGATCCTGGAAGGACTTGAACATCCGATAGCCATGATCGGAGTGGCCGAAAAAGGGTATGTAAGTGTTGAACTGACCAACCATCAGGAGGGCGGACATTCCTCCATGCCGCCTCGTGAAACAACGATCGGTACCCTCAGCATGGCGATCAACAATCTCAAGCAAAACCCCATGGACGGACGGTTTGCCGGCCTGCTGAGGGAGACGTTCGAACCGCTGGCTCCTGACCTGCCATTTGTCTACCGTATGGCGCTGTCCAATCTCTGGGTGTTCGGAGGCATTATAGAAGAGCGGCTTGGATACGTTCCGCACACCAATGCCGCACTGCGTACGACGACGGCCCCGACCATGTTCAATGCCGGCATCAAGGAAAATGTGCTTCCCCAGACCGCACAGGCCATTGTCAACTTCCGTATCCACCCCAACGACAGCGTCGAGGAGGTTGTCGGATATGTCCGGGAAACCATTCAGGATGAGACGATCAGTATACGAGTGCTGGAAGGGGCCAGGGAGCCTTCTCCCATATCCTCATCCACATCGGAACCCTATTTGTCCATGAAGCACACCCTTCATGAGATATTTCCCGGTGTGCCGGTGGCGCCCTCCATGTTCCTGGCGGCAACAGATGCCCGCCATTTTCTTGAAGTCACCGACAACCTGTTGCGATTTCGCCCCATTCGCGCCAATCCCGATGACCGCGGGCGCATCCACGGTACCGACGAACGCATCGGAATTGATAATTTCAGGGAGATGATCGCTTTTTACATTCGTCTGATAGAGAATACAACCGGTAATCCCGGCTTTGTTACAGGCGAATGAAGGCTGCTTGTGTCCGGTGTCAAAACCGGGTAATCAGCCAAAGAATAATCAAAATGACAAACAGCCAGGCCATGACGGTTGTCCCTTTTTGATCGGGTGGAAACTCATACCCGCAATAGGGGCAGATCTCCTCTCCGGATGCAACTTCCAGGGCGCAGGAGGGACACTCTTTCATTTTTTCACGGGATCCGAACATATATTCAAGATAATGATCCGCTACCGAATGTAAAAATGCCGCTGTATGTAAAAATACTGCTCTCTGTTCCGTTATCCGGGAAAATCATGCAGAGCGATTTAGGGAGCTCATCCTTGATTTTTTTATCTTTCCATTCATGATTTCCTATCTGTATGTCAACAACGGCGAAACGATCGATCCGGCAGCCAATCTGGCCCTGGAAGAGTATGCACTTCGGCAACTGAGCCCGGAAAATGACTATCTGATCCTCTACCGTAATGCCCCCTCGGTTATCGTCGGACGAAACCAGAACGTGCTGGAAGAGGTTAATGATGCCTATGTGCGTAAAAAGGGAATTCCGGTATTTCGCCGTATTTCCGGCGGCGGGACCGTCTATCACGAACCGGGCAACCTCAATTTCAGCTTCATCACCCGCTACGAACCCTCACGGTTGCACAATTACCGGTTTTTCAACGAACCGGTGGTGCAAATCCTCCGGTCTCTTGGCGTGCCCGCCGAAATGAATGACCGGAATGACATTCTTGCCGATGGTCGGAAAATTTCGGGCAATGCCCAGTTTTCCTCAAAAGGTCGGATGATCAGTCATGGAACGCTGCTGTTTGACGCCGATCTGGAGGAACTGGACCGTGTGCTTGAAGTCCGGATGAAAAATATCAGCTCACGAAGCCAGAAGTCGGTGCGCAGCCACGTCGCCAACATTTCGGAATTTCTCGAACGTCCGATGAATATCCGGAAGTTTCATAACATCCTGCTGAAAGAGCTCCTGCAGTGCGAGCCGGAACAGAAATGTTATGAACTTGGAGAAGCGGACCGGCTAGCCATACAGAAATTGCAAAACCGTCGTTACCGCACGTGGGAATGGAATGTCGCACGCTCACCCCGTTTTCAGATCCACCGCTCGAAAAGGCTGCAAAATGAAGAAATGAATCTGCACCTGGAGGTGGAGAAAGGGCGAATCCGGCATCTGGATATTCAGACAAAGACCGCTGATTATACCTCCCTTGTTGAAGCCCTGACCGGTGTCCGGTATGATCCCGATGCAATCGCAGGGGCTCTCAATGAGGCCCGTACAACAGGGCTGCTTGATTACGCCACACAGCAGAATCTTTTATCAATGCTGTATGGAGAGGATGAGAAGGGATGACCATCACCGTACGTAAATCCAGGAGTCGGGATTGATTTCCGTGCGGATGCGGTCCAGTTCTTCACGGGCCTCTGCTTCATGATCATGACCGCTGTAGGTAACCAGGTAGTAACTCAGGCCCCGGTCCCGGATCATTTCCGCCTGCCCGTAACCGGAAGCTTGCAGTTCACGCAATTGTGATTCAGCGTTTTCAGCGGACAGGTAAACACCGGCAACGAGGTAGTATCGAGTCCGATCTTCCCGGGGACGTTCTACCAGCTGTCCGGATAGCTGATCAAGCTCAGACTGCAGCATCTGGAGCCGGTTCTGCAATCTTTCGATCTGGTTGTTCAGGGTCATCAGCTGATCGGCATGCACCACGGTCAATACATGGGAAAGGTCGTCCAGTGTGCGTTCGAACATCTGCACCCGGTCGTGTACGGTGTCCATGGTCGTGTTGGTCAAGTCAATACGGGTCTCCATTCTCTGTATGGACTGCTCATGGGACCGTGCCAGCGGATCGATTCGATGATACCCCTGCTGCCAGTCGACATGACGCGCACTGCTGCTTCCCAGCTTGATGGAAATTCCGGCACTGGTGTTGATAAATGCATCTCCGTCGACCAGTAAACGGCTTGCCGGAGCTCCCGGCTGACGTTCGTATCCGTCCAGGAGATCACTGTTTGACAAGTTCAGTTCACCTTGAATGAAGAAGTCCAACCGGCGATGTATCCGGAAGGTGATACCTCCGCCAAGCTGGTACAAAAGGGCGTGCCCGGAATAATCCTGGCCCGGAAATTGCGCCCTGCTGGCCCCCGTCTCCACATCACTCCTGATCAACGCCATGCCTGTTTGAGCATATGTCCCGACATATCTGGTAACGGAATTGTCTCCGGTGATCATGCGAAGGAGATTAACCCTGGCTCCGAGTCCGTAATGAATGTAACGATTTTTATAGGAGATATCGCCCAGGGCACCCGATTCACGGAATTCACCACCGCCAACGGCACCGTACAGGGAGAAAATCGGGTTTGCTGAGTACCGTATGTGTATTCCGGCATGTGGTGTAATGCTGGAGCCGTAGGTAAAATGTCCGAATGTTGTACCGCCTGAAAGGTTAACGGACCAGCTGGACGGCAGTTGAAGTTCGCTATAGAGGGCATCCGGTCCATTGTCTGCAAAGGACGTATTGACGGCAAACAGGGCTGCTAATGCTGCAAGCAGGACAATCTTTTTCATGGTCACTCCTTTTTGAAGGTTGGTATTGCGTTCGCTACCGATACCGGGTTATAGCTTTTCATGTTGCCACATCCTGTGATATGCACGCCACCTGTTACAGCATGAAATATACCCTTAACATTTTACTTATTACTGAAAATGGCAATAAAAAAAGGAAAAAAACAGTCCGGACAAGGTTTAGTCACCATGGGTCTGCTGCCACCATTCCGGTTCTTCTTTCAGCCATTTGTCAAACCACGACAGAATCGCCTCTTTCCAGTGAATGTTTTTTTTGTAATCCAGTATATGATGATCCTGCTCTTCAACGGCAACAAAGGCCACATCCCTTCCAAGAAGCTTGAGTGCCGTGAACATCTGGAGACTTTCGCCCGGTGGTACATTGGTGTCTTGCATGCCGGTGATCAGCAGCAACGGGGTGTGTATGTCTTCAGCGTTGAAAATCGGACTTTGGTCCACGTAAATGTCCCGGCGGTTCCAGGGGAAACTGTGGGCTGTGGCAACACCGCTGTACTGATACCCCCAGAATCCTTCGCCCCAGTAACTGGTAAGATTGCTGATGCCGGCATGTGACACCGCCGTAGCAAAAAGATCGGTCCGGGTCAGCAGATACATGGTCATGAACCCGCCGTATGATGCGCCGATCGCACCGACTTTTTCCCGGTTGGCGTACGGATGATTTTCCAGAAAGGCTTCGGTTCCGGTTATGATTTCGTTGCCGGCGATTTCGCCCCAGTCGTTAACATGACGGGCCGAAAACTCCTGACCGAAACCGGTGGCTCCGCTCGGCTGTAGCACATAGACCAGATACCCTTTTGCAGCGTATAGCTCCTTGGGATAACGACCCCCGAAAGCGCGTGAAGTGGGGACGGTACCGCCGTAGTAATAGACGATTACCGGGTACTCCTGATCTTCGTCGAAATCGGGCGGATAGTAAACGTGTCCGTCGATCTCTTCCCCGAACGTATTGGTAAATGCCCACGGCTTTATATCGCCGAACCGGACCGTGCGGTAAAAATCAGCTCCCGGATCATAAAGTACACGCGCTTCAGGATTGTCCCGGTTGAAGTCGATGGTCCACACTTTCGGTGGATCGGAAGCCCCCGAACCGGTGAAAACGCCGACCGGGGTGTCTTGTGCAAGCTCAAGTACACCGGCTACATCGGGAGCGGTTTCGTATTTACGGAACTCCTTTCGACGGGTATCGTAGCGGTAGAGTTTTTGAAATGCTTTCTCGGTTACTGTAAAATATATATAGCGACCTGTGTTATCCCAGCGCGCCGCAGAGATCGCCGGATCAAAATCACGTGTTACGGGCTCAATTTCACGGTTTTCACGGTGAAAGATATAGGCCTGGGTGTCATAGTCATTGGCAGTCAATGTATCGGGGATATTTACTCCGATATCACCAAAAGTATTAGGACCGCCGGTGATCAGTATGCGATCGCCGGAAGGAGAATAGTGTGCCGCGCCTCCGAACGGCACCGTAAAGAGCGAATCGGTATCCATGGTATTCAGATCCAGTGTCACATATTCGGTTTTGCCGTAAGGCCGCTCATCATACACCTCATGCGACCGGAGGAAAAGGATTTCGCTGCCATCAGGGTGGATGCTGCCCAGCGCAGTTGACAACAGACCCGCCGTAAGCCGCCGCGTGGTCCCCTCCGGTACATTAAGCTGATATAAAAAGGATCGGGTGTGATAGCCGGGACGACGGTCCTGGAGTCCGTGATATCGCATGACGCCGTCCTCGCCCGGTTCATGGCTCTCCGAGACACTGTAGATCACAAACCGCCCGTTCGGAGACCACAGGTATCCGGCAAAATCTTCAACCTTCTTCAAAAGACGGGATTGTTCTCCGGTATCCAGGTCCACCAGCCACAGGTCGGTTCCGTTGCCATTGTTGACCGTATAGCTGAACCGGCGTCCTTCCGGGACCCACTGCATGCCGGTAATCGTCATACCGCCCGCATAAGAGCGGAACAACTCGCCGTCGGCAATACTGCGGATATCGATCCGGGTTTCCGGAGTGCCGTCAGGAGGGAGATCCCGGCGGACGTGGACTGCCGCAAGTTCGCCATCCGGACTCACCGAAACGCCGGACGGACGGGGAGCATGAGAGAGGTCACGCTGCTTGAGTTTTCGCTCGGGTTCCAATCCTGTTGTTGCCGAAGCGGTGTGTTCTCCGGTATCCAGTGATGCTTTCAGTGTCCAATCGGCAGGCGTTTCTCCATTTTCGTTTTCGATATCAACCGGTGACGGTCTTACCATCTTGACCAGCAGGAGATGCGTTCCCTGCTGTAACGAAACCGCTTGCTCCACCGAACCCGGTTTCGAACCGGCTCCCGGCTCTGTTGAGGTTTTGGTCACAAGTTCTTCACCGTTCAGGAATACCCGCAGTAGCCAGGGGCTTTCCATTTCGAAAGTGGCGGACAGCCAGCGGTCGGTGGTCACATAGGCAGCGACCCATCCTGTCTGATGGAGGTCATCGGCAGAAACCGGCAGGGTCAATTCACCCTGGTCAGCCATCGCGCGGTGCCATTCGTTGACACTTCCGGCAGACCAGTTCATCGATTTACCCTCTTCGGGCATCCAGTCGCCATATTCGGCTTTATTATCGAGTAATAACTCCTCCACCGACCAGGGAGTGCCGTCGATACCGGCTATATCGTAATAGACCGGATGGTGATAACCGACCGGCCCCAGCTGCAGCCATTCGTCGATGACCAATTTGCCGTTATCTTCGCCCGTTACCGGAAGTGCAAAGGTGATGAACAACAGGAGTGCAAACAAAGGTAAAGCTATGGACTTCATAATGTAATAACTGATTGATTAAGAATTATTATACGTAGTAACAGCTCATAAGCGAACAGTGAGAGATTCGCTTGATGGATATATTTGTTCGTGATGTTGCATGAAAAAAAATGGAGCATGAGTGTTCAGGGGATGGATTGCTGAATTTCCTGAAGCTTGGAGAGGGCACGGGACCGCAGGTTCTGAAACTCATTCTGAGAAAGGACACCACTGGTAAACTGAAGGTGCAGCCAAATCAGGTAGGTGGCCATTACATCTTCATAACAATAGTGTTCGATCCGGTCGAGTTTGCCGTCGCGATACATGGAAAGGACCTCATCGCCTTCCCCTGTCATCTTGACCGGGATGCCGATCAGCGCTCCGATATGTTTCAGTCTGGGGTAACTGCTGGCCCCGAAATTGCTGAATTCGTCCATCAGATCCAGATTGTGTTTGCTGAAACGGTATCTGATCTCATGGTTGTTGAGGCGCGAGGGCAGTTGAAGGCCATGTTTCATGGCCCGGTAGGTGACAAGAGGCAGGTCAAAACCCTTGCCGTTGTGGTGAATCACGCCAAAATCTTTAAAGGTACGCAGGGTATCAATCAGGGTTTCCAGTCCCTCACGTTCATTGGTACCGCTCCAGGCCACCTTTTGGCGGGGTTCGCCGGAGGTCGTCACCCACAACCCGACCCAGGAGACCATCTGGTGGTACATCGGGGGCAGAAAACCGGATTTGCCCCGTCCAAATTCTTCAGCGGCAATTTCCAGCATCGGCTCATCCTCTTCCGGCGGATTCTCAAGAAGCGTTCTCAAAAAGGCGATATCCGGAATGGATTCAATATCAAATACAAAAAACATGGACGTCGGTGTTTTGTGTTATGGATGGCTGTTATTTAAACTCTTATACCGTTCGCTCCCCGGCAATATTTTCACGAAAACGTTCTTTGATCGTGGGAGTATCATCGTAGTAAGCCAAAAGATACATTAATTTGGTGACGCATGCTTCGGTGGTCATGTCACCTCCGGATATCGCACCGAGCTCTTTTGCCTGACGCCCGCCTTCGTATTTATCGAGGTCCACTTCATCATAGAGGGCTTGAGAAGTGATCACTACAATACCACCCGCATTCAGATAGGTATTCAGGGCGGGCAGCAGGCTATGGGAAGACCCCGCCGGAATATTGCCGCTGCCATAGGCTTCAATGACCAGGGCGCGGCAGGTATCGGGTCCGGAGGGCACCTGAAGAGAGCAGTCCATGCCCGGAAACAGTTTCACAAGTTGAATGTTCGGATCAAAGCGGGATAAAACGCCAAAGGGTCCCGAACGGGGACGATAACGGGATCGTATGGTCAATTCCAAACCGAATTCGGCAAGTACCGGATAATTGGGTGAAGCAAAAGCGTCAAAATCACCGATACTGATCTTGGTCGCGCGGTTACCACGATAAACCCGGTCATTGAAGCAGATACTTACTTCCGGCAGGTTAAGGGTGGCCAGTTCCACAGAATTGATCAGATTGCGCCGCGCATCGGTCCGGCGGTTACTCAGCGGCACCTGGCTCCCGGTGAAAACCACCGGCTTGTCAAGATTCGAAAAACAGAACGAGAGAGCCGATGTGGTGTACGCCATGGTATCGGTGCCGTGAAGGATTACAAAGCCGTCGTATGATTCATATTGCTCCGCAATAGCTTCGGCAAGTTGCTGCCAGCGTGCCGGCACCATATCGGAACTGTCTTCCAAAAAAAGAGATTGTGATTCCACATCTGCGATATCGCGCAGCCCGGGTATCTGTTCATTAAAAAAATCAAGATTAAAGCTGGAGCGGTTCGATTTGGCAATATCTTTATTATCATGCATTTGCATGGTGATGGTACCACCGGTATGGAGTATTCGAATTTTCTTCATTGCAATTGATTACGTCCTGTTATTGCCAAAAGGTTTCCAAAAAGTTACTTTGCTATTTATCAGTCTCACAAAATAGTTTAAAATCATTAACCCCTTTAACCAAATAGTAACTCGAAAATATTTATAATTCCGGTAAAAGGAGGAATACAAGCCTATAATCCCAAGGAGTAATCGATCATGAATGTGTATGAACCTCAAAAGATCAGAAACATCGCACTACTCGGACATTCCGGTTCGGGTAAAACCACCCTTGCCGAAACCATGTTATTCGAATCGGGAACCATCAAGCGCAGGGGTACCGTTGAGGAATCCAGTACGGTCTCAGATTTTCATCCCATAGAAAAGGATAAACAGAAATCGGTATTAAGTTCATTCATGCACCTGGACTGGCGTGGGACGAAGATTAATGTCATCGATACACCGGGTACGGCTGATTACGTCGGGGAAGTGGTAAATGCCTTAAAAGTGGCCGATGCCGTTATCTTTGTGCTGGATGCTGAACACGGCGTCGAAGTCGGCACGGAAGTGCTCTGGAATATCGTCGCCGATATGAACAAACCGGCATTTCTTGTCGTCAATAAAGTGGATCACCCCAATTCCAACTATCAAAATGTAGTGGATCTGTGCAAAGAGCGGTTCGGACGTGAAGTAGTGCCTGTTCAGTACCCCTACGAGGAAGGGGAAAGCTTCAACAACATCATCGATGTCCTCAAAATGCAGATGTATGAGTTTTCGGAGCAGGGAGGCCGGCCCGACAAGCTTCCGATTCCCGAATCCCAGAAGAGTCAGGCCGATTTGCAGCACAATGACCTGGTAGAAACCATCGCCGAAAATGATGAGATGCTGATGGATCTCTACTTTGAAAAAGGGCATCTCGACGAGGACGAGATGGTGGAAGGGCTCAAAAAAGCGATGCTCAATCGTCAGATCTTCCCCATGTTCTGCCTGTCTGCGGAAAAGAATATGGGCTCGGGAAGAGTGATGGGCTTCATTGAAAATGTTATTCCCAACCCGCTCGAGGCCAATCCGGACACCGATGAACAGGGCAATGTGCTTCCCGTGGATCCGGAGCGAAAATCACTGGCTTTCCTTTTCAAAACCATCTCCGAAGAACATGTCGGTGACCTGACCTTCTTCAAGGTGTACGGTGGTACCCTGAAGACGGGAGATGATCTGATCAACCATAACAAGTCATCTTCCAACCGTCTCGGCAACCTCTTCCTGACCCAGGGCGGCAAGCGGGTGGATATTTCCGAGGTGCATGCCGGCGATATCGGTGCCGTTGTCAAGCTCAAGGATGCCGGAGTTGGCGACACGCTACGCGATAAGAGTCTGGATCTGGGGATATCCCGGGTGGAGTATCCCGAACCGACCGAGCGAATGGCCGTGCGGTCCAAAGAGAAAGGCGAGGAGGAGAAAATCGGTTCCGCCCTCAACCAGATCCAGCGCGAAGATCCCTCACTCCGGGTTGAAAACAGCCAGGAACTCAAGCAAATCATTCTCAGCGGACAGGGCGAGGAGCATCTCAACGTGGTCCGCAGTATGCTCGAAAATCGCTTCAAGCTCCATCCCGAATTTTATGAACCGGGAATACCCTACCGGGAAACGATCACCAAGCCGGTCAAGGCCCAATACCGCCATAAAAAACAGTCGGGAGGTGCCGGACAGTATGGAGAGGTCTACCTGTATCTGGAGCCCCTGGAGGACAATATGCCGCCGACACCCGAGGTTTCAGTTCGCGATACCCAGGAAGTGGACCTGGAGTGGGGCGGAAAACTGGTGTTCCAAAACTGTATTGTAGGTGGCGTTATTGATGCCCGCTTCATGCCCGCTATACTGAAAGGCATCATGGAAAAAATGGAAAACGGACCACTCTCCGGATGCCGGGCCCGGGATATCCGGGTATCGGTCTATGACGGTTCCATGCACTCGGTCGACTCTAACGAGGCGGCATTCAAAACAGCCGCATTGATGGCTTTTAAACAGGGCTTTCTGGAGGCAAAACCCCAGTTACTGGAACCGATCTACGAAGTGGAGGTGACTGTTCCCGCCGATTTTATGGGTGATGTAATGAGCGATCTCTCCACACGGCGCGGGCAGGTTCAGGGAATGGATTCCGAAGGGACCTTTCAAAAGGTAAAAGCCGTTGTGCCCCTGGCCGAATTGTACCGGTATGCTACTCATCTTCGGTCCATGACCCAGGGCAGGGCTTCGCACCAAAGGACGTTTCACGGTTACGCCCCCGTACCTCACGAGATTCAGGAACGGATCATGAAAGAGACCGCGGAGATGGAGGAATCGGACTGATAACACCCCCGTTATTCTTCTCTGCGCGCCTCAAGGAATAACGGGGGTGGCTCAAACGGACGTTCGTCGGGGATGGGAGGGAGCCTTTGTTCCATACGCTCATCCGGTCTTTGCGGACGAAATTCCGGATCCCAGGCAAAACCGTCAAGTGTCCGGTCAGCGATTTCCGGATGCTCGGAGATATAGGTTCCGTCCACGTTTTGCCGGGCTATGACACTGTCCAGTTCGCCTTCATTAAACAGCAAGCGTATGAAATCGGCCGTCACATCTATGGCGCCGTCGGGGTTACCATCTGACTCTTTTACAAAATAGAGCACATGTCCCTGTGGGTAGCTGTCCATGTATGAAACAGCTCCATCCCGGAACTGTATATACAGCGTATCGCCGGTGATCTGATTCAAGCGGTTCAGCGCAGTATCACGCTGCACGGCAAAGGGCCGGTTTACCGCCTCCAGAAAGCGCACACTGTCTTCCTCCATCTGGATCAGAATATGCGGACCGGTAAGCTGCATATCTTCATACCAGAGGCGGGGGCCTCCTCCTTCCAGTATGAATTGTTCGGTGGCATCGTCATAATGGGCGGTGTCCGACAGGCTGCTGTACGATTCGGTCCAGATATGGACATCATCATATGCGGTAAACGTGTTGATCGTGTCCCGTTGATGCACTTCAAGCCAATCGGACCATAAATAAGTGGTGTCTGTCTCCGCTTCGTTCACCCTGCGCATACGGCTTCCACCTTCCACCCGGCGGTACCCGGTAGAGTCGGCCAATACAAAGGCTCCGGTCAATCGCGTCCGGTTTTCCTCATCGTCCAGAAATACACGTCCGTAAAGTTCGTAGTACTCATCTTCCCGGTTAGTGAAAACACTGTCGGCCTCGATGTATTGCAGGGAATCGGCTATCTGCACATTTCCACGGAATATCGCACTGTCAAGTGCATTGTAATAGTAGCCCGAATCGGCTACCAGGACACCGCGATCATCCTCCAGGCGCAGATATTCCGGAAACAGGGCTATCTCGGTTGCAAAACTGTAAAATACCTCTTCACTGAACAACAGCGCATTCTCGGACTGCATCACCACGCGCCCTTCAAACAACGTCACTTCCGAGTCCAGATCGTATGTCGCCTTGTCGGACCAGATCTGTTCACGGTCCGATTCAATAGAGATGTTTCCATAAGCCACCAGTTCATCAAGGTCCAGATACTGCCAGGCACTGTCACATACAATCGTGAAATCATCGGTCTCCAGACGTACATCACCGATCAGTTTGCGTATACGCCCATCCTCAGTTTCGACACCTTCAAGCCGGTCGGATTGCACGATGCGCACACGGTTTTGGGCATCGGCATACTCCACCGTCGTAAACAGCATCAGAATGGGAAAAAGATACCATGAAATAAGGGGGCGGCAGCGTTTGCTCATAGCGGTAATGGCGTCATATCAGGCAAGTGTACACTGATCAGGTGTGCGGGAATAATTACAGATCAAATTCTCCGGTAACTTCCGAAAGCGTGTAGGTTTCAAGATCGTCGGTTCCATCCAGGCCATATCCGGTAATGCTGTCGGACGGGGTGACGATAATTACAAATTCAGGACTGTAAATACTGCGGTCTTGCTGTGACCACTCCAGATAATCGGTAAAAAGATGTCGTCCGTCCCGGGTCTCCACGACAACGTCATTCTGGAAATGAAATTCTGAGCGGTGCCCGATATATCTTGCCGATTTACTTGTTACGATCGTTTCCATGGCTCCGGTGGTATCCCAGACCGTAACATGCACATTTTCCCGCAACTCCGTTTCGGTCCGGTCGTTACGTTCGTATGTGGCGGCATAGGGGGCGACCACAGTGATCTTGCGATGTCCGTCTTCAATCAGATCCATCGTGATGTTCCGGGACTCGGTCACCGAAAGAAGGGAGTCTGCCATGGCATCGGCGACACGGTCACGGTCATAATCCGACAATTCCGTGCACCCGGTCAGGGCAAGCAAGCCGATTATCAGGGCTACGGCCGGAGTATGGATGTTTTGCCTGATCATTTAAACAGTTCCAAATATGCGGTCACCGGCGTCGCCAAGGCCCGGCACGATGAACGCGTCATCATTTAAACACTCATCGACGGCCGCTGTAATGATGGAGACATCGGGATGGGTCTGCCGGAGTCGCTGAATGCCTTCCGGGGCTGAGATCAGACACATAAAACGGATGTTCTGCGCCCCTTTGCTTTTAAGGAAACTGACCGAGTCGGTGGCACTGCCTCCGGTGGCGAGCATGGGATCGACCAGCAGAACGTGGTCATTTTGGATATTTTGGGGAATCTTTGAGTAGTAATCGACCGGTTGATGCGTTGTCTCATCACGATACATCCCGAGATGGCCGATTTTTGCTTCGGGTATGAACCGGGTTACGGCATCGACAAGACCCAGTCCCGCTCGCAGAATGGAAACAACGACAATACCGGTGTCAAGTTCATATCCATCCGTCTTCTGTATCGGGGTTTCTACCTCGACTTTACGTAAGGGGAGGCCTTTTAACGAGTTGTATGCCAGTATAATAGCAATACGATTGAGCGCTGATCTGAAGTCAGGGGACGGTGTATTTCTGTTGCGAAGAATAGTAAGGTCACGTGACACCACCGGGTGATCCACCAACGTCACTTGGTCAAATGAGTTCATAAATTGAGAGCCTTAGATATCCGGATTTTTGAAATATTTTTTTGTTGCCTTGTAAACCACCCCGGAAAGGGCGAAAAGAGCGATCAGGTTTGGCAGTGTCATAAGACCGAGCATGATATCCCCGAAAGTCCAGACCAGGCCGAGGGTCAGAATCGCACCCATAAAGTGCATGAATACATACATTACACGATAATAGAAAATCGACCGGTCACCAAACAGATATTGAATGGATCGGTCGCCGTAGTAGCTCCAGCTGATGGAAGTGGAGACCGCAAACAGTAGCACGCAGATCGTAACCAGATATTGTCCCCCGGGGATCAGGGGTGCCAGTCCGCGTTCAAATGCTGCGGCAGTCAGCGGGGCGCCGTTCTGGATCACTCCGGTATGAAGCTCGTAGTGAATGGCACCGGTGTCGTCATGGGCTGTGGCTTCCTCCGTGTTGAACCGGATCACGCCGTTGAATGGCCGGCTGCGTTCAGCGTCGGTAAACATGCTGTCCACCGGGTACTGGTAGTAGAGGACTTGTCCATTGACCGGCAAACCACTATTAACGCGGATTTGACGCGTCTCCTGAAAAGCGGATTCTTCGTCGGATACGTAGGTGATTTCCTGATGATTGAGGTCCAGCTGGTAGGGGTGATGGGTTTCCCAGGAGCCTGTAGAGATAATAACCAATCCGGTCATGGTACAAATGACAAGGGTGTCGATGAACGGCTCCATCAAAGCTACCACTCCGACCCGGACCGGTTGATCGGTTTTAGAGGCCGAATGAGCAATGGGTGCCGATCCCTGACCCGCTTCGTTGGAAAACAGGCCGCGGCGAATGCCCCAGACAAAAGTAACCATAAAGGCACCCGATCCAATGCCGAAAGCCCCGGCTTCGGGAGAAAAGGCCGAGGTAAAAATCAATACGATGGAAGGAATAAGTTGCGTGTGGTGAATAATCAGTATGATCATGGCCCCGATGAGATAGAAAGCCGCCATCACCGGCACCAGCCGCGCAGTAACCATACCGATCCGTTTGATGCCTCCGATGATGACCAGTCCGACCGCAGTTGCGGTTATCAGTCCGGTTACAAATTTAGGCACACCAAAGGCACTTCGCATGGTGTCGGCCACCGTATTCGCCTGAACTCCGTTGCCGGTCAGAAATGAGCAGATTACGGCAAAAACAGCAAAACTCACCGCCAGCCATTTCCATTTTTTTCCCAGACCCCGTTCGATGTAATACATCGGCCCTCCCGAAACCGATCCGTCGGCATTGGTCTTGCGGTACAGGGTGCCCAGCGTACATTCGGAATATTTGATGGCCATTCCGAATATCGCCGTAAGCCACATCCAGAAAAGCGCCCCGGGACCACCATAGTGAATGGCCAGGGCAACGCCGGCTATGTTACCGATGCCCACAGTTGCCGAAAGCGCGGTACTGAGCGCCTGGAAATGGTTGACATCACCGGTATCTTTGGGATCGTGGTACCGGCCGGTTACCACTTTGAGACCGTGCCGGAATTGCCGGATCTGAATGAAACCGAGACGAACCGTGATGAACAGGCCGAAGCTTAAAAGGGCCACAACCATGAAGGGCATTGCTTCCGGGGTATTCCATACCAGGTCATCAAGGGCATAAATGATGGTTTCAAAAATCTCCATAGGACCGTTTACTTAATGGCAAGTAACTGTTTACAGATTTACCGGGAACCACAGAAAAAAGACGCTCCCGTAAAATCAACAGGCTCCGGACAGACACCCCGAAATGATAGCGTTTTTTTGCAACACATAAAAAAAAAGACGGTAACTGCCTGTTTTTTACAAAGATTTTCGCAATTCGGGAACCCTGTGCGCTGAGAATTGTTACCATTGACATAAACATCGTAACACTAATAAGTTGCGTTGTAACCCTTTTCCACTTAAATCCATGCTGTTATGACCAAGGCTGATATCGTAGAAATCATTTCCGCTAATACCGGAATCACAAAGATTGAAACCGAAGCCGTTGTAAACGGATTTCTGGATACCGTAATTGAATCCCTTAAACAGGGAGAAAAAATCGAGTTGCGCGGGTTTGGAACGTTCAAGGTTGTAAAACGAGCACAGCGCATTGCAAGAAACCCGAAAACCAATCAGGAAGTGACCGTACCCGAACAGCACGTGCCCGTGTTGAAAGTGTCCAGGGATTTCAAAAGAAGTGTCAACGAAAAATGGAATCCCTGATCGTTATTTCTTAACGCATATTTTTCCATTTTTTCTTATTTTGCAATGAAATCCGGTTCATCCTCATATACAGGATGCCGGATTTCTTTTTTTATACGGACATTGCTCAGGATCCCGGTTAACCGGACTGCAGTAGACAGAGAACAGGTAAATCGAAATGCTCCATATATTCAATCGCTGGTTCTTATGGATAATCCTGCTGGGAACATTGGTCGCCTTGACAGGTGCCATTTTATGGGACAGCAGGGTTCGGGATCAGCAATCCTTCGATGATACCATTGCTATGGAGTCACAGGTCGATGAAGCCGGAACACGTGAACTGGACGATGCGGACAACCGAAGGGTGTCATATGTCCGTTCCGTATTGGATACCCTTCAGCATGATCGAGCCAGGCTTCCCTATTATGGAGAGTTAATCCGGATATATTCGGATTCCGGGTTCTATTTTGAGGCCGCCGGTTTTGCCGAAAAGAGGGCGGAAGCCACCGGCCGGTCGGGCGACTGGAAGGAAGCCGCCGGTCTTTATTTTGATGTGGTCCGGCAGAACCGCGATGAGGAAATTGCAAATCGATCTGCAAGAAAGGCCGAATCAATGTATATTAAGGCTCTTGACTACCGGCCGGGAGATCCGGACTTGAAAACCGACCTTGCGGTAGTCTACATGAGTCTGTTAAAACCTGAAAAATCATACGAAATTCTGAATAAGGTGCTTGAAAACTATCCGGACCATCTTCGGGCCAATTTTAATATCGGAGTCCTGTTGCACCAGATGGGCAATGCCGATCAAAGCATTGCTTTTTTCGATCGTTCACTGGAACTGGCAGCAGACCCGGAATGGAAAACATTGGTACAGGATTATCTGGACCGGCACCATCACGAATTACATCATTAATCTGAACTTCAAACGGAAAACAGTATGCCAAGTGGAAAAAAACGGAAACGTGCAAAAATCGCTAAACACAAAAGAAAGAAAAGGCTGAGAAAGAACAGACATAAAAAGCGTTAGACTGTATATGTCGCCCTGTTTTTGATTGGTGAGGGTTGGGGTACGGATGAAGCACAAAGTGATCCGGAACCCCGCCCCACAACGGACCGGCTGTAATCAGGCCGCAAGTTCCATGGTTCTGGAAGCTATCTTGATGATGGCATCGGTTCGAAGCATGACTTTTTGAATGCTCTGCTCCATATGTACATGGATGTCATTCAACGTTGTAAAATGGTCTAGGTCGAACTGCATGTAGGATATCAGGCTCATGTCGGTGACATAACGTCCATGCATATCGCCTTCGATCTCAACATGCCACCGGGAAATAAGCTTATCTTCGGCGAAGACATGTTTCAGTTCTCTGTTAATATATTCCATCCACTGACCGGCCGCCTCCATCCGGCGATTTCCAACCTGTGAGTCCAGTTTCCGGTATAATCTCTCTTCATTGAAAAACCAGCTGACCTCTACATCGATATAGGGCGTCAGATTTTTGTCGGTATAGGTGTCAACCTTGAGCAGCGGGTGTTTTTCCATACCCGGCAGCTGTTTGGCCAGGGCGGCCTCTCTGAACTTGTCCCAATCATGATTGATGACAAGCTTCTTTACATGTTTCGACCGGTCTTCCAGGTTCATCCCGATTTCCAGACCGGTGGCATTAATCTTCTCCTCATTCCAGATACGGAAATGATCGACATTGATCGAACGTTTGGCGAGTCTGGCCTCTACTTGATTGACTATAGCGTTAAAAATGGGATAGTTCATAACTTATGGAAGTTTATTAACAAAGCGCTTCTTTCCCTTTATAACTTAGCATGAATAACTTCTATACATTACATTCTCTGGTCGCAGAGCTAAGATACAAAATTTCCGGAAAGAAAATTAAGGAAGTCTGCACTCACAGGAAAGACCAGTTGGATCTGTTTCTTCATCCGGACCATGAAGGAAAACTGACGTTCAGTGCCTCATCACCGGGAACAGCCTTTTTTTGGGACCCGCGACCGGGAAAACCATCCCGTAATACCGTCTCTTTTTTTTCGGAAATTTATGGAAATACCGTTTCCACCATCGAACTGGTTTCCCGGGAGGATCGCCTTGTGCGATTGCGTTTTACCGACACTGCCCTGGAATTATTACTGATGCCGTTCAGCAGCAGGCCGAATGTATTTCTGGTTGAAGATGGAATGATCCTGTCGGCTTTCAAAAATCCTGAAGGAAATGCCGGAAAGCCCGCCCCGCAGGCCAAAGCACCCGAAAAACAGCTGGAACAGGGTACACAGCAAATTTCGCTGCCCTCTTCCGATGAACCGCTGAAAAACAGAGTTATCGCCATTGACCGGAAATTTCCCCGCAGTCTGCTCCCGGACCTTGCCGACACCTGTAACCTGGATGATCTGGAGCCGAACGAACTCAGGGACCAGATTGTCGAACTGCAGCAATATCTGCTCAACCCCGGAAAAATAGCGATAACGGCCGAAGGGCGGTTGAGCCTGCTTCCCGAACGGTATCTGTCCCATCCCCCGGATCGTACTTTTGAATCGACAAATGAAGCGGTACGTACACTGTTTTTAATGCAAAACCGGGAGTTCCGTTTACTGCCGCGTAAAAACGATCTTGTAAAAAAACTGCAGAAGCGTCTCGGAAATCTGGAAAAAAAACAAAAACAATTCGATAAAGAGCCGGAAAGATTTCAGAATGCCGATACGTATGAGCACTACGGCCATCTCTTAATGAGCCGTCCTGATGCCACGTCGCCGGTTGATGCTGACAGTGTAACGGTACCCGACTGGTCCGATGAAGGACGGGAAGTCACCATCCCGGTAAAAAAGGGTATGAGTCCCGTCGACCAGGCTCGTAAATACTACGATAAGGCCTCCCGTATTCGTCAGGAAATAGCCATGTCCGGTAAGATTAAGAAACAACTGGCCGGACAAAAGGATGAAGCAGTCCGGTTGCTGGAAGATCTGGAGCCTATTTCCCATCCACCCGAGCTGGACAAATGGGTCAAAAAAAATGAAGAGAGACTTCAGGAGCTCGGCTTGCGCGCGGCCGGAACCGGAAAACAAACGGCCCGCCCTTATCGCGTTATTACAGCAGGTAACAGTGAAATCTGGATAGGAAAAAACGCCAGGAGCAACGACGAACTCCTGGCACGATCCCACAAGGAGGATATCTGGATGCATGCCCGCGGAGCATCGGGATCACATGTCATACTGCGAAACCAGGGACGAACAGCCTGGCCCGATTCCGGGCTTGTGCTTAAAGCGGCCTCTTTTGCCGCCGCCTTCTCGCAACTTTCCGGTTCTTCTTTGGTACCGGTAATGATTGCCAAACGAAAACATGTACGAAAGCCGAAAGGCGCCTCACCCGGACAGGTGGTTGTCACCAATGAACGCGTGGAGATGGTAGGCCCGAAAAAACCCGACATACCGGATTCCTGAAATAATTTGTATCTTTTAAGGTCATGGAGCTTAAACAGACGATTGTCTTAACCGGATTTATGGGGTCGGGAAAAACGGCCGTCGGACGCATGCTTGCTGCATGTATTGACAAACCCTTTCGTGATCTTGACAAGGTTATCGAAGACGGAGAAAGACGGACCATCTCTGATATTTTCAAAACGGAGGGTGAAGCATTATTCAGAACCCTGGAGCGGCAGTATCTGGAGCAGGTGTTGAAATTCCAGCCGCTTGTTCTGGCTTTGGGGGGTGGGGCACTGCAACAACAAGCTGTTATCCGGCTTGTACAACAAAACGGAATTATGGTATATCTCAACGTCCCGCAAGAAGTCCTGGTTCAGCGTTTAATCGGTGATAAAAACCGGCCGCTGCTTCGAAATGCCGAAGGGAAGTTTCTCGATGAGCCTGAATTGCGAAAGAGGGTCTGTTCCATGTTGAACGAGAGGGAACCTCTGTACCGTCAGGCGGATGTTACTCTGAATATTGAATACCACTGGACGGTGCGGAAAACCACCAACGAACTTATTAAGATCCTTTCAACCCATGCACCGGCTGCCATCTCTTGAAATAACCGACCGAAGTAGCTGCCAATTCCTGTTATTTGAGCAGCTTTCTGATCTGTGGAAACAGGTGGCACAACAGCATGACATCACACCTTCTTCAAGGACCTCGCCTCATATTGTATTAGTCGATGCTCACGTACGCAAGGCCCATCGAAAGAGGCTGGAACAGGTATTTTCACCCGAAAACTGCCGGTATTATGAAATTCCTCCCGGGGAAGGATCCAAAAGTATGGAAATGTACAGGCAGATTATTGATTTCGCTTTTTCCGGCCCCCTTCGAAGAAATACTCCGCTGATTGCAATAGGAGGAGGTGTGACAGGTGATTTATCAGGTTTTGCCGCTGCCTCACTGATGCGGGGGCTGCCCCTGTACCATGTTCCGACGACACTTCTGGCTATGGTTGACAGTGCCATCGGGGGGAAAACCGGCATCAACCATCCCTTCGGGAAGAATACCATAGGAGCGTTTTATCATCCGCGGGCGGTCCTTTTTGATACGGATTTCCTCACCTCACTGCCTCAGAGAGAGTGGCTGTGCGGACTTAGTGAAGTGTTGAAGTACGGCTATATCAGAGAGCCGGAACTACTTGAAAAGGCGGTCAGGCTGGCCGATCCGGATCAGCGAACCCCCGAACTGCTTAAATCGGTCATCGACTCGTCGGTGCGAATTAAAACGGAAATCGTATCTCTTGATGCCCGTGAATCCGGAATACGGGCCTGGCTCAACTTTGGTCATACATTCGCTCACGCACTGGAAACGCTTGATTCTTATCGCAATATTAACCATGGGGAAGCCGTATACGCAGGTATGATGGCCGCTTTATATGTATCCCGAAGATATTTGGGCGCATCAGTATCCGATCGAACACTGATCGATTTGAAGTCGATTTATCATCTTGATATGGAGACATATACCTCCCGATCAGAGGAACTCGTTACCCTTATGGGACATGACAAAAAAAACAGAGATCATGCAATTCAGCTGGTCCTGTTGGATGAATCCGGAAAACCGACCGTTAAACGAGTGGAAGATAGAACGCTATTAAAGGATGCCTGGAACCATGTATTTAACGTGTTGCAGGGATCGTAAGTGACAGCGTATACGTTGTGGGCCTGATTGACAAGACAAATAGTTATTACAGATTATAACCGGTTCTTACTTCATTGATTTATCATTTTCTCTATATAATATGGCGCATTTTCTGGAGCAGCATGCTGGTCTTGTCACTGACGGTTGTCCTTTTTCTGGGTGCCGTTTTTGTTTTGCTTCAAACCGAACCTGCCAAAAACTATTTGACTCAACGTGCCGAAATCTGGTTTAACGAACACTTTGAAGGCTCCCTGACGATTCGTGAGATTGGCGGGGTGATCCCCCTGAATATTGCATTGCGGGGTGTTGAAATTCACTATGAAGATCAAACCCCGGCCACGATCGAGTCCATGTCTGTCAGTGTCGACATGTTGGCGATGCTTCGCAATCAACTCTCCATTACCGATATAACAGTCCACACCCCCGAGGTCTGGCTTCAACCGGGGCCGTCAGGCAAATATACGCTGATCGAAGCCCTGCAGCGAAAACAGAGATACCCTGTTGAGGAGGTGATGCAGACCCATGTTTTTCGAACCATGGATATTTATGCGCCATTTGTCCAGATTTTTGAAGGCAAACTGCATGTGGACTCGTTTCCCGGTGGCAAAAAATGGTCACCGCTTTCAACCCCGTTGACCGTGGAGGCGATCAATACCGAAATGTTCCTGGAGGTCTCCGACGAGCAGCGATTCCTCGATATTACCTATCTAACCCTTTCCTCCGATGAATTACCGGAAGGGGAGGTGACGCTTTCGGGTCAGATTTACAACGACGACCGATACCTGGAGCTTAATGCCCTGCAGCTTGGAGTCGGCAGTTCGTGGATTGAGTGGAGTAGTGAACTGGATGGAATCAACCTTTATGAAGGTGATCTGGCAAGTCAGTTCAGGGAGGCCGCCTACCTGGTAATGGTTGATGATGCATTCCTGGCACCATCCGAACGCCGTTATTTGTTCCCGGGCCTGCCCCATGATCTTCCGGGAATGCAATTCTCACTCCAGGCCGATGCCCGCAACCGTGTGTTGAATGTAACCGGTGCCGAGATCGGAGCCGGAAACAGTTTGATTCGCTTTGATGCGGCTCTGAATGACGTCACAACATGGGACTCGCTGTACTATAGCATGGATCTTGAAGAGCTTCGGATGGACCGGGAGGAACTGCACCTTTTTATACCGGAGGTATCTAACCTTCCTGTCCGGGATTGGACAGACTTTCGTACCGGTGGTACACTCATGGGCAATCGCGATACCATGGAAGTGAATCTGTCGATAGGAATGCCCGAAGGCACCGTTACCGTAAAGGGCAGAGGTGACCTTGCACCATCATTATCCGCCGACCTTTTTATTGGTGGACGTGATATCAATCTTGCTTCATTCATGGACCGGAAGGTCGACGGCGAAGGTGAGCATGTCGGTGCCGCGTCTTTTCCCGAAACACAGATACATACAGAAATTCACCTGACCGGAGTGAATCTGACAGACTCCGACTACGAACTGACCGCCGACATGGACTTTTTCGGCTCCCGCATTGGGGACATCATGATGCCGGATGTACAGCTTGATGTGAACTATGCCGCAGATATCATCCGGCATGAGTTTGTCTATTATCAAAATGAAAATTATCTGGAAGGAAAGGGCCGCATCGAACTCGGTGACACAGTGCCCCATTTTGTTTTGAACGGCCGTTCTTCCGGGATCAATCTCGATGGGATCGTCCGGAACCGCAATCTGCCTCGCACCGCATGGAATATGGACTACGATATCAACTGGCACGGATTTCGTTCGGAAGAGTGGTTCGGCCGGATCATTGCCGATGTGTTACCTTCTGAAGTCAACGGTCAGGAGCTCCGGGCACACCAGATGTACCTGGACCTGAACCAGCCCGGCAGTCCGAAGCGCTCACTGCGGCTGACCAGCAGCGTTCTTGACTTTCTGGTTGAAGGGAATATCGAGTTTTCATCTGCATCCAGACTCTATGATCACTGGAGTAACTATTTTGTCGAACGGGTTCGGGAAGAACTCATGTTTGATCCGGTGGACACGACACTGGTCAACGGTATCGAATCCCGGGATCTGCTTCAGGCCGAAGTTTTACTGGAGTTCAAAGATTTAGAGTTGCTCAGGACATATATACCCGACATGCCAGCATTTGATTCCGGGGCTCAATTGACATTCAACATCCACTCTGATCAGGAGGTGCTTGAAGTAGATGCGTATTGGAGAGATGAACATATGGAGTGGAATGGTATTTCCGCCCGTAATACGCAGCTGTTGCTGGATACCCGGTTCCGTTATGATCGCCACTTCCGTAATGACATGGATTTGAACCTGGAGCTCACCATGGATAGGCTGATATATGAGGACCATTCTCTGGACACGTTGTTATGGACAGTAAATCTGGATAACGATGCGCTCCACAGCCGCGGGCGAATCGCCAACTTCGGCAATAATGTCCAATTCTCATCGGTCATAGAGGGACAGCTGACCGATTCACTCTTTCGCTCGGAGGTTCGTGAATTGATAGTCGGCAATGAGCGTTATTTATGGCAGTCCGAGGGGGTTCCGGTGTTCACCTATCAGGAAGATGGACGGCTGCTTGTGGAAAATTTCAACCTTGCAAGTGAAACGGATCATGTGTTTGTCAACGGAGTCTTCAGCACCTCCCTGGACGATTCGGTGGAATATCGCTTTGATAATGTGAATCTTGCACGGATCTCGGAGATGGTAGACGGGAAAGTTGATTTTGAAGGGGTATTGAATGCGGATTTTGTCACGAAAAATCTGCGCGAACATCCGGTTGTACATGGCTACATGAATGTGGACCGGCTTTCATTCAACGACAGGATCGTGGGAAATGTCGACCTTATCAGCCGCTATAATACCGAACTTGACCGTTTTGATACTTCCCTTAATATTGCTACTGACACCACCCGGTATGCCGAATACATTGCCGAAAATGATGGTATTGGGCAGAACGTGTCCGCAAATGGCTGGATACGGGCTCCCGTCCGCACGGAACCGGTTGATTCACTGTACCATTTCGAGGTAGATGTGGAGCAGCTTGATCTGTGGGTGTTGATTTACCTGCTGGATGGTGTATTTGAGGATGTTGAAGGCCGGGGTACCGGTACGGGATATTTTACCGGAGATCTGGATTATATCGACTTTGCCGGCGACTTCGAAATTCACGAGTCCACGGTTATTCCCGTTTTCTTTGAAACGGAGTATGAACTTATTGGAGATGTTTCGGTCAGTCGCGAGAGAGGAGTGGAGCTCCACCAGATGGATATCCGGGACAGACTGGGCGGAACCGGACAGGTTGGTGGAGTTTACGATTTTAATGATTTTCAGGCCGAAAAATTCATGGATATCAACCTTGATTTAAACAATCTGAGGTTCTTGAATAACTCATCAGGACCCGATGTTCCGTTTTACGGTAGTGTTGCCGGGACAGGTGTGATCAATATCAGCGGATCCAATATTTCTCCATATGTCCGAACGCTTGAGCCTATCCGGACCACAACGCAATCCCGCCTGTCCATACCACTGATCGAACAGGCCATGGCCGAAGAGCGGGGGCGATACATCCGGTTTGTCCATGACTTCCGGGAGGTGGAACAGAGTCGGCAGAGTAGTGTCGATCCGGAAGTACTTCGGGGAATCGACCGTTCTTTTATGGAGGTATTCCGGCTCGATCTTCAATTCATAGCGGCCCAGAATTCGACTGTCCAGCTGATATTTGATCCGGTAACCGGTGAGATTGTCAATGCCCAGGGTGGCGGACGGGTTCGTATCACCCTGGAGGATGAAAACTTGCAGATTTTCGGTAACTTCGACATCAGCAGCGGTGACTACCTGTTTGTCGGGGGTGATATCATGACCCGGAGATTCACCCTTCAGGATGGCGGAAGCATCCGCTGGGAAGGCGACCCGACCAATGCATTGCTGGATATTACGGCTGTTTACCGGGCGAGACCCAATATCGCGCCGCTGCTGGGAGCCGCAGCCGATCAGACCAACCGCATTCCCGTGGAGCTCATGCTGGAGATCAGCGGACCGATTGACAATATTGAAAACGACTTCTACTTTGAATTTCCAAACGCGATTGACGCCACCCAAAATGCAGCGGTGCTGAATGTACTGAACAGCGAAGAGCAGAAGCTGATACAGGCTACCAGTCTTCTGTTTACCGGAGGGTTCATCTCCGGTACCCTGGTCGGAGAGACTCAGACCCAGGAGCTCGGAACCACCCTGCAGGCCCGCGCCGGACAGGTCGGAATAAGCCAGTTGCTCTCTTCCCAGATCAACGCGCTGTTGAGAGATAATCTGATCAACCTCGATGTTGATCTGAACCTTTTTGGGTTCGATCAGGCCGATCTCGGCATCGCCTTGAGGCTGTTTGATGATCGCCTCGTTTTGCGAAGAGAGGGCGAAGTGGGAGGAGAGGAAACCCATATTGGTGACCTTGGCGCCACTTACCGGATCAATCCCAGCCTTTCTGTAGAGGTATTTCACCGGAAAGATCCCATGTTGATGTCAATCCTCGGTGACCAGGCCGATGTGGAAAGGGTTAATGGCGTCGGGCTGGAAGCACAATTCCGCTTTAATACCTGGAGAGAGTTTGCCGGCAATATGTGGCGCAATGTCACCACACTTTTTGGATTGTGGAATCGCGAGGACCAGGACGAAGAACCGGATACAGAAGTTGCCGCCACAGATGAACAGTGATAAACCGGGCGCATGGAGATACAGACGCAATGTTAATTCTGCCCGCATATTACATGTGACCGCTTGAAACAAAATTATAAACAATGAAAAAAAAGAAAGTACATCTTGAAGACCTTATCCTTGAGATGTTGCAACGCCATCCCGATTCCTGGGTTTCTGAAGATGCTTTAATGAGCGCTTTTAAGCTTCCCCGGAAAAAGGGGGTGCAGCGTTTTGAGCGTGCCATCCGGAAACTGGCGGAGAAAGAGAGTATTTCCGTAAAGAAGGGTAAAATCAAACTGAAAACATCCGCGAATAACGGAAAAATCGTTGAAGGGGTCTTCTCCGGAACACGGCACGGCAGCGGTTATGTCAAGGTAGAAGGACTGGACCAGGATGTACGAATTCCCGCGAAGTTCACCCATACGGCCCTGGACAAAGACCGGGTCAAAGTGACACTGCTTCCCGGCAGAGGTAAAGACCGAACCGAGGGCAAGATAACCGATGTGCTCGAACGGGGGAAAAGGTTCTTTGTCGGAACCTTCCGGAAAGAAGGGAAAAACGCATTCATGATCATTCCGGATGAAAAATCGGCAACGGTCGAATTTTTTGTCCATCCCGATAATGTCAACGGAGCTAAAGACCGTGAGAAGGTTACATTCCGTTTGGTTGACTGGATGCACCCGAGGTCACTGCCCGAAGCCGAAGTCCTGGAGGTGCTCGGCAAGAAAGGATCCAACAATGCCGCCATTCTCTCCATTTTGGCGGAAAATGAACTTCAGGCTGCTTTCCCCCACAGAGTGGAGTCGTTTGCAGAAAGTGTAGCCCGGGAAATCCCCGAAAAGGAGTACCGGCGCAGAAATGATATCCGGGAAATGGAGGTTTTTAC
Organism: Balneolales bacterium; assembly: GCA_007132495.1. GTDB lineage: Bacteria > Bacteroidota > Rhodothermia > Balneolales > Natronogracilivirgulaceae > SLOL01. The sequence continues at coordinate 43,720 of SLOL01000125.1, forward strand.
TATCGACCCGCATGATGCCAAAGATTTTGACGACGCATTGAGCATCGAAGTGCTTGATTCGGGAAACTACTACCTCGGTGTTCATATCGCCGATGTCGGATATTATGTCCAGCAGGGTAGTATCCTGGATGACGAAGCACGCGAACGGGCGACCAGCGTCTATCTGGTCGACCGGGTGATCCCGATGCTTCCGGAATGTCTGAGTAATGGCGTTTGCAGTCTTCGTCCCAACGAAGACAAGCTGGCACACAGCTGTTTCATGGAAATCACCCCGAACGGCAAAGTGGTCAATTACGCTATCGACGAAACCGTGATCAATTCGTCCCGGAGATTTACCTACGAAGAGGTCCAGGAAATCATTGACGGAAAAAACAACCCGCACGCAGAATCGATCCGGACTCTTGCCGGAATGTCCGCCATGCTGACGAAACAACGGTTCAATCAGGGCTCCATCAACCTGGATACCCCCGAACCGCGATTCCGGCTGGATGAGTTCGGAAAACCGCTCGGGGTTTTTGTCAAGGAACGTCTGGCAGCCCATCGGCTGGTCGAAGAGTGTATGCTTATGGCCAATAAAACCGTCTCAAAGCATATCTCCCTGCTGCGTGAACAAAAGAAACAGAAGAGCCGACAGGATGATGCGGATCAAAACGACAAATACGGAAAAAACAACTATCCGTTCCTCTACCGGATTCATGACCGGCCGGACCCGGAAAAACTGAAGAATATCGCCGAGAATGTCCGGCCGCTGGGTATTGATTTCCGTGTTAAAAACGGCAAGGTAAACGCACGGGAGATCAACAGCTTGATTACCCAGGCCAATGAGACGCGCCTGAAATATGCGATCAACGAACTGATACTCAGATCCATGGCCAAGGCGGTCTACAGCCCTAAAAACATCGGCCACTACGGACTCGGCTTCAAGGAATATTCCCACTTTACAAGCCCTATCCGGCGCTATCCCGATCTGATTGTGCACCGGTTGCTGAAACAGTACTCCGCCGGCATTCCGGGATACAGCTTCAGAGAACTGCAGGTACTGGGTGACCACTGCAGCGAAAAAGAAAAGGATGCCGTAATCGCCGAACGCGATTCGATCAAATTGAAACAGGTAGAGTTCATGTCCGGTCATATCGGTGAAGATTTCGCGGGTGTAATCAGCGGTGTCACTGAAAAGGGACTCTTTGTCATATTGGATGAAAGCTATTGTGAGGGGATGATCGCCGTTCGGGAACTGGATGATGATTTTTATGTGTACGAACAGAGCATGCATCAGCTTCGCGGAAAAAACAGGGGAAAAATTTATCGACTTGGAGATGAAATTAACATAAAAGTCGTTAGAACGGATATAGAGCAACGACAAATTGACTTTTTACCGGCATCAAAATGATCTTCAGCATCACAGTGATTCCGGCTCCCGGATGGGGCGGCGCTCACGGCCGGTTATGCCGACTCGCTGAAATTTTCAATACTGAATGATGGTTTTTTACTATATAACACAATCTGAATCTTCCGGCTCATGATATTTCCAAATACCATTTCTCACCGCATCTCCCGACCCCGTCTGACCAGGTTTCTCCGTTCATCCGTTGTTTTTGCCTTTGTGTTGCTGGCAGGCGCTGTTTTGCTGTCGGATGTACAGGCGCAATATTTCGGTTTCGGTAAAAACCGGGTGCAGTATCAGCAATTTGACTGGCGGTTTATCCAGTCCGATCACTTCGATGTGTACTACTACGGATCGGAAAATTACTATCTTGCCGAGTTTACGGCTAAAA
>SLOL01000154.1 GCA_007132495.1 Balneolales bacterium
ACCACAATGCGTCGCTGATCATCCCCGCTTCGGACAGTTCCGGAGCCACCTGTCCGGTCACATCCACAAAACGGCCCTGCTCATTGCCCAGCAGATAGCTCCCGGCCGGATCGGGATAATTCCCGGGCACCATTCCGCCGCCTATGAACAGATCCGGCCGCCCGTCGCCCCTGAAATCGCTCGGCACCACCACCGAGGTATTGGTCAGCAGCCGGGGCAAAGCCTCTTCATCCTTCAAAAACCGTCCGTCGCCCATGTTCAGGTACAGCCGGTCCCGCAACATCTCAGGGGCCCGCGTTGCATGGTATCCCCCGCTGCCCACGTACAGGTCAAGGCGGCCGTTTCCATTCGCATCGAAGAAAACCGCATCGGTATCCTCGTACTCCTGGTCGAAATCCCACGGCTGCCGTCTGTCGCTCTGTGCAAAAGTGCCATCCTCCTGCTGCAGGTAGAGCACGCCGGCATGTCCGGAGGCGCCGCCGATATACAGGTCATCAAGGCCATTGCCGCTCACATCGCCCACAGCCAGCGGCGGACCGGTTCTCGATTTCATGTAAGGCAGGGTGGGCTGGACGTTGAAGTCCACGAATCTTTTTTCCTGATGGTGATAGTCTATGCCGGTTTTCTGATCCAGAGGGATAAAAACATGTTCCGAAAAATCGATCATCCCGGGCCGGTTTTCCACATAACGGTCGGCATCGGACTGCCGGATCTGCAGGATTTGATCGGCTTCGATATTCCTGAGAACCTGTTTGCGGCCATCCGGCCAGATGATTTCAAGGGAGTCGGCCACAGCATGATCTCCCATCCCGAAATGTATCCGGCCGTCCATGGTGGATTGATACCCTCTGTAGATGGTATGATAGATATACTGAAACGTATCCCCGGTATAAAGCGTCAGATCGGCTCCAAGCCCTTGCCTGTTGGGATATTCGCCATCCAGCCTGAGCTGCAGAAAGTGATGCTCTGTATCCCTTTCTGAATTGTTCTTGTACACCGAAGCTACCGAATTGATGTTATTAATCACCAGGTCCAGATTACCGTCGTTGTTCAGATCACCATGCGCCGCCCCATAGGAAAAACCCGGTTCCCGGAAACCCCACTCATGGGAGACATCTTCAAAGATCATATCCCCATTGTTTTTGAAGATATAATTGGGAAGATGAATAGGGCGAAGCTCATCAAAAAGCTTTTTTCTGTATTCCTGCCGGGCATCCCAGGATCCCGGGGGGACTGCCTCAAGTGAATACATGTACTCGTGGTTAATGGCATTCTTGGGATAACCGTTGGCCACCATGATATCCTTGTAACCGCTGTTGTTGTAATCACCGAAGAGAGCCGCCCAGGTCCAGTCGGTATATGCTGTACCGGCTATCCGGGATATATCACTGAAGAGAATATTTCCTTCCCTGTCCACTCCATGGTTAAGCTGGGTAGTGTTTTTGGGATAATAGTAATCCAGTCCGAAGCTACGTTGATTGCGAAAACGCTCGAAGGTATTCCCGCCACTCATTTTTTTCTGTTCCAGAAGCTGTTCAGGCTTCATGTCACATTGTATGATATCCGGCCAGCCGTTGTTGGTGAAGTCGGCGGCATCAACACCCATTCCGGATAAACTGGTTTGTTTCAGGTAGGGCCCGAGCTTGTTGGTGAATGTACCATCCCCGTTGTTGATATAAAGCACATCGTTTGGAACACTGTCATTGGATACATAGATGTCGGGCCATCCGTTCCGATTGAAATCGGCAACAACCACGCCCAGGCCGTATCCCGCTTGCCGCAGAATGCCCGCCTCTTCGGAGACGTCGGTAAAGGTACCGTCGCCATTGTTTCTGAACAGGGTATCGTATGAGAGCGGATCATCGGGCACCCGAAAAGGTGAGGCGCCTCCCCTGTCAAAAAATGTAAGAGGGGAATTGTTCATCAGAAACAGATCCAGATATCCGTTGCCATTGTAATCCAGAAAAACGGCATGTGTCGTAAAACCGGTATAATCTATTCCGTAATCGGCAGCCGCTTCGGTGAACGTAAGATCGCCATTATTTATGTACAGCTTGTTGGCCCGTTCATGCGGCTCGTCGCCGGGTTCACCCGACACCGACAGATAGATATCAAGGTAGCCGTTTTGATTGATATCCACCAAGGAGACTCCGGCAATGAAGCGATCGGTCAGCACACCGGCGCTTTCGGTGATGTCTTCGAACCTGAAATCGCCTTTGTTCATATACAAACGGCTGGATACCAGGTTGCCTCCCAAAAACAGATCCGGCAGGCCGTTGTTGTTGAGATCTCCCAGGGCCACTCCGCCCCCGTTAAAAATATAGGGAGATTCGGAGAACCACTCGTAATCCACCCCATGAATGGCGTTTTCAAAATGTATACCGGTACGATCCGGATCCATTTTCGTAAAAACAGCCGGATCCTCTTCTTCCGGCGAACAGCCAAAAACCGCAAACACAAATATGAACACAAGGAACCTTTTTACCATGGCATCAACAATTCATTAATTGTCTGACAGGTATTCCCACCGATATGGCCAAAATTCAAATGTTCCGTCCCGGATTTCCGCCAGCCACACCTGACTCACGTTATTCCAGCTGCCATCCATCTGGATTTCTCCGGCTATTCCCTCGTAATTTTCAATGGATGTCAGCTCGTCCCTGATCAGAGCCCTGTTTAATCCCGCCTCTCTTATGGCCTCGATTAATATCCGGGTTCCATCGTAAGCCTGAACAGCCTGGTTATCCGGTTCATGGCCGAATCTTTCCATGTACTTTTGCCGGAAGCGCTCCAGCTCCGGATTGCCGGCATGCGGATTATAGGGATAGGTCGCTACCACCCCTTCGGCGCTTTCACCGGCAAGTTCAAGAAACCGGTCGGAAACCAGTCGCTCGGAGCCAAACACGGTTTGTTGCATATTCATTTCACGCATTTGTTTTACGATACGGGCGGCTTCATCCACCTGGCCCCAGACGAGAACGGCTTCCACATCCGCCGCTTTTATACGTTCCAGAAGATCCCTGAAATCGGTCTCACCCGGTAAATAGACCATCTGTCGTATTACCGGATGTCCCAGTCGCGTGGCTCCGGCGATGAACTCTTTTGTACCCACCCGTGCGTACCGGCTGTTGGCCCGGATCACGGCTACACGGGTATATCCCCGTCTGTTATAGATTTCATTTAACAATGCATAGTTAAACTGCCGGTCATCAGAGTTGGTTCTGATCAGCCAGGGTATACGCGTTTCGGTCAGGGTAGGATCCGTACTTCCGGTATTAACCACCGGAATTTCCAGTTTCAGCGCCACACGTATGGCAATGTGTGTGTTGTTCCCGTCAATGGACCCAATAACCGCAATCGCGCCTTCATCGTCAAGTGTCACCAATTCATTACCGGAAGCGCCCCACAAACCCACATCATTCCTGGTAATCAATTCAAACGGAATCCCGTTCAAACCTCCCTGTTCGTTGGCCTCTTCCAGGGCAAGCCGGGTACCCTGCAGCATTTGCCGGGCATACATCGTATAATACTCCCCCGCCCCTTCCAGGGGACCTATAAATCCGATCTTCACCTTTTCAACATCGGATGGTGTTTCATACTCTCTGGCGGCACCCAAATAGGGCAGGCGTTCATCAAAGTGGTTGTAAAACGGAGCCTGGAAATTCCCATAGGGGAATATTTCATCCGGTGTATTGGCGTAATTGGAATCCTGCGCCATTACCGCATATTGCCCAAACGGAATCGCTCCTGTCCCTACAACGAACAGGAGGATTGTCAATAAGCCGTTACTTTTTTTCATGATTATTTCCACTTGAATTCATTTTGCAAATGGCTATGGCTTCAATCTCCACCAACAGCGTGTCCCAGCATAACGTGGCCTGGATGCCGGTGCTGGCCGGAAGCGGATCTAGCCCCAACCAGTTATAAAATTGGGTTCTTATCACATTGAAATCGGCATAATCCCGCTCAATATCCCTCAAATAACACGTGGTTCGAACGATATCATACCAGGACATCTTTTCCGATTCTAGCAGTTCACTGATATTGCGAAACGTACGCCAACACTGGGCCCTGAAATCACCCCGATGGGCGGTATTACCTTCTTCGTTTACACTTGCCGTACCCGAAATCATCAATACGGAATAGCTTCCCAGATCCAGTCTCAATGCACGTGAAAATGAAGATGGCTTTTGATAATCAAAGGCTTCATTAATAACGTTGGGGGCATGAACAGCTTTTTTATCCAGGGGAGGCCTGTTGTCATGAACATCCGGCATCTGATATTCGAGAAATTCATCAGCCTCCGATAAAATCCCGATTTTAATCATCTCTTCACGCTCATTTTCCGTCAGATTCTGAACCGTTTTCCTTAATTGTATTGTGTTACTCATAACTTCGCTTTTTAATGTAAAAATAAGATTTATTGAATGTAATCATTCGCATAACCGACGATTTTCGCCGTACTTAATCCCCTGGAAGTAGCTACCCAAAGCTCATCGTCTTTGACGTCCATATTCCATATAAAGCCGTGAGCGACCGACGAGTTTGTATTCATTTTTTGAATGGATCCTCCCCTGCTGATGGTCGTTTCTCCATTCTCTGAACCGTCAACAGTATTATATACCACCCATGTAGTTCCGTCGAAAGTATTGAGGCCGTCATCGGTAGCAAAATAAGCCACCGAATTGCGGGCTTTTACAGCATTGATAAAATTACTGGTTAACGGACTGTCGTGTTCCAGATACCCCCACCACCGTTGACCATCATATCTGCTCATCCCAAAATAGGTGGAGACCCATAAAATACCGTCATCGAATGCCGTCCCCGTTGTGATATCGTGAACCAGGCCATCGTCGGGATGCATTGTAAGCTGAAACTGCCCGTCCGGATCGCGATAGACCCGGAAATCCCCGGTATCATTGTTGTATTCAACAACACCTCCTCCCCAGGCAGCGATATAAGCCTTGTTTTCACCTTTGGTAATCCCATAGGTCCATGGTTCATGCATGGGAGAAGTTTCTTCATTGAATATGATCCACTGGTTTGTATAGGTATCATACCGGTTTGCACCGGCGGCGGTAGCGATCCATACATAC
>SLOL01000016.1 GCA_007132495.1 Balneolales bacterium
ATAAAGAGTTGGTGCCTGGTTTTTATTCTGTTGACTTCAACTACACTGGCAGCCCAGGAAACAGGATGGGAAGCGAACAGCGATATCATCGAAGCGTCGGAAGAGAATCGCCCGGATTTCATCTGGAGGGAGTCCGAAGTTCCGGAGTATGAGCTGCCGGATTTGCTGAAAGCCCGGGACGGCTCAACCGTTTCATCACCCGAAGAGTGGTCGTCGCGTCGTTGTGAGATATTGGAACTTTTCCGCACTCATATGTTCGGCAACCGGCCGGCCGCGCCTGACCGGCTGTCTTTTCACCTGGTGGAAAAAGAGGACGAAGCGCTCGAAAACCGTGCTTCCATGCGGCGCATATCAGTAACAAGTACTGTCGAAGATCGTGATCATCAGTTTGAATTGATTCTCTTTTTGCCCGCTGAAGCAAAGAAACCGGTTCCGGTCTTTTTACTGATGAATAATCGCGATTCCCGTAACACGGACCCGCATCGCGGGGAGATCTCTGAATTCTGGCCGGTCGAAGAGGTGATCCGAAGAGGTTACGGAATAGCGGCTATACAAAACAATGAACTGGCGCCGGATGATACAGATCATTACCACGAGGGTGTGATCCGGCTGTTTGAAGGATCGGCGGCTGAAGAGGAGCGTCCACCGGACGCCTGGGGAGCGCTTGCCGCCTGGGGTTGGGGTGCAAGCCGGGTGATGGATTATTTTGAGACCAATCCGGATGTCGATGAGTCCCGGATAGCACTTCTGGGCCATTCCAGAGGCGGTAAAGCTTCACTCTGGGCGGGTGCCGAAGATGAACGGTTTGCTCTGGTGATTTCGAATCAGTCGGGTGCCGGTGGTGCCGCCCTGAGCAGGCGTCGTTACGGGGAGACCGTTGAAGCGGTCAACCGGTTTGAACACTGGTTCAATGACCATTTCAATGCTTTTAACGATCGCGAGGATGAGCTGCCTTTCGACCAGCACATGCTTATTTCACTGCTCGCACCGCGTCCCGTCTATATCGGAAGTGCTGATGCGGATCTGTGGGCGGATCCGAGAGGTGAGTTTCTTTCCCTGGTCCACGCTTCCGGTGCGTATGAACTCTGGAACTATCTGCCGGTTGACCCGGAACAGATGCCCGCTCTGAATACATCCGTCAATTTCGGGCATCGCGGATATCATGTTCGCTCCGGATCACATGATCTGAACATGACTGACTGGCACCATTACATGGATTTTGCAGACGCCTTGTGGCTGCGCATCGGAAAATAGCCGGATTCAGTGATGTTCTGTCGGCGGTCTGCGGGCTTGATTGAGAGATTCCGGTTTATCATCAGATCACATTCGGCTGCCGTCTACTCCAAGACATCGAAATTCTGGTTAAAAGGATTCACCTCCCCTTTTTCCGTGATCCTGATGGTGCCATACCCCGTTGTACCGTGACAGTTGTTGCAGGCGCCAACAAGAATGGCCCGTTTTTCCCGCAGTTGTTCCCAGTGTCCGGCATCCAGCGTCTCTTCCAGGTCTTCAATAACCGGTTCCAGCATGGTTTCAGTCAGCATGCCGACCGGCTGGTCATGGTAATAGAGATTGGCATCAATGAGTTCTTCAGCGGCCTCTTCCAACTCGTGCAGGTAGAAGTCGGTCAATTCGGCATTTTCCGCCTCAATGGCATAGTAGAGCTTATGAGTCTGCTGCTGCATGTTGTTCATGACCGAGTAAAGGTCCGGCTGTTGCAGTTCTGCCAGTGAATCTTCAAGCGTTGATACACGGCTCCAAAGCCAACCTGCCGTTAACAGAAGAATGACGATAAGTGCTGTCTGGACTGTAAACAGTTTTTTCATGAAGGTAATGTTATAATTGGGTTGCATATGGTTTTACCGATGATGGTAAAACGGGATGGAATGATATCATATATAAAATGAATATATTAAAGGAAATACTCTACTACCACCTGTAAACAAAACCATATGCAAATAAAGGATGCAGGTTCTCTACGGATTGCCGGGACAGCTCTGATTGTAGCGTTATTGCTGACAACCAACTGCGGGGAGGAACAAAGCCCGGGGGATGTGGACCGGTTGCCACTATCGCCGGATGCTGACCGTTTTGATATGACGGTGTTTCTGGATGAGGATACGGTGGCCTGGGGTGATGAACTCATAACTCTTGGAGGAGGCCGGTTGCGCTTGTTGCCCCGGGACGGGGAAGAGCTGGAGTTGAATTGGCGCGATACCGGATCGGCCGGTTTTCGCTTGACGACCAGGGAGCCATTGGATCTGACCGGTTTCCGCGAGGAGGGGGCGATATCCATGGAGATATCTCTTGATACGTTTTCTTTGTCGGGGCTGTCTGTTGGTGTTTCCTGCGGTGACGGATGCTTGCGCTCTTTTTCGCTGAATTCCTATCTGTATGATCTGGCGGATCAGGTATCGGAAAGGCACATCGATGTACCGGACTGGCATCGCATTTCCGTACCATTATCCTGTTTTGTCAGGGAGGCCGATGATCTGTCAGAAGTTTCGGTTCCCTTGTTATTGCGTGCCGGTGGCGAAGGGGCGATTCGGGTTCGCAATATGAGTTGGGATCGTCAAGCCGGCACTTCCATAGACTGCCCGCATTACAGTAAGGCGGCCGTCACACCGGCTCCGTTGCAAGAGCACTGGTCGCGCAGCTGGTGGATGGACCGGTACCGTCAGAAACTGGAAGAATCAGGACGGGAGTCCGCCCGGCTTGTTTTTCTCGGTAATTCCATTACCCAGGGGTGGGAAGACCAGGGCCGGGAAGTATGGGAGGAGTATTACGCTGATCGCAATGCGCTCAATCTCGGATTCAGCGGTGACCGCACTGAAAACGTGTTGTGGCGGTTGCAGCACCGGCATGTCGACGGACTTGATCCCGAACTGGTGGTCCTCATGGTCGGCACCAACAATACCGGCCATCGCCGGGACCCGCCCGGATCGACTGCGCATGGAATAGAAATGATCGTGGAAGAGTTGAAAACCCGGCTGCCGGAATCCCGGATATTGCTGCTGGCGATATTTCCCCGCGGTTATGATCCGGATCATGAGATGCGGCAGCTGAACAACGAGGTCAATAAACGGATTAGCGGTTTCGCTGACCGGGACCGTGTCTATTATATGGATATCAACGAGGTGTTTCTGGATGAAGAAGGACAGTTGCCGGAGGAGATTATGCCCGACTACCTGCATCCCAACGGACAGGGGTACCGGCTCTGGGCCGAAGCGATGGAGCCGATGATGCGGCAGCTGTTGCAAGAGGATGAACAGATACGGTAAATTGTCCCAATACCCAGACTACCCAAAACAAACCGGGAGATATCGTATGGCAAAAAATATCATCGTTTCTTATGACGGAACCGGTCAGGAGGGCGGACGCCGCCAAAATACCAACATCTACAAGATGTTCAATATGATTCTGGACCGTTCGCCGGAGCAAGTGGTTTTTTATGCTCCGGGAGTCGGGACGGATGTCCATAAAATTACCGGGAATATCGGTGGTCTCGGTATTTCGCAAAATATCAAGGCCGGCTACCGTTTCATTTTTGACCATTTTGAAGCCGGTGACCGGATATTTTTGATGGGATTCAGCCGGGGTGCCGCAACCGTCAGGAGTCTCTCCAGTTTTATTCACTATTTTGGAATTTTACCCCAGGCGCGTCCAGAATTGATCGAATGGGCTTATCGCATTTATGAAATTCGTGATCCGGATAAACGCAAAAAGCGGGCCGATGAATTCATAGCGAAAAACCGGACCATGTGGACCACCGTCCGGTTTCTGGGGTGTTACGATACGGTAGCAGCGTTGGGTTTGCCGTCACCGACACTGAGTGTGCTGCTTGACGGTTTTCCGCTTTTCCGGCACCAATTCCACGATTTCCGGCTGAGTAAAAGTGTGGAGAACGCCTATCAGGCACTGGCGATTGATGACGAACGCCGGACGTTTCACCCTGTTTTGTGGGATCGTCAGGCTGAACCGGGGCAGACCATCAAACAGGTATGGTTTTGCGGAATGCATACGGATGTCGGCGGGGGATACCCGCAACAGGAGCTGTCGGATATCCCGCTGGTATGGCTTATACAGCAGGCGATGAAACATGGATTGCTGATCTATCCGAAACATAAAGTCAGGATACAGGAAAATGCGGACGGCCACATGCACAACTCCCGGGGAACCTGGCTCACAAAGTGGTATCGCCGGCAGAGGCGATTTTGGCCGGATGGGCGGGATGATAAACCGGTCGTGCACCGGAGCGTGCTGGAGCGGAGTAAAAATGAATCAAATGGCGATGATCCTCCGTACAGCCCCTGGATTCTGGATCATGACTACGAAGTAGAGGAGTGGGTGCGTTATGAGGATGGATAAGGAGTTTCCAGTAAAACAGACGTGGACTAATCGTGTAAAATGCAGTGGTGATCCGGATGGAAAAGATCCCGGAAAGCAGGAACAAATCGGACCGACATGCAAATACGAAAGGCGAGTCAGTGATGGCCAACCGTGATACCGAAGTCAGCTGGGGTGTGATTGGAGCAGGCGATGTCTGCCGGAAAAAAAGCGCCCCGGCCATGAACAAGATTCCCCGGTCGCGCATGGTTGCGGTCATGCGCCGCAATGGGGCAAAGGCGAGGGCCCGCACTTACCGGGAGTGCCGGGAAATGGTCACGGCTTGTGAGCAGGCCGGGATTCCCCTTTTTGTCGCCTATTACCGCCGCATGCTTCCCAACTACCGCAAGATCAAGGAACTGGTCGATAATGGCACGATCGGCCGGATACGCCATGTACAGATCCGCATGAACAAAATGTTGCGTCCGGAAACCGACACGGATCCGGGAAACTGGCGGGTGGATCCTGGTCAGGCCGGCGGCGGATATTTCTATGATCTTGGCTCACATCAGCTCGATTTTCTGGACTACCTGCTGGGCCCTGTCATGGAAGCGCGTGGGTTCTCCGCCAACCAGGCCGGTCTGTATAAAGCTGAAGATATGGTCACCGGATCGGAAGCAGACCTTGAATATGGTCCGGAAATGGATGGCCTGAAGACATTGCGGTTCCGGTTCGAAATGCCTGAACATATCCAGCAGCCGTTCATCGAGACCATAGTGAGTCAGCTGCTCGGTGACAAAGCGGAAGATGGCCGAAGCATCCGTAGTCCGAGTACCGGGGTCACGGCAGCGCGAACCAACCGGGTTATGGAGCAGTTATGCAGCTCCTGAAACCGTTGGAAATATCGAATTGCTGAAAAAAAAACACCATATCTGTAGTTGATTATGGGGGATCGGCAAAAACAGAACAAACTGACGGTTACCCTGCGCTTTTATGAGGAACTCAACGATTTTCTGAATCCGGGTCGGCGTAACAGTGAGTTTGAACGGCAGTTACCGGAAACCACCTCGGTTAAAGATCTGATCGAGGGATGTCAGGTTCCGCACACCGAAGTCGATATGATCCTGGTGAACGGAGAGTCGTCCGGTTTTGATCGGCTCGTGCGTGACGGCGACCGGGTGAGTGTTTATCCGGTATTTGAGTCGCTGGATATTTCTTCGGCTACACGATTGCAAGAGCGTCCGTTGCGGGACCCGCGCTTTTTGGCGGATGTGAACCTCGGGAAGCTGGCTAGATATCTCCGGATGGCAGGTTTTGACACCTCGTACCGAAACGATGCCCGCGATGAAGAGCTCGCTGAACAGATGATCCGGGAGAATCGGACCCTTCTAACCCGGGACCGGCGTCTGTTGATGCGTCGGGTGGTGGAAAAAGGATATCTGGTGCGTTCAGATCGCCCTGTTGACCAGCTTGAGGAGGTGATGCGGAGATTCGACCTTGCCGGAAAGGTGGCACCTTTCACGCGATGCATGCACTGCAATGGGCTGCTATGCCCCGTCCCCAAAGAGGAGGTAACGCAACGGTTGCGTCCGCTTACCCGGAAGTATTATGACAGCTTTTCCCAATGCCGTCAATGCGAACGGGTTTACTGGAAAGGGTCTCATCGCGACCGGATCGACCCCAGAGTGCAGGTTCTCCTGGGGATGTCATAACAGGATTTTGATACTACTTATGAAGTTCTTTTTTTAGTAATGAGACATCTCATCTCTTTGAAACAGTCATTTAAAGTTCTATTATTGTAAAAACAATAGTAAAAACGGTTTTGATCATTCATTGACGTTCAAAGGGCTCCGTGCCTGCTCCGGATATTATCCGGAATCAGACCGTGCCCCTTCCCCACAATGTAAACTCCTTTCAGCCATGAAAAAAACAATTCTGACCTATCTGCTTTTAACCACCCTTCTGATTTGTGTTAATTTGTCACATGCCCAGGATCGAAGTTTTAGCCTTGGTACGGCACTGGGCGGTCCGGACGGCCTCAGCTACAAACTCTGGCTGGATGACACGTCGGCACTGACCGGACTGGTCTCCTTTGCAATTTCGGAACACAACTCCCGCTTCTATACCCATCTCGATTACCATCAGCACAAGTTCTATGACGAGCTTGACTGGGAAGAAGGTCGCGTTTATTACTATTATGGGGGAGGAATTGGCTACCAGTGGCTTGAATGGAGCGGTGATGATCTGGTAACCTTGCGTCTGCCCTCCGGCCTGGGTTTTGATTTCCATGATTTACCGTTTGAAGGGTATCTGGAACTTGCTCCCACTTTTAATATTGCCCCGGAGTTCCGGTTTTCATTTGTAGGAAATTTCGGATTCCGATTTTATATGAATTGAATTTCCACGCTTCAGCGGATTAACCGAAGCCGTTTATTTGATGAGAAGTTTTGCAAAACACTGTAATACTAAGGGAGGTTTTAAACAGGACTTTAAATGGTGACGTCAGGCCGGGTAACAGCATAAAATCATATACGTATTTATATTATTACCCTTGAACTGTTTTTTATATATTATGCGATAATTAATGACGATGTATTGTATATGGTATTGGGTGTAATATGATAATATGAAAATTAAAAAAAACCATTCGGATACACTTGGAGAAGAAATTGAAGAAATTATCCGGAAACGGGAGAGTGAAAAGCTAACAGAAGAAGTTAACAGGGAGCATGTACTTGATGTATTGAAACATGCTCGAAGCAGGCTGGCCACAGCTGCTGAAAAGGATAATATCTACCGCCTTGTTGCTGACCATGCTCACAACCTCGGTTATCTGCTGTCCGGTGACGGAGAAAAAGTGTTATATATAACTCCTTCATGCAGGCGTATAACCGGGTACCATCCCGAAGAATTCTACAAAAATCCCCGGTTATTGACTGAAATTATTCATCCGGATGATATTTCCCTGATCAATAAGAGAATGAATCAGGCTTTTGCGAAAGCGGAATTTCGCATCATCAGAAAAGATGGAGAAATCCGGTGGATCGCATACAACAGTCACAAAATTTACGATGAAGATGGCACCTGCGCCGGAATTCGTGTTAGTAACAGGGATATTACGGATCAGAAACAGGCCGAAGAAAAGCTTCGGGAAACCGAGCAAAAGTTGCGCGATATCATTGAACACAGTACCAACCTGTTCTACAGTCATACGCCGGATCATCAACTGACTTTTATAAGTCCGCAATCCGTCAATTTCCTCGGGTACAATTCCGAAGAAGCCGCAATGAAATGGACGCAGTTGCTGACGGAGCATCCGGCGAACAAAAGGGGATATGAATTCACACGGCGTGCCATTGATACCGGCCAAAAGCAGCCCCCCTATGAATTGCAACTGAAGAAAAAAAATGGCGATACTTTCTGGGTTGAAGTTAATGAAGCACCGGTGGTAAAAGACGGCAAGACGGTATCAGTTGTTGGAGCGCTAACCGATATTACCGACCGGAAAGAGGCTAATGACCTCCTTCGCAAATCTCTTAAAGAAAAGGAGGTGCTGCTGACCGAGATTCATCACCGTGTTAAAAACAATATGGCCGTCATATCGGGCATGTTGTCGCTGGAAGCCGAACAACAGCAGGATTCTCAGGTTAAACACCCGCTGCTGAAGAGCGAAAGTCGAATCCGCTCTATGGCTTTGATTCATGACCAGCTGTATCAACACGAATCCTTTGCGGAAATCGAGTTCGGTTCATATATGAGAGAACTGACGGACAGGATTTACAAGCATTATTTGAGTGAAGAAACTGCGATTCAGATTGACATAGATGCCGAAGAGGTGTTCATGGATATCACACGTGCCGTACCTTGTGGTTTGCTGCTTAACGAATTGTTGACCAACGGATTTAAACATGCTTTTCCTTACCGGCCTGAAGGCATGATCCGTCTTGGCCTGCACAATAAAAACGGAAATAACATACTGCAGTATAAAGATGACGGCGTAGGTCTGCCGGATAGTGTTGTGAATGAAATCAACTCCGGCCAATCCAGGAGCCTGGGAATGAATCTGATCAATGGTCTGGCGCAACAGCTGGGCGGAACAATTACTGCCGATAACCGTGAAGGTACCATCCTTGAAGTTTCTTTTGCTGTATAGGACGGCACCTCCTTTCCATCCGCTTGCCAGTCTATGACACTCAGACAGTAAACGGTTTGTTGGAAATACTCATAAATGCGTATTTCTACATATATTTACTGGTGTCTGAGTGACAGGTAGTTTTTATACAGGAGTCTTACAGCGGTTAATGAACAGATTCTTTGGCCGGTTTGGTTTCCAGCCAATCCGGCCATGTTCCAACCGGGTTCCCGGGGTGTTCTGTCGAACGGGCCGCACCGTACCATCCCAGCCACTCCCGGCGCACCGACTCGTCCAGGTGGTCGACACGAAACATGGCACCGCCGCTTCCCGAGGCTACCGTCACCATGACTGAGCACAGCGCTTTCCGCCGCTGAAACCAGTTGGCCAGAACAGAGATCGATTGCACCCGCCTGCGATGGAAGACGACCGTAGTGCGGGCCAGTCGCCGGAACCGCATGAATCCGTGCTCTCCTTCAAATCCGGCAGCGGCATCCAGGTAGCGGATATAGCCGATCAGACCGGCAACGACAAAGATAGCCGGGATCAGCCAGTAAAAGGCAAAATACCAGGCGACAGCCGAAGCTGCTATCAGAGCCGGGACCACGGTTTTGATCTGGTAGCGCAGAAAGGCCCGCCCGGGGGGGCGCACCCCCGGAAGTTCCACATCATAATCCGGCAGCATTTCCTGCAGGAACCGCTTCAGTTCTCCCCGGTGCATCAGCGGGAAGACAACGGTTGTTTTGCCGCCTTCATCTCCGAAGCCGGCATTTTCAACATAGACCATGGCATAGCCGAATGGCTGGCGTAGTATGCCATCCACCACTCTCACAGCCTGAATCCGGTGAAACGGTATGGTTATCTGTTTTTTCTCAAAGAGACCGCGTCTGATCTGCAGCTCACGATCGTTGCGTGTCAGTGTAAACCCGGAAAAGCGCAAGAGAGTGCCGAACAGGGAGAGCAGCCAGGCGGCCACAACAGCTACAATCACAAACGATATCCAGAAGTCGCTGCTGATGCCTCCCGCCCAGGATTCGATGAAGTCGATCATCTGTTCTTCGGTGACGACCTGGTTTATCTGTGCCATAACGGTACCGACAATCGACAGGGCGATGCCAAAACTTCCGGCGGTACTGGCGGCAAGCAGCAGCCGGCTTCTTGAAATCCGGTAGACGGGATAGGATGCCGCTTCTTCCGGAGCTTCGCTGCTGCGCGCTTCCACTTTCAGGGCATGTTGAATGGCACGGGCATCTTGCCGGGTAATGGCACTGATGGCCGCTTCCGGAGCCGACCCACCCGCTGTGAGTACATTCAGCCGGACCAGTCCGAAAAGACGCTGGACCGGACCCGAACTGATGTCTATGGCCTGGATCCGGTCGCGCGGGACATACCGTTTCTTGCGCACCAGTAACCCCTGTTCAATACGCAGCTCATCATTCTCCACCCGCCAGGTGAAGCGCAGCCAACCGATAAACCCGACGGTCAGCAATGCGAGTATCATCAGTGAAATGCCCCACCAGGTAAACAGCGGAGAATTTCCGCCCTGCCCGAGAAAGAATACCAGGATGATAGGTATGATCATCTCACGCAGTGTCCGCAGTACAAAAGTCAGTGTGGCCACCGGGTGCTGACGGCGCGGCTCACTGATTGGGTTGTTTTTTTCCGGATGATGTTGGTCCGGGATACTTTCTTGCGTTTTTTCTTCCATGGTATGCTGCATTTCACAAATCTTCCCGCGCTACCCGCGCATATTCCGAGATTTTGTGCCGCAGGTCGTCGGCGACCGGCTCGGACAACGCAGGTATCTCGTGGGTGTCACCGGCCGTGGTGATGGTGACCGATGCCAGGCCGAACTGCCGGTAGACCGGACCCTGCCGGGTGTCGACGTGCTGCACCCGTTTGATCGGAATGAGCGTGCGGGTTACGATAAAAAGGCCGTGTTGCAGATCAATTTCATTGCGGTCCACGCGGTAGCGCCACCTTTTCCAACGGATATACGGAATGAGTGTCGCTTCCAGTATGGTGAAACCCAGGAACAGTGCACCCAGGACATAAGAGGGCCACTCGGGCCATCCCGTGCCTCCGGCTACCATTGCGCCGTATCCCAGCGGGATGATCCAGTAGATCAGTGATCCGAGTGATCCGGATATTCGCCAGGCATTTACTGCTTCCGGGGAGAGAAAATTGCGGCCAAGTTCATCCTGCTGGAAATCCACTGCCGTATGCTCTGATTTCGTCTCCTGGTAATCTTCTGTCATATTAATTTTTGTACTGATTGCTCTGAGATGGTTGATGCTCTGTACATGTCGCCAAAATGATTTGTTCAGCAGTGCCTGACATGACCCGCAACTTATGAGATTCCAAAGCCGGTTGAATCATTCCTGTTCGTTGTCACGGTGTAAAATAGCATATCGAATCAGTTCATCAAACAACTGTCTTTGTGAAGGTACCTGAGGAAGGTATTCCGGGTGCCACTGTATTCCGACCATAAACGGATAAACCGGATTTTCAATTCCCTGCGCTACACCGTCAAGCTCCCTGGCCACTACCCGGATTCCGTCGCCGGGCCGCTTTACCGCCTGATTATGCAGACTGTTCACCCGGATGATTTCTTCGCCGATGATGTGATAGAGCCGGCTCTCTTTTTCCAGCCGAACGGCTTTCCGGGGATATATGGTCGTTATTTTAGCCCGTTCACGGTAGTAGGAGGCGAGATCCTGGTACAGTGTACCATTGTGAAAGACATTGAGTAACTGTGCTCCGCGGCAGATACCCAGAACCGGGATCTGTCTGGAAACGGCATCCTGCAGAATCCGCCACTCCAGATCGTCGCGGGCCAGATCCACTCCGATGGAACCGGCACTGAAAGCTTTTCTCAGCAGCCCGAAAAACGGGGCCAGCAGAAGGGTGATCCAGCGTTGTTTCCGTGGTTCGTTCCGGTCCGGCTCCGTACGTATATTCTTCAGGTCGGTGATCAGATCCTCATACCGGCCCGGATCGATATCGGCTCCGCCGCCCAGAATGAGAGCATGTGGAGCATCCGCAGGGGTCTTTCGCCGCACCTTTTCGAAAGTTGCCGGGGTTATCCGGACGGCTTTGCCGCCGCTTCGCCGCACGGCAAAACGGGTAGCCAGCCAGGCCGCCGTTCCACCTTTTTCCGGGCCTGATACCCAGACGACAGGTTTTTTTTGCATTGTATATCACATTGTTGATCGAAAAGGCACGTTCTGCGGTTTCAATTGCAGAATCGCTGAATTTTCCAGTTGCCGCGTGAATTTTCCAGTTGCCGCGTGAAGTTTGCAGTTGACTGTGAAATTTGCGGCTGCCTTATGAAACTCTCAACTGCCGTGTGAAGTTCTCAGTTGCTGTATGAAATTATCGGTGGTAAGATTACTCCATGAACAGGGTCCGCATCTCCCGCATCCAGGTTTCGGTCCAGGTTTTAAAGGGGTGACGTTTCCGCTTGAGATAGAGTTGTTGCAGGTTTTTGATCTTTTCGCCGGATTCCGCCAATCGTTCCACCTCCACCCACACATTCCACTCCCTGGTAAAACTCCACTCCGGGTCGTCGATTGAGCTGTTGGGCAGCCGGTAGTGAAAGGCGGGACGCGGACGGATCAGCTCATCCGAAAGGCGCTTGCGAACCCGGTCTTCATCCAGCCATGAAAACAGGGGAAGCATGTCAAGCGGACGATTCCGGGTTGGGTTGTTATCCAGGTAATCATCGATCAGTCCGCCAATATCGGGTTCATACAGGGGTTCGAGCACTTTTTCCACGTAGGGGGCTGGAAAGGGATCGATAAACGGGGTGATTTCGCGCATCATATCGATCTCATGGGAGAGACGAAGCCACTCATACAGCAGTAAAAAAGCCTGAAGATAGCGTAAAATGACCACGGGGTCGTCTGAAGGCGTTTCGGGATTGAGATGGAGTCCAAAGGCGTGGAACGGTGATGCAGAAGTGCCCTTTCCCTGCATCCGGTGGATGGCGATTCGAAGCTCTTCCAGATCCGCGATTTGATGAAAGGTAACCGGTGGAAAAGAGACTTCATACGGGACAAAAGGCTCCGCGGTGGATGCCAGCATCCGTTCTGCCGTCTTTTGCCACCGGGAATCAATTTCAATGCCGATCTCCTTTCCGATGCTTCGGAAATAATCGGTTTTGGCCATTTTCTGGAGCAGGATCCAGTCCATTTCGATGGTGAAATCACCCAGCCGGGTATTCCTTACATACTTTTTATAATCGCTTTCCGATTCTGTTTCGCCCCCGTAGCACATGCGTACCAGGGAGATGATCCGGTCGATGGTTAACCCGGAAAATTCAATTTCCAGGCCCATTTTTCTGGGTTTGCCGCTACGGTTTTCAAGCCTTGGCGGGAGAAGCACCATCCCGTGAGATTGCTTTTTTTGAAACATTCCGGATATTTTTTCACCCATGTCGTGTTACAATGTGTATGCAAGGCTATCCGGTATCAATATAGAAACAAACGTTCTCTGATAAAATCCGGTATAATCCGTAAATTGTGCGTGGAATTGACAGGAAGAATCAGAAATTTTGAAATAATTACAACCAACATAACGGGATAAGGCAATTATGGCGAAAGAATTTGATGTTTGTGTAATCGGCTCGGGTCCGGGCGGCTACGTGGCGGCTATCCGTGCCAGTCAACTTGGTTTGAAAACGGCCATTGTGGAAAAAAGAGATCTGGGAGGAGTCTGTCTGAACATCGGCTGTATTCCCACCAAGGCGCTGCTCAAATCGGCTCAGGTAGCCGAATATCTGGAACATGCCGGAGACTACGGCTTTGAGGCGGGTGATGTAAAAACCGATTTTCCGAAGATCATTAAGCGAAGCCGCCGTGCCGCTGACAAGATGAGCAAGGGCGTTCAGTTTCTCTTGAAGACCAACAAGATCGAGGTGCTCAAGGGTAAAGGGGTTTTTGCCTCCGAATCGGAACTGAAGGTTCTGGATGACAAAGAAAAGGAGACCGAACGGATCAAGGCTAAACATTTTCTGGTGGCAACCGGTGCCCGGGCGCGTGAATTGCCCAATCTGAAGTTCGATGACAAAACCGTGATCGACTACGAACGGGCGATGAAGCTGGAAAAACAGCCCAAACGTATGGTAATTGTCGGAGGCGGGGCCATCGGCATCGAGTTTGCCTACTTCTACCATTCGATAGGCACCGAAGTGACGGTTGTGGAGATGCAGAAGAATATTCTGCCGGTTGAGGATGCCGAAGTCAGCAAGGAGCTGGAGAAGCTCTACAAGAAAAAAGGCATGAACATTCTCACCGAAAGTACGGTTGAAAAGGTCGAAAAGAAGGGCCGGAAAGTGTCGGTTACGGTTAAAACAAAGAAGGGAGAAGAGAAAATCGAGACCGATGTGGTTCTGTCGGCGGTCGGAGTGGTCGGCAATGTAGAGGGGCTTGGCCTGGAAGATATCGGCGTGAAAGTGGAAAATGGCGCCATTCAGGTCGATCGCACGACCTATCAGACCGATGTCAAGGGCATTTACGCCATCGGCGATGTGGCCGGTCCGCCATGGCTGGCGCATAAGGCATCCCATGAAGGATTGCGCTGCATAGAGCGGATAGCCGGACAGGATCCCCAGCCTATCAACTACAACAACATACCGGGCTGTACCTATTGTCAGCCGCAGGTGGCATCGGTCGGCATGACCGAAGTCCAGGCGAAGGAAGCCGGACATAAGATCAAGGTGGGTAAATTTCCCTTCCGGGCCAACGGAAAGGCGGTGGGTGCCGGTCAGACGGACGGCTTTGTGAAGGTGATCTTTGATGAAAAATACGGAGAATGGCTCGGCTGCCACATGATCGGGGCCGATGTCACCGATATGATCACCGAAGCGGTGGTGGCCCGTGACCTGGAGACGACCGGACACGAAATCATCCAGGCGGTCCATCCCCACCCGACACTCTCGGAAACCGTCATGGAGGCGGTAGCCGAAGCTTATGGCGAAGGAGTGCATCTGGGAACAAAACCCGGGAAAAAGTAGGATGGATATAAATATCTTATTCAAATGGCACATTGCTGCCGTTTTCTGATATTATTACTCCTGCCTGCAGCAGTTTATGCCGAACCTCTTTTACCACCCGGATTTTCGCACTCTGCAGGCACTTTTACGGAGCCGTTTCAACTGGAATTGAGTTTCGGGGAGGGAGAAACCGTTTATTATACAACGGACGGTGAAACGCCCACGAAAACCTCTCTTCCGTATAAAGAAGATACCGGGATTGAAATATCGGGCTCGATGATGATCCGGGCCCGCGCCTATCATACCGAAGGGGACTCCAGCGCATCGGTGACCCGTATCTATAATCAGTTGAGTTATAATATTGCTGAATTTGACTCCAACCTTCCACTGGTTATAGTCAATGAGCACAATGAGACCATGCTTTCACAATGTTCGGATATCCCGCCGACATGGGGTACCAACTGTGACAGAACCATTGTATATATATCCATCATAGATGTTGATGACAGTGGCAGAGCCCGTCTGTTAACGGATGACTTGCATGTTCATGCCCGATCAGAATCCAATTACCGGGGCAACAGCTCGCTGACGTTTCCCAAACGGCAGTTCGGCATCCGCCTTATCGATGAAGAAGGCGAAAATCGCAATGAACCGATTCTGGGTATGCCTTCGGAAAATAACTGGATACTGCATAACCCTTATGATGACAAGACTTTGATGCGCAACGCAGTGGCGTTTCAGTTGAGCAGAGATACGGGGACCTATTCACCCCGGACCCGCTTTGTTGAGCTTTTTCTGCATGACGGAAATGGACCGGTCACCCGGGATCATTACCATGGCGTATACATGCTTGTGGAGCGCATCAAATGGGATAATAACCGCGTGGATGTGGCCAAACTGACTCCCGATGACAGCCAGGAACCCGGGATAACCGGCGGGTATATACTGAACCACGACACTTATGAAACGCATATCCGGGGTTCCCGTCGTAATACCCGTTTCCGGCTGGTCAGGCCCCAGGACGAAGATATTACCAGTGTTCAGCGCAACTGGTTATCCAACCATATAGGTGAACTTGAGGACGCCCTTTTTGGTGATAACTTTACCGATCCCGAAGTGGGATATGCTGCCTGGCTGGAACCGGAGTCGTTTATCGATCATCACCTGATCACGGAAGGATTGAAAGAAGTTGACGGATTCCGCAAAAGCACCTATCTGTATAAAGATCGCGGATCACGCATCAAGATGGGGCCCTTGTGGGACTGGAATCTCAGCATGGGAAATACCAGTGTCGGGAACCTGAATTTTGGGTGTGAGCCGACACACTGGTACTATGAGGACTTTTTGGCGCATCCGGATAATTCGCCTGAAAGGTATCTCAATGGCTGGTACACCCGCCTGTTTGAAGATCCGGATTTCCGGGAGCGGTACCGGGAGCGCTGGTGGGTGCTTCGCCGTGGACCGCTCGCCACCGATCATGTGGTGAACGTGATGCGCGAGTACGCCGAAAAGCTGGACGAGGCGCAGCAGCGCAACTATGAACGCTGGCCTGTTATGGGAGAATGGGTGATGTTTAATTGCGAAGTTTTTGACACCTATCAGGAGGAGGTGGAGTATATGATTGACTGGACCCGGCAGCGTCTCCAGTGGGTTGACTACCGGCTGGGTCCTCCTCCGGCGAACACGACCGGAACCGATCTCCGCCATTTTTGGTATTTCGGAGATACTATGCCGAATAACACCCCTCTGGAGAAACTCGAGGCCCATTATTCATTGCTGGAAAAAGCCCGTCTGCATTATCACTCGGCACTTGAGGGCTATCCTTTTAATGAGGAGCATCCCCAATGGCGAAAGGCATCGATGGAGCGGCGAAACCGTCCCACAGAACTGAATTATCACGCTGTTGGAAACCACGGCCGGCCCTTTGATGAGAATGCGATGCGGGCCCTGCAGGTCAGGAAACCGTTAGAAGGCAGCGGGGGAGAAAGCAAGATGATCTTTGACCTGCCGACGACCGGGGTTGAGGATGTCGTATTCCGGTTTGCCGCTATGGATGAGGGAGCGGCCGATGAATTGATTATCGATTACGCCGCATCTGTGGATGGAGCCGGAGAGCCCGAATGGACGACCGAAGGGCTCCAGGATCGTGAATATTCGTTAAGCGATGAATACCGGCTTTTTGAACTCGATTTCAGTCCGTTGCCCGAGGTGAACAACAATTCCGATTTCAAAATCCGAATCCGTTTCGAGGGTGAAGATATGTCAGCCGATGACGGTGGACGTGTAACATTCAACAACTTCAGCCTGACCTCCGAACCGGATGAAGACGCAGAGCGGGGAGCAATACCGGAGACTTACAAACTGAAGCAGAATCATCCCAACCCCTTCAATTCAGAGACGGTGATCAGCTACCAGTTACCGGAGGACCGGTTTGTTGTGCTTGAAGTATTTGATGTACTCGGACGAAGAGTTGATACACTGGTCAATGAACGGTTGGATGCGGGTGTGCACCAGGTGAAATTTGACGCTGCCGCACTGGCCAGCGGAATCTATGTCTACCGTCTTCAGGTCGGAGATATGAGCTCATCCCGTATGATGACGTATATCAAATGAATCAACCTGTCGGGCCGGTTCTTTCCTTTTAGTAAAGTATCCGGTAAAATGATATTGTCTTTATGTAAATTTCACCGGTGACTTCAACTAAACCATGTTGTTATTATCCGTCGTTTTTGTACGCCAGATTCACTTCCTCCAGGTCATTGTGACTTTGATGCTGATACCTTCTGCCATTCGGTCATCACCGGAAGTCGTATCACAGATCGCATCTTATGAACCTCAGGTCGTGGCTAACGAACATCAAAATGTGACCAATGAAGAAAAAGTTGCGGCAAATACACCGCCGTTCCTGATTAACGAATATCAAACCACGACTAATGAACCCCAGGTCGTGATAAACGAAATCCAGGCCTCCAACAATACGACGATCACTGACGAAGATGGCCATTATGAGGACTGGATCGAACTTTACAACCCCGGTTCGACAGGAACCGCCGATCTGAGCCATTACGGACTGTCCGATGACCCGGAACGTCCGTTCCGGTGGGTGATTCCGGAGGGTGTCACTCTGTCACCCGGCGAATTCCTGCTCATCCGGGCTTCGGGCAAGGATCGGCGCGATCCTGCAGGACCTCTGCACACCAACTTCGCCATTGCCCGTGAGGGAGAGGAGGTTCTGTTGACCCATCCGACGCTGCCCGAAGACCGGCATCTCATCGATCATGTGCCTCCTGTGCATATCCCGTCTGACCGCTCTTACGGGCGACTGCCCGACGGTTCCGACGATTGGGTCTTTTTCGACCGGCCCACGCCCGGAACCACCAATAGCAGCTCAACCGGATTCGGAAAAATTCTTGATCCGCCCGAATTTTCAGCGGACGACGGTTTCCATACGGGACCGCTGACTCTTGAAATCACAACCCGCCACGAAGGTGCACAAATCCGCTACACGCTGGACGGCAGCGAGCCGGGTCCCGATGCACCGCTCTACCACGGTCCGATATCTATCACCGACCGCTCCGAAGAACTCAATGATCTTTCGGAAATTACGGAAATCTCCCACCAGTACGCTCCGGCGGGCACCCCCGACAGCAAGGTGTACAAGGGAACGGTGGTCCGCGCCCGTGTCTTCCGCGACGGTGACCTGCCGGGTCCGGCCCGTACCGGAACCTGGTTTATTTATGAGGAAGGAAACAACCGGTATTCTCTTCCGGTAATAACCATCACCACCGACCGAAACCATCTGTTCGATTTCGATGAAGGGATCTACGTGCTGGGTCGGGTTCACCAGGAGTGGCGCGATAAAGGCGGTACCACTTTCAACGGTGGAACACCGGCCAACTACAACCGGCAAGGGCGCGACTGGGAACGACCGGCACATCTGGCATTCTACGAAACCGACGGGAGCAAGACGATTGATCAGGACATCGGCATCCGCATCCACGGGGGATGGGGGCGCGCCTTTCCACAGAAAAGTTTCCGGCTGTATTCGCGCAGTGACTATGGGGAAAGCCGGTTCCGTTACCAAATGTTTCCTCATCTGGAACTGGATGATTTCAACCGGCTGATTCTGCGTAATTCAGGTCAGGATGTAACCTCTACCATGTTCCGTGATGTCTATATTCAGGAGAGTGTCCGGCATATGCGGTTCGATGTACAGCACGCCCGTCCGGCTATTGTATTTCTGAACGGGGAATACTGGGGAATCTACAATGTCCGGCAGCGCTATGATCGTCATTACCTGGAGACTCATTACGGTCTGGGACCCGGCGAAATCGATCTGCTCACGCGTTCGGCCAATAATCCCAAAGAAGGTGACAACACCGACTATCTGGAACTGCGTGACGGTTTGCTGGGCGCCGACACCACGGATATGAACCATCCGGCCAACTTCGAAAAAGCCCGGCATCAGATCGACATCGACAATCTGATCGACTATTTCATCGCCCAGATCCATTCGGCCAATACCGACTGGCCGCACAATAATATCGACTTCTGGCGGGCGGCCCACGGCGAATACCATCCGGAGGCTGACGTTCCCGAACAAGATGGCCGCTGGCGCTGGCTGATGTATGATACGGACTTCGGTTTCGGATGGTTTTCCAGGGTTACCGAAAACACATTGGACCGTGCCACGGGAAGCGGACGTTATGCCTGGTCCAACACGCTGTTTGACGGATTGATGTCCGGACAACCGTTCCGCGACCGGTTTTACAACCGTTATGCGGATCAGCTCAATACCGCGTTTCAACCCGGCCACATGTCGGCGCTGCTCGACTCGCTCCAGGCGATCTATGCTCCGGAAATCGATGAACATATTCACCGGCGTGGCGATGCTGAGTTCAGGTTAAGCGGATCAAACCGTTATCCGATGAGTTACAATGAATGGGTCGACGATGTTGAGGAGATGAGACAATTTGCCGTTAAGCGGCCTGGGCATCAGTGGGACCATCTGATGCAGTTCGGCAGTCGCGATACGTTGGCGCTTACGCTCGATGTCGCGGATCCGGCACAAGGATATATCCGGGTCAATACCGTCGATATTCGGCCGGGTGCCGTTGGGGTGGACAAGGATCCCTGGCCGTGGCAGGGGTTTTACTTCCGGGATCTGCCGGTAACCGTGACCGCCTGGGCCCGTCCGGGCTATGAGTTTGATAGCTGGGAGAAACAGAAACTGTCTCCGCAAAGAACCGAAAATTTTTCCGACACCAGGGATTCCTCTAACACCGGAAATTCTTCTGAAACAAGGAATTCTTCCGGCACCGAAAATCTCCCGGACACAAAAGATTCTTCACAAACCGAATACCTCTCTGAAATAAAGGTCGAACTGCCCATGACCGAACGGGTACGGCTTACCGCTTTGTTTCGCAAAGCCACCGATGCCGACTCCACACCGGAACCGGTTCCGGCATCGTTTTCCCTGGATCAGAACTATCCCAACCCCTTCAATACAGGTACCCGGATTACCTTTGAGCTGCCGGAGGAATCTCCGGTACAACTTGATGTGTTTGATGCGCTGGGCAGGAAGGTGTCGGTACTGGTGGATGATGTGCTCACAGAGGGCCGGCATACGGTTATGTTCGACGGCAGCGGACTGGCCAGCGGTGTTTACATATACCGCCTGCAGGCCGGCTCTTTCCGACGGTCAAGGACTATGCTGCTGCTTAAATAGGAAATAATTCCTGATAGTGAATGAGCGTACTGCGGCATAAAGAAAAAACATTATATCGCGGATCTCGTTTGATAAATTCCAAGGCTGTTACTAACATGGAAACGCGTTTATTCCGTTTTTCAGGGACCCGAGACTGGTTTTGCTATATTATTCGCTTTATTATCCATCCCGCATGAAATCATTTGTCTTTTTATCTTCTTTATTTGCAGGATTGTTGTTTGCGTCATCGATTTCAGCCGAACCATTGCCACCACCGGAGTTTTCCCATCCGGCAGGAACGTATGATCAACCGTTTGAGCTGGAAATCATGGCAGAAGAGGGAGTTGCCATCTACTATACCACCAATGGAAGAGCTCCCACACCGTCTTCCGAAGAGTATAAGCAGGGAGAGCCGATTCCCATTTCCGGATCGGTAATGATTCGTGCGCGGGCATATGATGAGGAGGGTATTGCCGGAGAGACCGTTACAAAGATTTACAGTCAGCTTGCACGCAGTGTGGTGGACTTTGACTCAGACCTGCCCCTGGTTATCGTTCATCAGTTTGATCAGGCCATGCATCCCGAAGGGCATTCCAGGACACCGGCCTATTTTACGGTGATCGATACCGATGAGGACGGTCGCGCACGCCTGCTCTCTGACGACCTGCACCTGCACAGCCGCACCGAATCCAACTACCGGGGATCCAGCTCACTACAATTTCCCAAGAAACAGTTTGGGGTTCGGCTGATCGACGAACAGAGTGAAAATCGTAACGAACCGATTTTGGGAATGCCGTCTGAAAACAACTGGATCATGCATGCCCCTTATGATGATAAAACGTTGATGCGTAATGCGGTTGCCTACCAGCTGAGCGAAGATATGGGGCGCTATGCTCCACGCACCCGTTTTGTTGAGCTTTTTCTGCATGAGGGGGACGGTCCGGTCAGTGAGACCCATTATCACGGAGTCTATATGCTGGTGGAACGTATCAAATGGGATAACAACCGGGTGGATATCGCCAAGTTGACGCCGGAGGATAATTCAGAGCCGGAGATCACCGGCGGGTACATCATCAACTACGACCGGGATGAACATATCTGGAGCACCGAGCGAAGGACCGGCTTTGCCCTGGTGCGGCCGCAGGATTGGGATATCACACGGGAACAGCGCAACTGGATATCCGGTTACCTCGGTGATTTGGAGTCGGCGCTGTTCGGACCCGATTTTCGGGATCCCGAGGAAGGATATGCGGCGTATCTGGAACCGGAGTCCTTTATTGATCATCATTTAATCACCGAGGCTCTGAAGGAGATAGACGGCTACAGGCTGAGCACCTATTTGCACAAGGATCGGGAAGACCGGCTGGTGATGGGCCCGGTGTGGGACTATAACATCAGTCTTGGTAACGGTGATTACCTGCAGGCCTGGCAACCCCACGGTTGGTACTATACCCAAATCAGTGAAGAAGACTATCTTAATGGATGGTACAGGCGTATGTTCGAGGATCCGGAGTTTGAGGAGCGATACCGTGAACGCTGGTGGGAACTGCGTCAGGGACCGTTTGCAACCGAACATATTGTGAACATGATCCGTGACTATGCCGACAAGCTGGATGAGGCGCAGCAACGGAATTTCGAGCGCTGGCCGATTCTCGGCCATTATGTCTGGCCGAACCACTTCATCGGCGACACATACGAGGAAGAAGTCGAATACATGATCGACTGGGTGGAACGACGCATGCGATGGATCGACTCCCGAATGGGTGATCCACCCGATGATCTCCCTGAGAAACGTCTTGCTTATTACTGGGTTTTTGATGAAACACTGCCCAATAACACCCCGTTTGAGTCTTTGGAAGCCGACTATTCGCTGCTGAACAAGGCATCTCTTCAATTTCATTCGGCGCTTGAGGGTTATCCATTCGATGAAGAGCACCCCGACTGGAGAAAAGCGTCTATGGAGCGGCGAAACCGGCCCATAGAGCTGAACTATCGTGAAAAAGGGAACCACAGCCGGCCGTTTGACCACGACGCGATGCGCGCTTTACAGGTGCGCCAGCCATTCACCGGCGACGGAGGTGAAAACACCCTCGTTTTTGATCTTCCGACTGCCGGTATGGGAAATGTGGTGTTCCGGTTTGCCGCCATGGACGAGGGGGCGGCCGATGAATTGCTAATCGATTACGCCGCGTCTGTGGATGAAGCCGGAGAGCCCGAATGGACCACCGACGGTCTTTCCTCGCTGCGTCATCCGCTCAGTTTTGAATATCAACTTTATGAACTTGACTTCAGTGATGTATCTGAGGTTGACAGTAATCCGGAATTCCGGATCCGTATCCGGTTCGACGGAGAGGACCTGTCGGCAGATGATGGAAATCGCGTGAGCTTCAACAATTTCAGTCTGGATTCAGGCACAGAAGCCGCCGACACGACCGGCAGCAGCGAAGGAGAGCAAGACTATAACTTCCGGCTGGAGCAGAATTATCCCAATCCGTTCAATGAGAGTACGGTTATCAATTATCAGCTTTCGGAGAGTAGAAACGTACTGATTGAGGTCTATGACGTGCTCGGTCGCAGAGTGGCAACCCTTGTTGATGAACCGGTTTCAGCCGGAGAACATCAGGTGCATTTTGATGCAGAAGGACTGGCAAGTGGTTTGTACGTCTACAAGCTGCAAGCCGGAGAAAAGCACGAATCACGTACGATGTCTCTGATTAAATAGCCGCCTTATATAACTGTAAAAGGCATTTTCTCAAAAAAAAACATTATTTCACGACTGTTGAGCGTTATATTTACATAGTCTCGAATATGCAGAATCACCCTGGTTCCGGATGTTCAAGGAGGGGGTGCCTTATTGGTAATTGATATACCGGAACGGTTCATTCATGAAAGTATTTGTCCGATTTCTCCGTCAGCTGAGCCTCCTGGTGCTTGTTGTTATATCTTCAGCCGCCATCGTGTCCGGGAGTACCGACGCGTATGGAAAGACTGCTTCAGCAGGTACGTCATTGGCATCCGACCCGCCAGCGGCTCCCGTTTTTTCCCATTCCGCCGGTACATATGAACAGGCTTTCGACCTGGAGATAACCGCTGAGGAGGGGGCTGCGATATACTATACCACCAATGGAAGAAATCCTTCACGGTTCACCGAAACATACCAGGGTCCGATACCGGTATCGGGATCGATGCTGATCCGTGCGCGGGCTTATGATGAAGAGGGCCGGGCCGGCGAAATCACAACCAGAGTGTATAGTCAGCTTGATCGCAATGTGAAGGACTTCGACTCGAATTTGCCCCTGGTGATTGTCCATCAGTTCGATGATCCAATGCATCCCGGAGGTAACATTCGGAGTACGGTCTACTTTTCGGTCATCGATACCAAAGAAGACGGACGTGCCCGGCTGCTGACCGACGATCTGCATCTGCACAGCCGGTCGGAGTCCAATTACCGGGGATCCAGCTCACTCAGCTTCCCCAAAAAACAGTTCGGCGTACGCTTGATCGATGACCGGGGTGAAAATCGCAACGAATCTATTCTGGGAATGCCGGCGGAGAACAACTGGATCATGCACGCACCCTGGGATGACCGGACCCTGATCCGGAATGCGGTTGCCTACCGACTCAGTGAGGATATGGGCCGCTATGCTCCGCGTACCCGGTTTGTGGAGCTTTTCCTGCATGAAGGTGACGGGCCGGTGACCAGGGATCACTATCACGGGGTCTATATGCTGGTGGAACGGATCAAATGGGATAACAACCGCGTGAATATCGCCAAACTGACCCCGGAGGATGATTCCGAGCCGGAAATCACCGGCGGATACATCATTAACTACGACCGGGACGTCCATTTCCGCAGTACGCACTCTAAAAATACCGGTTTCGCGCTGGTTCGTCCGCAACACGAGGATATCACCCCGGAACAGCGCAGCTGGATTTCCGGTTATATCGGCGATCTTGAGACGGCGCTCTTCGGCCACAATTTCAGGGATTCCCGGGACGGATATGCCGCCTGGATGGATCCGGAATCGTTTATCGATCACCATCTTATCACCGAAGCTCTCAAAGAGATGGACGGCTATCGGCTCAGCACTTTCATGTATAAAGATCGCGGCGGGCGGCTGGTGATGGGACCGCTCTGGGATTATAACCTGAGTATAGGAAATCATGACCCGCGAGAGGGATGGGGTGGAGATTCACCCACTGGATGGTACTACACGAATCTATGGGAGGGAGCGTATGTCAACGGGTGGTATACACGGCTTTTTCAGGATCCGGATTTCAAGAAGCGATACCATGAACGCTGGTGGGAGCTGCGCCAGGGCCCCTTCGCCACCGATCATGTGGTGAATATGATCAATGATTATGTGGAAAAGCTGGACGAAGCGCGCAAACGCAATTTTGAGCGATGGCCGATTATCGGCGAGGATGTGTGGAAATACAGCCGTCCGGGTTTGCCCACTTATGAGGATGAAATCAGGTTTATCATCAACTTTATTGAAGATCGTTTTGAATGGATCGATTCTCAGATACCGGCCCCCGACCATCTGCCGCAGACACAGTTGCGCTATTTCTGGTATTTCGGCGAAGAACTTGCCAATAACACACCGTTTGAAGAACTGGAAGCAGGCTACGCACTAATGGACCAAGCCCGAATCCGCTTCCATTCGGCGCTGGAGGGCTACCCGTTTGATGATGAGCATCCCGATTGGAGAAAAGCGTCGTTGGAGCGCCGCAACCGTCCCACCGACATCAACTACCGGCCCGTCGGCAATCAGGGCCGCCCGTATGACATCAACACCATGCGGGCACTGCAGGTTTGCCAGCCGTTCACCGGCGGCGGTGGGGATAATACACTGGTCTTCCATATGCCGACCACCGGTATGGAGGGGGTCGTTATCCGTTTTGCCGCCATGGACGAGGGGGCGGCCGATGAATTGCTAATCGATTACGCCGCGTCTGTAGATGGAACCGGAGAGCCCGAATGGACCGGCAACGAGTTGCCGTCTCTGCGGCATTCGCTGAGCTTTGAGTACCAGCTGTATGAGATTGACTTCAGTGAAGTGGAAGATGTCAACGACAACCCGGACTTCCGGATGCGAATCCGCTTCGACGGAGAGGATATGTCGGCTGATGAAGGCAACCGGGTTACATTCAATAATTTCAGTCTGGAAGCCGGCGTCGCTTCCGCCGACACGTCCGGCAACGGGGGGGAAACAGAGCGCAGCCATTCCTTCCGGCTGGAGCAAAACTATCCCAATCCGTTCAATCCGGAGACCAGGATCACCTACTCGCTGGAGCGGCAAAGCAATGTGAAACTAACGGTGTATAATGCAATGGGACAGCGGGTGCGTGTATTGGTGGATGACTGGCAGAAAGGCGGTGAATATACCTATATTTTTGATGCATCGGACCTGGCCAGCGGAGTGTATATCTATGAACTTCGTACCGGAAACAACCGAATCAGCCGAAAGATGACATTCGTCAAGTGAGCGGGCTGTGCTCGAATGAAGCAAACGGTGAGTGAGTAGCTTGATCCCGCTGCCTGTGATGCACGCCGTAACCCCGGCGCAGTTTGCCGCACCTTCCATTATTTCGGCACAGGTCACCGTTTACCGTGCCGCACTTTACCGCTTCTGACTTGGAGATGTACCCTGACTCGGGTCATGTGCAATTCTCGGCGGAAGGAAACCCTGGGGATAATCGGTGACATACTCCTCTCCGAAAAGCCGGTTGTGCACCACGGTGTTGCGGTGAACTTCCCAGTCGAATTTTCCTCTTTTCCGCAGGTAAAGCGTGATAAAGGAGGAGGTCATGACGATAAAGGTAGAGTAGAGGATCGCGAGCCAAAGCATCTGGTTCTGGATCGACGGTTCGGGAAAGCTCAGCAAGATAATGGCAAAGGATACGGGCCCGTTCTGAATACCGGTCTCCAGGGAGATGGCCCGCTGAAAGAGTGGCTGCACCCCGAACAGACGTGAAACCCAGTAGCCGAACAGGAAACCGAGCAATCCGACGGAAATGGCCGAGAAGTATACCTGCCAGGGGGTCTCCAGAAAGAGATTGCTGTGACGGATGAAGGCGGTTCCGAGAAGGTAGAGGATCACTATGATAGCTACAAATCCGGCGGTGTCTTCTGCTGTTTTGGCCCATCCCGGAGAATATCGGCGCAGTACCATCCCTCCGGCTACCGGCACCAGCACCAACACCAGAGACGAGATGATATTCAAGGTCGGAATCACAAACTCGGCGCTGGAGTCTGCTCCGGCCGCCACCATGGCCTCGGTAATCTGCCGGGTAAACCCGGTAGTGTATAGCTCGAGCAGGATCGGCATCATAAGAAGCGCCAGAAGTGTGGATGCGGTGGTCATGGAGATACTGAGGGCGACCGAACCCCGGGCAAAATAGGCAAACATGTTTGAAGTGGTTCCACCCGGCAGGCACCCGATGAGGATCAGGGCGATGGCAAATGCGGGAGGAAGGTTGAGCACTACTGCCAAACCGAGAGCAATAAGCGGCATTACGCCGAATTGGGACAGAAAACCGATGAGTACCCCGCGCGGACGCCGGGCCACGGCCTTGAAATCATCGACGGTCAGACTACCCCCCATTCCGAACATGATCACAAAGATCATCAGAGCCAGCAGAATCTGGTCGATAGGGTACAGAAGCTGGGTTTGAATATCCATATTCTTATACCTTCACTTCTTTGGGATGGAACATATCCCGGATGTTTTTTTCGTATTTCTGTTCAACGACATGGCGCTTCAGCTTGAAGAGGTTGGTCAGTTCCTCACCCACTTTGAAGTTGTTGGAAAGCAAGCGGAAATCTCGCACCTGTTCGAAGTTTTTAATACCATTGCCGGCGGAGAGCATCTGTTTGATCTCATCCCGGATGATCCGTTTAGCCTTGGGATTTTCTGAGAGCTCGGCGAGCGATTCGGCCTGTATATTTTCTTCCTGGAAGACATCGAGCTTTGGAACTATCAGGGCCCCTACGAATTTCTGATCCTGTCCCACCACCATGCATTGCTCGATGTAACGGCTCTGGCGGAGCTGCATCTCGAGTGGCTCGGGCTCAAGATTTTCACCATTGGAGAGGACGATGGTCGATTTACTGCGTCCCAATATTTTAAGCGAGTCGTTGAAGGTCATCATGCCCAGGTCACCGGTCCGGAACCACCCGCCTTCCAGCAGCACTTTCCGGGTGATTTCCGGCTCCCGGTAGTACCCTTTCATGACCTGCGGCCCGCGCACCCAGATTTCTCCACGCATGCCGCGTCCGTCGTACGGATATTTTTCATTGGGGTAGAGCACCTCTTCGGTTTCCAGGTCGACGATGCGTACTTCGGTGTCGGCCACCGGCGGACCCACAGTGCCGTTGACAAGCTTGTCTTCGGTACGCACGGCAATGACCGGTGAGGTTTCGGTCAGGCCGTAGCCTTCCAGTACGGGGATGCCGATGTAATTAAAGAACTTGTCTATTTCCAGCGGAAGGGCCCCGCCCCCCGAAACGGTCGCCTTGATAGATCCGCCGGCGCTTTGGCGAACGCTCTCAAGTACTGCCGCATTGAAGAATCCGTACCAGGGTAGCAGAACCAGCAGCCGGAGAGCATGAGCAGCACGTAAAACTCCGCGTTTGATCATGGATTCCGGCTTGAGCTGCAGATCGTTATTGGTCAGGTAAAATATGGATTCCTGATAGTAGTGGCCGAGGAAATAGGCGATGTGGAACAGGGCGCGCCGCACCGGGTGGGCACTCCGTACATTTTCCAGGATGCGCTGATGCAGGCTCTCCCAAAGTCGCGGAGCCGATCCCATGAAAGTGGGTTCCACGTATTTCAGGTCTTCACCCAACGTCCGGATGCTTGTATAGTAAGTGCAGGTACCGCAACAAATGGTGTATACCTCAAACACCCGCTCGAAAATATGCCAGATGGGCAGAATGGAGAGAACGCGGTCGGTGCAGGTGAGTTCGATGGGGATGACCTCCATCTGGGACATCATGTTGGAGTGTGTCAGCATCACCCCTTTCGGTTTTCCGGTAGTCCCTGAAGTGTAGATGAGTGTGAACAGGTCATCCGGACGTATGGCATTCATTCGGTCATTCACGCGTTTGTCGCCATTTTTACGCTGCCAGGTACCAATGGCGGCGATTTCTTTGAGCGGCCGGACTCCCTCCAGGGCTTCGCTTTTTGAGCTGAGCAGAATGATCTCGCGCAGATCGGGAAGTTCCGGCCGCAACCGGAGAATCTTCTTCTGCAAAGCGTCGTTTTCTACGAAAGCGACACGGATTTTGGCATGGTTAATGATGTAAATCAGCTCTTCATCGGTTACATCCGCACCACGTGGAGTGTTGACCGAACCGGACAGTTGTATGGCATAATCGGCCAGCATCCACTCCAGCCGGTTGTCACTGAACAGGCCGACATGTTCGCGCGCCTTGACCCCGATCTCTATTAGTCCGGCAGCCAAATCCATGCCCTGCTCGTAGATTTCGCGAAATGAGACGGGATTCCAGTCAAGCGCCTTGTGTCGGGTAGCAAAAGCCGGAAGTGACTCATATTTCTCTGCTGCCTGACGGTACAGATCCGCCAGATTGGAAGCTATGATACGGGATTCCATATAATCCGTAAGGAGTATTTTGATTAAATCCGATTAGAGTCGGGAAAATCCCTGCCAATGGCTCTGAATGCTTGAACCATAAGTCCGGAATTTCGAACTACACTAATAAACCCCACGTTTCCATCCGGCGCCCCGGGCTCCGATGGGTACGTGTATTCACAGAATTGACAGTTACCGCCTGAATTCTCAGACCCTTATCAGAACGGATTTGACAGCCACTAAAATACGTCTTTTTTTCATAGTAACAATACAGAGCGGGCAGTATGCCACTACAGCTATCACTCTTCCTTTAGAACAAGGGATGCCATTACCGTCATTCCGGTTTTCAGACACCGTTCATCGACATTGTATTTCGGGTGGTGCCAGCCGTATAGACTGTCGGCTTCTTCGCTGCCACTGCCCAGAAAGAAAAACGTGCCCGGGAATTCTTTTTGGTAAAAGGAGAAGTCTTCACCGGCCATAACGGGTTTCCGGAGTTCAACGGTCACTTCATCGGCGGTTTCAAAAAGGTTCCGGGTGGTTTCCGGATTATTGATCACCGGGGGGTATCCGGTGATCAGCCGTGACTCTGCACTGCCTCCGGCTGCAGCAGCGGTGTGTTTCCCTATCCCGGATATGCGTTCAAAGATATGGCGGGTTTGTTCTTCATCAAAAGTGCGAATAGTTCCTTCAAGCATGACTTTTTCCGGGATGATGTTGGGCGCTGTTCCCCCCTGGATTTTTCCTACCGTGACAACGGCTGCCTCGGTGGGATCGATACTGCGGCTGATGATGGTCTGAAGCTGCTGCACAATGCCGGCGGCAATAACAATCGGATCAACGGCCTGGTGCGGGGCGGCGGCGTGTCCCCCTTTCCCATGGATATCCATGTGGAATTCACTGGTTGAGGCCATCAAAGGCCCTTCTCTGGTGGCGATACGGCCGGGTTCGAGGTACGGATAGGTGTGGAGTCCGTAGATATGCTGTATCCCCAGCTTCTGCAGGAAGCCGGTTTCGACAAGTAGTTTTCCGCCGCCCGGAAGCACCTCTTCTGCGGCCTGGAAGATCAGGACCACGGTTCCGGGAACCTCCGGCTTCAACCCGGATATCAGCCTGGCGGTACCAAGCAGGTTGCTGGTATGCAGATCGTGTCCGCAGCAGTGCGCCACCCCTTTGTTTTCCGACAAAAACTCCTTTTTGGCCTCGCCCTCCTCCTCAATGGGCAGAGCGTCGATATCGGCGCGCAGTGCCAGTACCCGGTCTGATGGCCGATCACCTTTCAGAACAGCCACACATCCGGTTTCGCAGGGGTGATGCACCTCGTAGCCCCACTCCCGGAGCTTTTCGGTGATCCATCGTGTGGTTTCAAATTCGCGGAATCCCGGTTCCGGGTTCCGGTGGAGATGGCGCCGCCAGGATATGGCTTCAGGATACAGATGATCGATAAAAGTGTTGAGTTTATCCTTCATGGCTCCTGATTCTCTCCGTAATTGTCATGGTTATCCGGTTGGTTGGCGTACAACGTATGAACATCAAGTATAATGATTTTCCATCAGCTTTTCGCAGTACGGGTTGGCAGGTCTTATGCACTCAAGGTTCATCGGAATTTGAGGGCTCATCGAACCATACCGGAACTTCGAACCGGAATGTGGAGCCGACACCATGGGTGCTGTCGAGATGGAGCTTTCCGCCCATTTTTTCCACAAGGTTGTTTGAAATCGTCAGGCCTAGCCCCGTGCCTCCATACTTTCGGCTCATGGAATTATCGGCCTGGGTAAATGCATGGAAAAGTTTTTTCTGCTGATTTTCGTCAATACCGATGCCGGTATCACTGATACGGAAATGGTACTTACCATGGTTACGGCCGGTAGCTTCGAAAGTAACGTCCAGCATGACACTACCCTTTTCGGTGAACTTGACGGCATTGCTAAGCAGATTTATTACAACCTGCTTCAACCGCATCGGATCGACAACGGCATAACGGGGTACTTCAGGTGAAATGAGAAGCTCCATACTTAAACCTTTTTGATAAGCCTGATGACGTATTATCTCCGTTAATTGTTGGAGCAGTGCAACGATATCCGTTTGTGCAGGGTGAAGTTCCAGCTTTCCGGCCTCAATTTTGGACAGATCGAGAATGTCATTTACAATATCCAGTAAATGGTTTGCAGATGTCATTACATTATCAAGATAGGATTTCTGCATTTGGTCGGGCGAAGTTCCCATTAGCAGATCTGTAAACCCGATGATACCATTCAACGGGGTTCGAATTTCGTGACTCATATTGGCAATAAACTCACTTTTTACCTTATTTGCGGCCAGGGCATTCTCTTTTTCAATGACTAACTGCTGTTCCAGGTCACCACGACGCTGAACGTTGACCATCATATCGGCAAACAGCTTCAGCAGCGTCTGTTCCGATTCGGTATACTCAAAGTGTCTGTTTACCGAGTCGAAACGGATGAATCCTGTATATTCACCGCCATGCTTCATGGGAAGTATGATCAGGCTTTTGGTGCTTTCCGTATCCAGTGATATTCGTATGGGGTCGTCTTGCGGTAACCCGGCAACATCCGGAATGGAAACAGTCCCTTGTTTTTCATTATCATCCAGCCATTGATTCATGATATCGGCAGGGATTTTGTCTGCGCCGGTATACTCTGGGCGATGATTACCGGCAAACCAGGCATGTGTGTTCCGGTATACCGGCTGTTCCCGTTCGAGTTCGAAAATGCAGGCACGGTCGGCTTTGGCAAATTGTGCAAGTTCAGACAGTGAACGGTCGATCGTATCTGTTAACTGATCCGGTGATACATTGATATAAGTGGAAGCAATGTTCATGAGGATATGTTGCAGTGCGGATTGATGCCGGATTTCTTTTTCCGCACGGTTCCGATCCAGAATGAGGCCAATCTGACGGGTGTAGATCTCAATCAGCGTTTCGTTTTTCAGCTGCTCATTCTCCTGCATGATGATGGTGAAGTCCCCAAGAATGCGTCCGTCTTTCATGATTTTGACCACCACCACCTCACCGACATGGAAAGTCTTCTCCAACAGGCGGGTGACATGATCGGACAGGACTCCTTCCGTCAAATCACGAAGTTTTGGAAAACGGGTAATGGTTTTTCCGGCTATCTTTTCAAGACGTTGCGGATCCGGACTCCACTTCTTTCCGACGATTTTGAAGCCCAGATATGCAACAGCTTTCCGGTAGTGCTCTTTAATCCCGGAAAGTGCAACCGTGGTAAAACTCCTGCCATTGAGATCAAAAATGTTAAAACCGACATATTTCGCGCCGGAGATAGCGGCAAGATCATCGGAAATCTTTTGATAATCGAGTTTAACCCCCTTTTGTTTAAGGAAATGAGCCGATGCATTGGCAATCAGCTTCTCTCTGGTGATGTCGGTAAAGATGGTACTGAAATACGCTCCATGAAATCCGCTTGCTTGCACTTTATACCACCGCTTCAGAGTGAGCGAATACTGTTCGAACTCTTTCGTTGTTCCGGTTAATGCCACTTTCCCGAACATTGTGATCCAATCAAACGCGTCGCTGCGGATATCGGGAAGCACCTCGGTAACCCTTTTGCCGATTATCTCATCGGAGGAGAGTCCTGTCAGCTTTTCAAAGGCCTGATTGACCTCAAGAAAGATGTAATCGGCAGGGGCTCCGGCTTTGTCGCAGACAATCTTGTGATATGCGTACCCGAAAGGTGCGGAATAGATCAGGTCCTTGTGATCGAGGCTCTGCATTACCTTACCTGAACGAATGATGGTGATTGTGGGAAAACATCATTAGCTAACCATTTGCAAAGTTCAATATACACAAAATCTGTTTTTTTATAAGAATTTGCGCAACAAGAGAATCCACACAATGATCGATTGAAATGAAACAAATGTTTGGGCCGGTCCCGCCATATCGGGAAAACAGAACCCGTTATAAAAATTCGCGGGGAATCTCCCGGTCCCAGGTCTTACTGAAGATGCGCCGGCTGTTTTCATAGGCATCCAGCGTGGCGTGCACCCGGAACACCTTGCTGTCACAGGTGAGTATCGTCCGGGTGATGGTTTCGGCGTCCCATTCACCGCGTTTCAGCCTGCGCACCGCACGCACTTCTCCGGTGGGCGACTCGAATTTGTCCAGCAGATACCGGTACCACTCTTCGGTGTTTTTGGTGATTTCGGTTCCGGTGTCTTCCAGTCGTAGCGTACCATCGTTGTCAATAACATGCAGGGTGGACTCTTCAGTGGCCAGGTCCCGGGTGATGACCCAGTTGTGATCCGCCGGCTTGAGGGTGGTGGCCACAAAACCCCGGACCGCTTCCGACTCTTCGAAATCACTCATCTGGTTATCGGCCGGAGAGTCATCTTTCCGGACCGGAAGTTCCAGCGTGCTGTTTTCCGGATAGATGGCCAGCCGTGCCGGTTCCGGTGACGGCCAGGCCAGCGGCCAGTAGGAGGTGGATATGGCCACCCGAAGGCGGTTTCCTTTTGGAAAGTGCTGGGCGATGTCATTCAGTTCCACGGTCACTTTCACTTTTTTCCCCGGTTCAAGGTATTCCGGCGACTCGTGGCTGTTGCGGTGACACAGGTTCAACAATCCGTAGGTCACGCGTGTGCCTTTGTCGTCTTCGGCAATATCCGAAAGGCGTATGGCGATCATGGCGACCGGTTTGTTGGATGAGAGCTCAAGATGCAGCTTGGGGGCCCCAAGGATGATCAGATCCTTTTTCAGCGGTTCACTGTCGAATACCAGTGAGCCACCGTCCTCTTCGCGCTGGTCGTAGGGCAGGTCGGGTCCCTTGCTGTAAGAACACCATTTACCGGCAAAAAGCCCGACACTGAGTGGTGACTGGATGGTCTGGGGGCCATTGCCGCCCAGACGCTCCTCACCGGGTTTAAGTATGCGCCCCGTGTCCAGCGACCATTTCGTCGATTCAATATTTGAAGAGGGCCAGGAGTTTTCGGCGACCCAGTACCCCGGCCGCTTTTTGTAGACGGCACGCGGTCTGACACTTTCCTGCATCCAGACGCGGAGATCCGGCTCCTCTTCGACCCCCGTTTCTTCGTCCTTGAGCCAGCGGTCCCACCAGCGCAGACACTCCTGGAGGAATCCGATTTGGGGCCCGGGCGAAGCTTCATGAGGGTAAATATGACTCCACGGTCCGACCAGCCCCTTGCACGGAACTTTGAGATTCCGGACAAGCCGGAAAACGGCGTTGGAGTAACCATCCGCCCAGCCGCTTACGGCCATGACCGGCGCCTGGATGGCTTCGTAGTCCTCACATACCGATCCGTGCTTCCAATAGTCATCGCGATGCTGGTGGCGCATCCAGGTGTCGACCCAGAGTCCGCTGCCTTCGAGCCGCTCCATCCACATGTCGCGCCACCGGTCTCCCACAATTTCGGGATCGGGCGGAAGGGAGTTGAAGGCGAACATGGTGGAGGCCCAGGAAAGGTTGTCATTGAGAAGACATCCGCCCATGTAGTGGACATCGTCGGCATAGCGGTCGTCGGTGGAGCAGAGGCTGATGACCGCCTTGAGTTGGGGCGGGCGCATGGCGGCGATCTGGAGGCCGTTGAATCCGCCCCAGGAGATGCCGATCATGCCGGCTTTACCATTGCACCACGGCTGTTCTTCCAGCCAGTTGAGGATATCGACCCCGTCGTCGAGCTCTGTCTGCAGGTATTCGTCCATCAACACTCCCTCGGAGTCGCCGCTGCCGCGCAGGTCGACGCGTATGGATGCATAGCCGTGTGCAGCGAAGTAAGAGTGCACCTGGGTGTCCCTTGAGCGCTTGAGATCCCGTTTGCGGTACGGGATATATTCCAGAATGGCGGGAACCGGATTTTGTTCGGCATCTTCGGGCATCCAGACCCTGGCTGAAAGGCGGCAGCCGTCTCTCATGGGGATCCAGATATGTTCAATGATAGTGATCAGTTGCGGAAGCGAAGAGACCTTGACTCTGTTCATGATGAAAGGATGTATTTGTTTTCGGAATTCGATCTATTTCGTTAAACGAAATTATCAGTTAATGTTATGTGTTTTCAGACAACCAGGTGTTTATATCACAGCGAAATAATGGACTCACCGTAGCCGTATCGGATTGATACGTAACGGGGTAAAAAAAAATCATAAAATGCATAAAATCGTTCTCCGGGTTATTAAAAAGCCGTAAATTCGATGAGGTTTTCCAGGAGAAAGGCAAAATGTAATGCAATCGCGATAGCCCGCGCAACTTCTGCGTTACGATAACTGGAAGATAGCCTATTTTCACCAATTAACTGGTAACTTAAACGGATATTGTCATGAGCAAGAAACAGGTATTTATCATCGGACTGGACGATTTCAACCTTCACAAACTGCAGGCACTCCCGGAAGCCGAGGAGTGTGATTTTCATGCAGCACTTGAGATATCGGAGATCCGGGATGTCGATGAGTACGATATGGAAAAATTGGTGAATCTCTGTTTTGAGCGGATCGACAAACACGGGAAGATCGATGCCATTGCCTCATACTATGACTTTCCGGGAACGGTATTGGTACCCGTAATCGCGGAGAAGTATGGTCTTCCGGGTCCGTCACTGGACAGTATTCTGAAGTGTGAGCATAAGTTCTGGAGCCGGATGGAGCAGCAGAAAGTGGTTCCGGAACATATTCCCATGTTCAGAGCCTTTGATCCGTTTGACGAAGATGTGTACGAAAAACTGGAGATGATCCCGCCGTTCTGGATCAAACCCAACAAGTCGTTCCGGTCATTTTTGGCCTATCGCGTCAGCAGTGAAAACCATTTTTACGAGTGTCTGAAGCCTATCCGGGAAAATATCCACTTTATGTTGGAACCGTTTCAGAAGCTGATGCACATGTTCGACATCCCCGAAGAGGTTTCCGAAATGAAGGAGAGCTGTATAGCCGAAACGATGATTTCCGGTCATCAGTGTACCCTGGAAGGATATGTGCATAACGGCAATGTGGTTTCTTATGGCGTTGTGGACTCGCTCCGCGAGGAGAACCGCACGTCATTCTCGCGTTATGAGTATCCCTCGGTCCTCCCGCAGGAGGTACAGTTCCGGATGGCGGATGTCACCCGGCGCGCCATCCAGCAGATCGGGCTGGACAATTCGGCCTTTAATGTGGAGTATTTCTACAACCAGACCGCCGATGAGGTCTATCTGCTGGAGATTAACCCGCGTATTTCCCAGGCTCACACCGATATGTTTGAAAAAGTGCACGGCGTCTCGCACCACTCCATCATGCTTAACCTGGCCCTGGGTCGGAAGCCCGGGACGCTTTATTATAATGGAGACTTCAGCAAAGCGGCCCATTTCATGCTCCGGACCTTTGAGGGCGGTTTAATCAAGAAGGTGCCGACGAAAAGGGAGATCAACATCCTGAAGAAATTCATTCAGGGACTGGAAGTAAAAATTCCGGTGAAAGAGGGAACCCACACTGCTGATATGCGGGGCCAGGACAGCTACAGTTTTGAGCTGGCCAATGTCTTCATCGGCGGCAGAGACCAGAAGGAGCTGGTGGAGAAGTACAACAAGGTCGTTGACGGACTCACCTTTGAAATCGAGTACGATGAGTCGGTGCATGTGCACTAAACCTCAGACATATACACTGAACCTCAGGAATGTGCACTGAACCTTAGGAATGTGCACTGAACCTCAGGAATGTTTTGTGGCCCGTTCCATCACTTGTGTCATCCGTTTGACGAACTCACCCGGGGACTCCAGATCGCCTTGCATCAGCAATGCGCCTTCATAGAGTTGCCGGGCCATCAGTTTTACGGATTCGGTATCGCCTTTTTCGTTCATGCTGCTGAGGTTTTGTATGACCGGATGGGAGGGATTGATCTCCAGGACGCGTTTCGACGGACCGGTATCCTGGTCCATCATCTTCATCATGCGCTCGACATGGCTGTCCATGCCTTCCTTTCCAATGGTCAGGGTGACCGCTGAATCGACCAGCCGCCGTGACGGAACCACATTTTCCACGCGGTCACCTGCCACCTCTTTGAATACGGCAACA
Source organism: Balneolales bacterium (assembly GCA_007132495.1). Classification (GTDB taxonomy): domain Bacteria; phylum Bacteroidota; class Rhodothermia; order Balneolales; family Natronogracilivirgulaceae; genus SLOL01. The sequence goes on from SLOL01000016.1 coordinate 36,794, forward strand.
AGTTTGTCGAGGGCGTCGCCGGATACTTTTTCCTTATTCTCTTCGGTGTCGTCGTCAATATCAAGGTCGGCTTTTTCGATGCTCTTGAGCGGTTTTTCTTTATAGGATCCGATACCCGGAACAACGAAGGCATCCACCGGGTCCGCCAGCAGCAGGACCTCGATATCCTTCTTCCGGAAATACTCCAGTTTTGGATCGCGTTTCAGTTCATCGAGATTGTCGCCCGAAAGGTAGTAGATCTCCTTCTGGGTATCGGGCATGCGTTCGACATACCCCGCCAGTGAAACCAGGTCATCCATGCCGCCGGTTTTGTTCTCTTCACCAGACTCTTCAGCCTGGTCGGCCTTTTTTTGATCCTTGCCGTTTTTATGCTCGCCGGCAGTTTCCACGGTTTTGGTACTGTGGAAACAGAGCAGTTCGGTCAGCCGCTCACGATTGGCAAAATCGGAGTTGAGTCCCGATTTGAAGAGCGGACCGAACTCCTCATAAAAAGTGCGGAATTTTTCAGGCTCTTCTTCTGCCCAGTACTCGATCATGCCGAGGATCTTGTTCACCAGCACATCCTTGATCTTGGCCATGACGGGCGAATACTGTGTAACTTCGCGAGAAACATTCAGCGGGAGGTCCTCGCTGTCAACCACACCCTCTACAAAACGGAGATATTCCGGAATAAGGTCTTTGCAGTCCTCCTGAACAAATACGCGGTTGGAGAAGAGCTGCACGGATTTCAAATTTTCTGTGCGGAAGAAGTCGGGTTTGGCTTTTTTCGGTACAAATAAGAGCGCCTTGAAGTTAATCCGTCCCTCCATGGCCAGGTGGATATGGTCGAGCGGATCCTGGAAGTCATTGGAAATGAATTTGTAAAACTCCTTGAGCTCCTCATCGGTTACGTCCTTTTTGTTTTTATGCCAGAGCGCTCCCTGGGAGTTGACCTCTTCGCCGTTGACCAGAATGCTGTAATCGACGAAGTTGGAATATTTGCGAATGAGCTGTTTGATTCGTTCGGCTCCGGCAAACTCCTTGTGCTCATCCTTGAATTTGAAAGAGATCCGGGTTCCGCGCTGGGTGCGTTCGGCCTCTTCTATGTCGAAAGTTCCTTTGCCGTCAGAGATCCAGCGCCATGCTTTTTCATCCGGATCGGCATGACGGGTCTCCACGGTAATCTCTTCGGCGACCATGAATGCCGAATAAAATCCGACACCGAACTGGCCGATCATATTGCCGTCCAGCTTGTTCTTTTTGTTCTCCTTGAGCTGCTTGATGAACTCCATGGTTCCGGAGCTGGCGACGGTTCCCAGCCGCTCGGTCAAATCTTCGAAGGTCATGCCGATTCCGGTGTCTTCGATAGCGAAGTTCTGCTTCTCTTCATCCACCTCGATTTTGATTTGTGCCGGAAGTTTGGGTGACTGCACCTTTTCTCCGGTTACCTGCTTGAAACGGACTTTGTTCAGGGCATCGGAGGAATTGGATATGAGTTCGCGAAGAAATACTTCGGGATTGGTGTACAGGGAGTTAACAATCAGATGAAGCAGCTGCTTCATCTCGGCCTTGAATTCAAACTGTTGCCGTGTAGTCTTTGTCATATTTGTAATGCTCTTGAAGGTTAATGGGTTTGTCGGTTATCTAATGGGTTTGTCGGTTATCAGAGTATTTTGACCAATACATTGGTGATAGCTGCCAATACAAGCGTAATTCCTATTAACACCAGAATATGTTTAAATTGTTTCATTGTTTTCTGAATTCGACTTCTCTGGTTCGGCCCGTCGAGACCAGAAAACCGGTGATCCGGTTGTTTCTATCCCGCTGGAAGACTATATCCCATGAGCCGGCTTCCCATATGTCACGTTCAGCTTCGGACATGATACCGCTGGGGGAGAGCCGGCGGTTGAGTTTCAGGGCTCCTTGCTCGACGGTCAGCTCGTATTTCACATCCAGCTCATTATTGTGATAAATGCCACCATACGGGCTCAGAAATGCTTCAAATTTTTCTTTTAATATCATCCTGGCCAGGGACCGGTTCATTTCCGGGGGATCGGCATCTTCGCGGTTGCACAATGTGATTATGGAGATGCCGTATTCCGGAAATCGCCGGACATCGGTCCGGAATCCCATAAAGCTGCCGGGATGCCCCTCCATACGGATACCCTGCCAGGTCTCGATTTCCAGTCCCATGCCATAATCAAGCGTGTCGCCGTTGACAACGGCACGTTCTGTCATAAGTTGCTTCAGCGCTTCAAATTCACCGGTATTTTCCGCCGGAAGGTTTTGGTTTCCGCTCCAGAATGCTTCCCAATGCCGCCAGTCACGCAGTGTGGAATAGAGTCCGCCGGGACCCACACCCTGAAAATTACCCAGATAGGTCTGCCGGTATGCGGGGAGCCGCTCATCGTTGGTTGTGCCGGCGCCTTCTTCGTCATGGTTTGTCCGGTCGTTCCGCTCTTCCACCGGGGCGTAACTGATCACCCGGTTGGCGATAACGCGGTAGCGGTCATCATGGAAATGGGTCGCGCTCATACCGAGAGGCTGTAGTATCTCATTATCAACAAACACCGAAAAATCGTTGTTCGTGATGTTTTCAATAATTTTGGCGAGGGCCGTGTATCCACTGTTTGTATAGCTGTACGTGTTTCCGGGCTGATGCTTAAGGGACTCACCATTTTTTATCACTGAAATATAGTCATCAATATCCATGACATTGCTGAGTGATATTCCGGCAATCTCCATGATATCATACAGGTCGGGCAGTCCGGAAGTATGATTAAAGAGATGTTTGACGCGAACGTCCTCCGCCCAATCGGGCCAGTTGTCCAGGTAATCCGATACGGGATCATCGGGGGCGATTTCTCCGCGGACGATGAGGAGTCCCGCAGCAGCCGCTGTTACCTGTTTGGAAATCGAGGCCATATAAAATGCGGAGGAATCGGAAAGCGGTATCTGGTAGTCGAGGTTGGCCATGCCGAAACCATTCCGGTACAGGGTTGCGCCATTCTGGTAGATGGCCACAGCACAGCCGGGGGCGTCGGTCCGGTCATATTCCCGGAAGAGCTCATGGATATCAGACAGGGATATCTCCAGCTCTTCATGTTGATGAAGAGCGAGGGTGTCGGATGGACGGCTGTCATATGCGGCGCCGGCTTCAGCAGCGCTGAACAGTGTGGTAATTAGCAGGACCGGCAGAACCAGAGTCAACCAAAAAGCCGGGTTAATTCCCCAATGTGGCGGGGGGTGGATTACAGTATGCTGTAGGTGTGTAGTCATTGTCGATAAAACGTGATCTGGCCGGTTTGTGGTGCCTGTATTGTAAAACGGTCAAAGCGATTTCCTGAACTTCGGTAATAAGTAATATCCCAGTCGCCGGTCCGGAACCGGTTATTACTATGCCACAGCAGTCGTCGGGGTTCTTCGCCATCCCGTTCCATATAGAGATCACCGTCATCCAGGACGATATCAAAACCGGTGTTGAGAGACTCGTTATGGTAACGGCCGGCATAGGCCCGGAACTGTTCGTTGAAAATATCCCGCAGGTACAGATCAGCAAGCTGGCGGGAGTGGGTGGCCGGATTGATACTACTCTGGTTGCAGAACACGATTACGGCAAACTGATGCTGCGGGAAGCGCAGGTAATCGGTACGGAAACCCATGTAGCTTCCACCATGGCCAATAGTACGCTGGTCTTTGTACCAGTTGATACGAAGTCCGGAGGCGTAGTTGATGGTATATCTTTGCCGGACAAATCCGGCACGTGTCATTTTTTCGCTGAAATTTTCGAGATTTGACCGGTTTTCGGTAAAGTTGGCCTCCCATTTGGCAAAATCCCGGACGGTGGTGAACAGTCCGCGCGCACCGATGCGGTCCAGGTTGTCGCGGTAAAAGCGACCGGGGCCGAATGACCGGGGGCGGTAACTGGTGACGCGGTTGGGTACAATCCTCCCGGTATCATCATGCCAGTGTGTGTCATCCATCCCGATCGGATCAAGAAAATGTTTCCGGGTATATTCGTTGAGTGACATGCCGGTGAGTTTTTCCGCCAATTCGGCCATCAAAATATAGCCGGTGTTGCTGTAGAGATACCGGCTGCCCGGCGAAAAGTTGAGCCGCTGCTGCCGGCTTATCATTTCCAGGACCTGTTCTCTGGTCGTTGTGTTGTCGAGGCCGATATCCGCCAGCGACAGCAAGTGGTACAGGTCCCGCAAGCCTGAAGTGTGGTGCATAAGCTGCCGTGCGGTTATCGGAGCATCAAAATGCTGCAGTTCGGGGATATGGGGCCGGATATCCTCGTCCGGATCCAGCAGCCCTTCCTGTTCCATCATCAGCAGCGAAGCGGCGGTAAACTGTTTGGAAAGGGAAGCGACCATGAAGCGGGAGTCCGGGCTGATCGGTATCCCGTAGTCCAGATTGGCAATGCCGTATCCTCCGGAAAAAAGGAGCTCACCCTCTGATACCACAGCTACGGCACAACCGGGGCTGCCGGGACGATCATAGTTGTAGAAAATGCTGTCAATATCAGATTCCGAGACATGAGAGAAGGCCTTGTCGGCGGCATTTCTGTCGCCGTCGTTCTCAATACTGCCGGAAAAGGCCGGTACGGCGACCGGTGCGGCAATCATGACGGATCCAATGATAAAGGATAACAGTTGATGGAACTTCATTTACGACTTCTGAATGGGGATGGTCATCACGTAATAAAATACAAATAACGATTACTTCAGGAAACGCAAGTGCGAGGAGAATAATTGGTCAGACCTGTCTGCATTGCGGTCCATTTCCATTTCCGTAATTAGAGACAGTTTTTTGTATTTTACAGGGTAATACCAATAACACAAAAGAGTACATTTGACCGGCAATAACTGCTTTAATGCAGTTCTTGTCGTGACCATCGGATCATGCAACCTGTTGTTCATACAACCGATCTTGGAAACCTTCCATACAGTGAAGCCTGGCGCATCCAGGAATCACTGCAGCAAAAGCTGATAACCCGTAAAATGGAGCGGAAAAGGGCCGGTGGCGCACTACCCCGGTCAAGCCCGGAGCTTCAGGCGGAGCCGGGAAAAGCGCCGGCGGCATCCACTGAAGAGCCGGCTACGGAAACAGCATCAGCATCTGCCGTGGATGCAGCCGGCTATCTGCTTTTCGTCGAGCATCCGCACGTTTTTACGATCGGAAAGAGCGGTAAATGGGAAAATCTGCTGTTCACCGATGATATTCTGAAGCAAAAAGGGATCGAGGTCGTGAAGACCGATCGCGGCGGTGATATCACCTATCACGGACCGGGACAACTGGTCGGTTATCCGGTCCTGGACCTCGAGCTGTTCTCGATGGGGGTGGCCAAATACATCGAGACCCTGGAAGAAGTCATCATCCGCACGGCGGCTCACTTTGGTATAACGGCACAGCGTCTGCCCGACCGGACCGGTGTCTGGGTCGGCAATAACAAGCTCTGCGCATTGGGTATCAAATGTTCACGGTATGTGTGCATGCACGGTTTTGCTCTGAATATCCGTACCGATCTGGACTATTTTCACGGCATCATTCCCTGTGGCATCAACGAGGGGGGCGTCACCAGTTTTGAAAAACTGATGGATGAACCGCCGGACAAAGAACAAATACAAAAAGTGATCGTTATGGAATTTGAGAAGGAATTCGGGTGTTCTATCAGCCAAATTGCGGATATTCCGGTGTGATGGAGAGCGCCTGCTCTCCTTTTCCAGAAGTTTTTCCGGATGCTACCGGGATTACCCGTTTTGACCGTATTTGCGGCAATCAGTTTCAGATTGCGCCGGAAGTCCCTATTTTGCACACGCTTATTTATCCATTAATTTCACTAATAAAGTATCTGGACACGATTCATGATTAAAGAACTTAATGTCATTTCGTCTCTGTCAAATCCTGATAGTGGCGGCAGCGAAGCGGCAGGGAAAAGCAGTAATGGCAATGGCAACGGGCAGCAGCGCAAACGACGTCCCGACTGGCTGCGCTCGCAGATTCCGGGCGGTAAAGTGTATAAGGAGATTTCGGATATCATCGAGGATCACTCCCTGAATACGGTTTGTGCCGAAGCTCGCTGTCCGAATATGGCCGAGTGCTGGAATGCCGGAACCGCAACATTTATGATTCTCGGTGATGTATGCACCCGCTCATGCGGATTTTGTGCCGTCAAAACGGGCCGGCCTCCCAAAGAACTTGACTGGGACGAACCGAACCGGGTGGTGGAGGCGGCCAAACTCATGGATCTGAAGCACGTTGTGATTACTTCGGTGAATCGTGATGAACGAAAGGACGGAGGCGCCCCCATCTTTGCCGAGACCATTCACCGGTTGCGCGATGCGATACCGGGGGTGACGGTTGAGGTGCTTATCCCCGATTTTCGCGGACTTTGGGATGCGCTTCAGACCGTTCTGGATGTCAGGCCGGAAATTCTTAATCATAATCTCGAGACGGTGCCCGGTCTTTACCGTCGGGTGCGTCCACAGGCGAAATACGAGCGCTCTTTGGAGCTGCTCCGTATCTCCAAAGAGCAGGGATTGCGGACCAAGACCGGCATCATGGTGGGACTCGGTGAATCCCCGGCCGAAGTATTCGAGCTCATGGATGATATTGCCGATATCGGTGTGCATGTCATGACCATCGGCCAGTACATGCAACCGACCAAGATGCATCTGAATGTCGAGGAGTATGTTCATCCCGACATGTTCAAAACCTATAAAGAGATCGGTGAGGGCAAGGGCATTGAACATGTGGAAAGCGGGCCCTTTGTCCGCTCCTCCTACCATGCTCATGAACATTTGGAGACCAAAGCATAGGATGATCCCCAAAAATTAATATTTTAGGGATTATCGCGATTACAGGATCAAACAATATCTAACGAATCTTCGGATGACTCCATTACAGGTGGTCCGGGAGGTTCTTCTATTTTTCAGGAATTCGTATGATTTCTTTCCTCATTATCATCGTGTTGAGTTATCTGCTCGGCTCCATACCTACATCGGTCTGGGTAGGCAAGTTGTTCAAGGGAGTGGATATACGTGAACACGGCAGTGGCAATCCCGGTGCAACCAATACCTTTCGGATACTGGGGTGGAAATTCGGTACAGCGGTCAGTTTGATAGATGTTGCCAAGGGATTTACGGCCGCATATTACATCAGTCAGCTGGGGTATCTCACCGGAGGAGTTCCGGTGATTATAGGGGCCTGGGAGACCGATGTCTTTATGAGGCTGCTGGCAGGGTCAGCCGCAGTATGCGGACACATGTACCCGCTTTATGCCCGGTTCAAGGGGGGCAAAGGGGTGATCACCGCCGCCGGTATGCTCTATGGAATCGAACCGATCTCCATATCCCTGGCACTCATTGTGTTTGCGACGGTGCTTTTCAGCAGTCGATATGTATCGCTGGGTTCCATCCTGGCTACGTTTTCCTATCCCCTGTTTCTGTTGATGCTGAGGTACGGGTTTGATCAACCCGTCGACGGAAGCCTGATTGTGATCAGTGCAATCGTGGCGGCCGGCATTATTATTAAACATCATTCCAATATACGTCGTCTTTTGGATGGCAATGAAAACCGGATCCGGTCATTCAAGCCTGCCAGAGGACGGTTAAACCAGGAGCAACAGTCGTGATAGTCAGTATTATCGGTGCCGGAAGCTGGGGAACCGCTTTGTCTCTTCTATTGGCTGAAAACGGTCATGAGGTTCGGCTCTGGGCCCGTGAAAAGGAGATTGTACAAAACATCCGGAAATTTCATAAAAACGGACTGTATCTGCCGGATGTCGTTCTGCCTGACCATGTGACGGGATATTCAGATTTCAGTGAGGCCCTGAAGGATGCCGATGTGGTCGTGTTTGCAACACCGTCACATACCATCCGTAATATGGCGCAATCGGTTCGTCCGCATCTGAAAGGGGAAGAGCGCATCGTCTCGGTTTCGAAAGGTATTGAGATGGACACCTTCCTGACCATGAGTCAGGTACTTTCGGAAGTACTTGAGCCGGTGATCAGTGATGATCATATCGCCGTACTTTCAGGGCCGAGTCATGCCGAAGAGGTGAGCCGGCGCATGCCGACCACCGTGGTTGCCTCCTCCAACTCAAAACAGACCGCCATGTTTGTTCAGAAGCTGTTTATGTCTTCGAGCTTCCGGGTCTATGTCAATCGCGATATTGTCGGGGTGGAAGTGTCCGGTGCCGTGAAAAATATCATGGCGATAGCCGCCGGAATCGGGGA
>SLOL01000189.1 GCA_007132495.1 Balneolales bacterium
TCCGCCGGCTGTAGCAGGACGCATAGCCTGGCTGTATATGATATTTTCAGATGAAGCGTCAAAGCGCCAGTATCCGGCCAGTCCCTCCTCATCGCCCCAAAGCGGAATGTTGAAGTCACTGGGGATCTCGGTATTTGTGCGCCTCCGGTTCCAGATCCTCAACTCGTCCAGCTGTCCTTTGAAAAAGCGTGCATTGTTTTCGATGTTGCTGCCCAACGTCAGTCCCCTTTCGGACTCTCTTATCCGGGCGGATGAAGAAACATTTTCCGCATCCAGCTCGCCGTTAATATAGATCTGGGCCAGCCCATCGTGATATACCCCTGCAACATGGGTCCATTCATCGGCACGAATCCCGCGTTTGGAAGTTACATGCCTGAAGGTGGCGCTGGTGGGACCGAATGTGATGCGGGCCTCTTCGCCGCCATCTTCCAGATAGAACCCGTATCCGTATTGATTTCTGGCGGTTTTGTTGGTCAGGATCACCTGCTCCCCGGAGCTGTCACGGTCACGCTTAATCCAGAACTCGATCGTCAGCCCGGTGCCTGAAATATCCAGACCGGGACGATAGGGAAAAGCGACAAACCCCTCTCCGCCGAAAGTGAGCGATGTGCCGCCGATCTGCTGATTCGGGGTGAGCATCAGGGGATTGGAGAAGCCGCCTTCGTATCCCTCACCGTCCACAACCGTCACTTCATATACATAGGTCTGCCCGTTGGTCAGGCCGTTGTCGGTGTAATAAACGGCGCCCGGTCCGGCATCGACCGAGGCTACCAGCGTACGCGTTCCGTTTTGAGGGTTCTGTGTGTTGTTCGGCCCCGTTTCCGACCGGTAAATCCGGTATTCGGATGCCACACTCTCGGCATAATCCTCCTCAAAGAACGGCCGTTCATAGATTTTCAGCTCCACCGACTGATCTCCAATCTTGCCGAAGGCGAGGGGTGTAATGGGGAATACGCCGGGTTCCACAACACCGGGCATATTGAACAGGGAAAGATCGCTGCCACCGGAAGTGGCGTCACTGATCGTCTCGGTGCCTTCCAAATGGAAAGGATAATAGACGCGAAGTCCGGATTCATCCCCTGCCAGCGGAGCGGTAAAATGCCGCCTGATCTGGAACATATTTTTCCCGGTGCTCCAGATTCGGAGATCCCCAAGCTGCCCCCGGTAAAACTGCCCGTTCCTTTGGGTATTACTGCCCAGGGTCAGGCTGTTTTCTGTTTCGCGGATATTTCCACCGGCGGTATCTTCCACATCCAGTTTGCCATTGATGTACAGCGCGACGTATCCTTCATTATGGATGGCAGCAATATGAGTCCATTCATCGGCACGGATTCCTGTTTGAGTGGTCACATGCCGGAAACCGGCGGATGTCGGGGCAAACATCAGCCGCCGCTCCTCACCGTCACCGACCAGGCGGATGCGATAGCCATAACTGTTGTCACCATCCTCTTTTTTGGAAAGAATAACGGCATCCGGATCGCTGGAGGCATCCATCTTCATCCAGAACTCGATGGTCAGATGGTCTCCGGCGATATTGGTCCAGGCATTGTGCGGCGCCCAGGCGTAGCCTTCCTCCCCTTCCCCGGCAAACGTGAGTACTCCCGGAGGCGGTTCATCATTACCGCTAACCACCAATGCAAAATCCTGGCTGCCTCCCTGCAGTGAACCTTTATGAGTGACGTGCACCGTGTAGAAACCACGCTCCGGCGCTTCGATGTACACCTGTTCCACATTGTCGCGGATATTGTCACCGGTGGTGGCCGGCTGATCCGGGCTGGACGGATTCAGGATCCAGGGCCGGGATTCACTGCCCTGGCTGTTAGTGATTCTCAGATCCAGGTCATTAACCAGCATCAGGTCGGTGGGACCCACAGCCGGATCGACCGGCGTGCCTTCCGGGTCGGTCCAGGCGATGGTCGCTTTTAGGGGCTCCTCGCCGTTGCTCCAGACCTGATACTCATGGGAGCCGTTGTCAGGCAGTGAATGCTCACGGAGATGTGAAAGCAATCCGGTTTCGGCATCATCCCGCAGTAGTTCGGCGGCCCGCCGGGCATTCAGAAGTCCCCATCCGTTGCTGTAGTCGGGTCCGGCGCCGGTACCGAGCGGATCGGCGGTGTGGAGGATCAGTGCCTTGACGGTCGATGCACGGGGATACTCCCCGTGAAGCCTTTCGTAATACTGTTGGAGCAGCGCCACCGTCCCGGTCACTACCGGCGATGACATGGAAGTGCCGCTTGAGGTTCCGTAAGCATCGTCACTTGTGGATGTGGACGAATAGACGTCCACTCCTTTAGCCACGATATCGGGCTTGATACGTCCGTCGTTGGTCGGTCCCCAGCCGCTGAAAACGGACATGTCGGTACTGCTTTCAACAGCCCCGACCGTCAGGATATTCTTGGCGGTAGCCCTCCGGCCGAGCGAACGGTATCCGTCATCGCCTCCGTCGGGCTCGCGAATGATATTATCCGCTGAAGATACAAACGTCCAGTTGTCCTCATCTTTGTCCCAGGCCAAATGGCCAATCGGCTGTGAACCCGGATCATCATTACGATCGTTACCGGCGGATTTGACGATCAGAAAGTTGGGGGCGTTGTACATGATCTCATCCCAGGCCTGGGCCCGGGAATCGTAAAAACCGAAGCTGTAATCCACGGTTTCACTGATATCGGTGTCGCCATACCAGTACCATCTCATCTCATCGCGATTCCACTGCCATCCCATTTGCTGCCCCCAGGAGTGGTTGGATACCATGCGCCCGTTACTTGCGGCTTCGGCCAGTTCACTCACATTGTCATCCCAGTTATAGGATTCCACTCCGGCCTCCCAGGCCATGCCGCGGGCATCATACTCGAGGCCGGTGGCGATCATCGTTCCGGCCACATGGGTGGCGTGATTGGTAGTGTTGGCATCCGCATTCATGGGTGTTATGCGACCGTCAAGCTCCTGGTGGGTGCCGCGCGGCACGCCCCCCTCCCACATGGTGATGGTCTGGTTGGATCCGGTCAGGCTGATTCCCAATTCGCCTTGCGGCCAGAGCGCATACACCGAGCTCAGCTCGGCGGCATCCCTGTTGTGGGTGGTATAGTAAACCGGGTGATTATTCTCAAATTTCTGCAATTCGATGACCGTACCGTCGGACAAAGTCCGGCGTATCGGAATTCCGGCTCTTTCGGCTCTGGCTACGGCATCGGCATGCCTGATCTGCCATTCCGAACGACTCACTCTTGCAAGGTCCTCAAGTCTGTTGATCTGTTGATCCGTTTGGGCGGCAACAGGAATACTTCCCACGGCAACCAGAAACAGCAAGACACCGATTGATGCACTAAAGACAGGTCTCATAGCATTTAGGATTGGTTAATGTTGTGTTAATCCTGCAGGTAATGCCTGTAACTACTATGGAGTGCTGCAAATAATAATGCTGCGTTGCTGCATATTATACGATACCGCCAGATGATGCGATGCTGGAATTCATACCCTCAACTGCATATCTCCCACTTGTTTATCAAATATATTGTAAAAAATAATATCACACTCTCTTTTTTAAATTAATAAGAAAAATTAATTTTCTATCTTTTTTAGAAGAAAAGTTGTTATCTACAAAAGGCCACCCCATTATTTAATTATTTTAGTTTCGCTGCTTGTAATCCACTTTAAACTATTGACAGGTATGAAACCGGAAGATCAGAACAAAGCTGTCTCCCGCCGCAATTTCCTTAAAATTTCCGCGATCTGGGCCGGCGGAGCATGGATTGTCGGATATCCCGTGGCGCGGGCTTCAAATCATGTTGCGAATGACGCCCCGGGCCGGATTCCGGGTCAAGGCACAGAGTACCAGATTTTGACCCCGGATGAGGCGGCCATCATGGATGTACTGGCTGATTGCATCATCCCGCCCGGTGATTATGCAGGCGGCCGGGAAGCGGGAGTCACCCGATTTATTGACCGTCAGCTCGGCGGCTATCTGCACCGAGATAAAGCGATGTACAAAACCTGCCTGACGGCTTTGAACAATGGAAGTCGGGTCGGCCACGGACAGATGTTCATCCGGCTGGATGAAGAAGCGCAGATCCGGTACCTGACGGATATTGAGGCGGGCGAATACAATAACCGCTCCGAAGAGTGGGGCGATTACACCCCATCCTCTTTCTTCAACACCATGCGCGATCACTGCATGATGGCCTATTACGGCCATCCCAAACACGGCGGCAACCGGGAGTGGGTGAGTTACCAAATGCTTGGGCTTTCGGTAGAACAGGTCCCGATGAGTCCTTGATTATTTTTGGCAAACCAACATTTGAATTATTTATGGCAAATCAACACGTAAACGCAATTGTAGTGGGATCCGGTGCCGGCGGCGGTGTGGTCGCCAAGGAGCTGAGTGAGGCCGGGATGTCGGTGGTTCTTTTCGAGCGCGGGGAATGGGCCCGCTATTCGGAACATGGCGATGACGAACTCACGGCACAGCGCTCTTTTCCACTGCACTGCTATTTTGGTCCCGATAACGAACGCTACCGCCGGGTTGCGGTGGATCACCAGGGTAACGAACGAATTGTCTATCCAAACGAATGGGCTTATCACAACAATGCCGCCTGCGTGGGGTCGGGTACGGTCTCCTACGGAGCGATGGCCTGGCGTTTCATGGAGGAGGATTTCACCATGAAATCGACCTACGGCCATATCGAGGGGTCGACGCTGGAGGACTGGCCGATCACTTATGCCGACCTGGAGCCTTTTTATGAAAAAGCCGAATGGGAGATCGGTGTGGCCGGCGATGACTCGCAAAACCCGTTCGCACCGTGGCGCAACAAGCCGCACCCCATGCCCGCGTTCAGGCACAATACTGAAGCCCGGATGCTCGAGGCGGCGGCTAAAAAAGCCGGCTTCCATCCCTTCTCCATCCCGATGCTGCGCAACTCGGAACCATACCACGGCCGGGGGGAATGCATCCACGTTCGAAACTGCGTCGGTTTTGCCTGTCCGGTCGGGGCCAAAAACGGAACGCAAAATACAGTGATCCCGACCGCTATCCGCACCGGCAACTGCGAGCTCAGGATCAATGCCCAGGTGGTAGAAATAATGACAAATGACCGGGGCAAAGTAACTGGTGTGACATATTTTGACGAACAGGACCGGAAGCTGGAACAGACGGCCGACATTGTGGTTCTGGCCGCCTCGGCCACAGAAACCCCCCGCTTGATGCTTAACTCGGCATCCCGACACTATCCGGAGGGGATCGGCAACCGGCACGACTGGGTGGGACGCAACCTTCAGGGGCACGCCTATACCGGCGCCAACGCTCTGTTTGATGAGGTCATCTACGATGATGTGGGTCCGGGTGCCAGTGTAGCTATCTGCGACTTCGCCCACAACAATCCGGGAGTCATCGGCGGGGCCATGCTGTGCAATGAATTTATCCAGATGCCCTATGCCTTCACCGGGACACGTCCGCCGGACAGTCCGCGATGGGGACGGGAACACAAGGAGTTTCAGCAGGAAAACTACAAGCGCTATGCCGGCATACGCGGACCGGTCCAGGAGATGCCAAACTTCGAATCCCGGGTGGAAGTCAGCCGGGATGTACGCGACCATTGGGGCATGCCGGTGGCCAAAATATCGGGGTTCAAGCTGGACGAAGATATCAAAACGGCACATTTCATTGCCGACAAGGCGGTGGAGTGGCTGGAAGCGGCCGGAGCGGCGAAAATCTGGAAGAGCATACCCGGCACCGGCGTAAGCGGCAGTCAGCACCAGTCCGGTACCTGTCGGATGGGCGACGATCCTCAGACCTCGGTAACCGACAAATACGGCCGCGTGCACGAGGTCGACAACCTGTTCGTGGCCGACGGCAGTCTCCATGTAACCAACGGAGCATTCAACCCGGTGCTGACGATCATGGCGCTCGGTTACTGGGTCTCCGACTACATCGTCAGGGAGTGGGAGCACGGAAACCGGTTCAGGTAACAGAAGACAGAGGACAGAAGACAGAGGACAGAAGACAGAAGACAGAATACAGAAGACAGAGGACAGAGGACAGAGTTATAGCACCTTAATTTACCGTTCATTGACAGAAGACAAGTATTCGGTTACTTTCAAATATGAAACCTAAAATCTATATTGAAACTTCTGTTATCAGCTACTTGACAAACCGTCTAAACTTGAAGTACTGGCAAATAGTAAAGAATTGAAATTACCCGTTATTTCTACTCCGGAAGAATTATTATTTTAAAATTATGGAACAAGATCACATCATATCAGAAGTTCGAAAGAATCGGGAAAAATTATCCGAGCAATTTGATAATGATTTGGACAAACTCTTCGAGTATTTCAAAAAGGAAGAAAAAAAATCCAAATCAAAGCTCAAGAATCTTCAGCCGAAGAAGAAATCCGGCTCTGAACAGTAAACCGGTGCTATAACATGTCGCATCAACCGGGCGTATATGAGGCTTTCGCCCCACAATCAATCAGTTGCCACACCGGTAATGTGTTGGCCGTTCAGAGGACAGAGTTCAGAAGACAGAAAACAGTATTCAGAAATCAGGAAACAGGGGCCGGGTGGCGCACCTGTTTGGCGTAAACGGGCAGCCCCTCAAAATCAAGATCAAAAGCGGGTCCTTCCCGAACCCAGGAAGGCGTTTGCCACATGAACATGATCCCCATCTGATCCCCGATTTGAGCAAGGCGGCGATCATTGACTCCGGCAAGCCGCTGGTCATGCACCGACATGCGGAGCGTGTTGCCATTCATTTTACGCGCCAAAAGGATATCGTGCACCCATCGTTCTTTGGGCGGACTGAACATCCATTGTGCTATTCGCTCCAGGGGAGCGTGATGACCAAAAAGCAACGGCCCATTGAGCATTTCCGGTCGTCCATTGATGCGAAAGGTCCCTCCTTCCTGGCTGATGGTCCGAAGACCGGTAGTCAGGATATAATCATCTACATCATTACCGGCTTCATCCTGAATGATAACGTGTACTTTATAAAGATTCGGGGACTGCGTCGTCCACAGTTCCGGTTCCGGTATGCTGATTTCTTCCGTCAGATTCACTGTTTCACCGGCTTCTATCTGAATCGACCGGGTGGATTTCCCCGCAACGATTCCCGACTCATCGGGATACCATGGATAGACCCGGGCAAGCAATCGACCGCGAAAGGTTTCCCGGTTTTCGGAGGTGGCCTGAACTTCCAGGCGTAAACGGGCCGGATCGCTTACATCCGTTGCATAGGCAAACACATCGTCGATACAGGATCTGTCCGTAAGCTCAATGTCCATCAGTCCGGCATACCAACCGGTCCAGGGATCGGAGCTCATATGGTGACGCACCTGTTTCACCCGGTACGGATCCACCCGAACAGCAATCAAATTTTCCTGATCCGGTTTCAGGAATTCACCGATATCGATACGCTCGGGATATCGTCCCACTTGTTTAACATATCTGCCATTGATATAAATATCGGCGGAGGGCCGGACCGTCTCCACATTCAACACCGCCCGTTCAAAGTCATCCACATGTACTCTTCGACGCAGATAGAGTACTTCATCTTTTCGGCGTTCCCCACCGTGGGCATAGCGACGATATGGGACAACTTCCCAATCCGAATCGTCGTAGCCGGTTGTATGAAACCCGGCGGGATCGGGACGGATGCTGAAATCGGTATCCATGAAGGTTTCAATTTCAAAAGGATGGAATCGGACATCGTCTCCGGTCACCAGTTGATATCCGACACCCCAAATTTTATCCAGAATGACCGTTCCATGGGTCTCCATAGCCAGAGAGCTGACCGTTACCTGCCGGCTGTCATCCGGTTGGTACGAAAAGGGGACGTAATCGGCCAAAAGTTTACCATTTACCGAAAAATTAAATTTCCCCTGCAATGGATAGTCGTCCGCCAATAAAACACGACCGCCGGCATCATAAAACTCAACCATGCCCAGGGCTGCCGGATACTCATCAGAAGATCCGGTAAACACCACACGTGCGTATCGGGCTTCGGCCGGTTCATCCAATAAAATCTCCGTCCAGCGATCCGCTGAAGAAGTCATTTCGTCGGTCACGGCAGTCCATTGTTCCCCGTCAGCGGAAACCTCCAGTCGAAAGTCATAGGTGCGGCCATCGCTTCGGCGAAAAGCCAGCCTTGCCTCGGTAAGATCATGCACATCATTGAGCTCAAACGAAATCCATTGCGGATAGCTGTTGTCGCTTGCCTGCCAATAATTCCAGCCGTATGCCGCATAGGCAACCGGATGAAACCGCCGGTGATAGCCATGTTGATCGGGATCGATCGCAATTTCGCTCGAAGCCCGGACATCGGTACGTCCAAAGTCCGGTGTCAGACCTCCATCCGGATCCATTTCCACCTCAAAATGATAGAAATCGCCCGGAGTGTAGGAACCGGCGGCGACTTCCACTCCGTTCACCTTGTAGAAAAACCGTCCGTTTTCAGCAAAACCGACCACCACATAATCCGACAAGCGAAACGTCACCCGTTCAGAGATATCCGGAACCATCGCCGTCCATGAAAACTTCGTGCGCCACGGCTGTTCCGGGAATGACATGGCGAAGCTGTTCCGGGACAGCACAAGCCGGTCGTTATCTATGGTAACCCCTTCCGCTTGATCCCACTGCCGAATTAGTTGAAGCTCTTCCCGGCGTTGTCCTTCGCGATAACCCAGATACTTCCAGTCATCCAGCCTGATCTTGCGACGCACCTCGGGCAACGGCTGAGCTTTTATGTTCTTTATGACAGAATCCACTTCATCGTCAAAAACCACCCTCCGTTTCAGTTCCGGATCATTAAAAAACCGCCTCCCGTATTCAGCCCAATTACGCAGAAATTCCACGCGCTGTTCGGTGTCGAATATCTCCGTCTCCCCCTTGAAATCGGTCTCTCCATCTGCAGCAGGATCATCAGTAACATAGCGAAACTCAAAAGCCCGTGAAATCTCCGACGGATCTGTTGGATGGTGGCCAGTCGGCTGGATGCCGGTTGGATGGTTGCCGGTTGGATGGTGGCCGGGCGGCAGGTTGTCGGTTGGATGGTGAGCAGTCGGATGGTGGCCGGGCGGCAGGTTGTCGGTTGGATGGTGAGCAACCGGCTGGTGGCCGGCGCGCTTACCGGTTTACCGGCACATCAGACGGAACGGGAAAAAAACGAACAGGGTTATGATATTGAAATCAATAAAACGCTTTATAAGTCGTCAAAATGCTGAGCAGATCGATATGCTGAGCAAGTCGATATTCTGAGCAGATCGATTATTAATTAATGGTAAAAAAATTGAAACGAGGAGGAGAAGAGTAATGACAAAGGGTGTAATAGAGATGAAAAAGAGAGTATTGAAGATGGTATCAAACCCAATGGCGATGGTTATAACCGTGTCGATGATGCTGGTGACAGCAATGGGTTTGACTAATTCGGTCCAGGCACAGGACCGGGGCATAGAAAGTCCCCGTGTGAGTCCGAACGCCGTAGTCAGTCAAACCATCGGCACGACGGACGTGGTAATCACCTACGGACGTCCCGCCGTTAGAGACCGGATCATATTCGGTGAACTGGTTCCGTTCGGAGAAATCTGGAGGACCGGAGCCAATGAGGCGACAACCATCAGCTTTTCCAATGATGTCCTTTTCGAAGGAGAACCGGTGGAAGCCGGTATCTACAGCCTGTTCACCATCCCGCGTGATGAGGATGAATGGACTATCGTCCTCAACAATATTGCCGATCAATGGGGCGCCTATGATTATAATGTGGATCAAGATGTGGTTCGGGTGAATGTCGAAGCCGAAGAAGCCCTTTTCATGGAACAGATGATGTTCTACTTTGAGGAAATCGATGAAAACTCCGGCACCGCCGTACTGCACTGGGATACCACAAAAGTCCCGTTTCAGATAACAGTAGACAGATAACAGAGTACAGAAGTCAAAACTCAGAGAAGTAAAAAGTTTGATCTCTGATTCATAATTCCTGATCTCTGAGTTCTGATTTCTGCACTCTTATCTCTGTACTCTGAATTCGCTCTCTGAATTCTGTACTCTGACTTCTGTATTCTGAATTCTGTCTACTTGATCAGCGTCATGGTCCGGGATTGCGAATAGCTCCCTGCGGTCATGCGGTAGATATACATGCCGGAGGAGACATCGGCTCCGTCAAACCGTGCCGAATACGTTCCGGCGGCTTGTTGTTCGTCCACCAGCACACCCACACGCTGACCCAGCATATTGTATACCTCAAGCCGGACATGGGCCTGCTCGGGGATGGTGTAGCTGATCTGTGTATCGGGATTGAAAGGGTTCGGATAGTTTTGCGACAGATTGAATTCGGAGGGCACCTCTTCCCGATCGGATGCGGTATCTGTGGCTTCATCCAGACCGGCCGCCCAGCCGGTACGCTGGTGGTTGCCCATGTAGGTTCCCCAGACCGGCCGTATGAATCCATCCGGACCGGCTGTGCCGGCTGATGTACCGGAGAGCTGTTTTCCGGCAATTCCCGGCATCGCTTCTCTTCCGCCACCGTCATAGAAGCCATAGACGTAACCGTCCATGGTCGCCGTATAGGTGCTGCCGCCGATATGCAGCAGATCGGACCGGATGGCGCTCCCGCTTTCGAATTGCCATATTTTTTCGCCGTCGGTACTCAGAACGACGAGCTTTCCGGCATCATTGCCGATGTAGATCCGTCTGTAATCCGAGATAGCGGGTGTAGCGGCGATGGTCGCTCCGGTGCTGAAAGTCCACTGAACGGTACCGTCGGATCCGTCTACTTGATAGAAGTCACCGCCCCGGCATCCGACATAGATATGTCCTTCTCCGTCTATGACCGGCGAGGTGGTTATCCGCGAGCAAACCGATGTTTCCCACAGTATATTGACATCCCCGTCCGGATGCATTGCGAGCTGAAGCAGATTGCCTTCCCGTGTTCCGACGATGAGGTGATTGTCGGCATCTACGGCCGGTGCATGCATAACACTGTCCTGAAGCTGCATCACCCAGAAGGGTTCCCTGGGTCGCCGGTCATCAACGCCGGCCGGCATGCTGTTCACACCACTTCCGGCGCCACTCCCGGCTGACCTGTTCCCGCCGTTAACGCTTCCGGATCCGCTATCCATGGTGTGCAGATCATATCCGTAAATGGTTCCATCCACAACCGGAAAGATGAGTTTACGGTCACGGCTGATCACGGCCGGTGCGCTGATGGCCCCTTCGGCGCGGAAGTACCAATCCGGTTCCCCGGTATTGTAATCAAACGCATAGAAATACCCGTCGGATGCACCGGTAAAGATACGTCCGGAGCGGGAATCCACCGCAGGCGTGACCAGGGACGGAACGCCCAGATCGCGGTTTGGCCAAAGCTGCCGGCCCTGATCATCATAACCGCCGAGTTCCGTTCCGCTGATAACAAAGATCAAGCTGTCGGTCGAAACCGAGGGGGTGGTCCGGATCACATGCGGGATGGCCAGTGAAAAATCGGACTCCAGGGCCGCATTTGTTTCCAGAATGCGGGAGCCCTCTCCGGGATTGTGACTGATATCGGCAATCAGCAAATGGTAGTTCACAGAATCCCCGTAGGCGGTAATTCCGGCCTCGACAGCGGCATCCATCGCAAGATCCCAGGAAATCACATCCACCCGGGCGGATGCGGCGACAGAGGCTCCGTTCCGGTCGGTCACCGTAAGCCGGAAGTGGTGCGTTCCCGCCGGTGCATCAAACGTGAATTCAGGCTGACTTGAGAGCTCATGGTCCTCCTCCTCACCGATCAAATGCCAGATGTAAGAAATGTCACCGCCGTTGGGATCCATGCTTCCTTCTCCGGACAAGGTAACTTCCGCGGTCAGGTTCCTCCCGATACCGGTTACTTGTTGATCTTCGAGCTCCGCGACGACCGGTTTCGTATTGCCGTACAGATAGAGCGTATCTCTGGTATCGTATGCCCCGTGATAAATGAGATAGCCTTCAGAAGCGGGCCGGTGATCTCGATCCGGATCGAAGACAGGGGCGAATGTAACCGAATCCACAATTTCCTCACCCGGTTCCAGTACGAATTCCCGCAGACGGGAGCTGAACGTATGGATGTATTCATCATCTTCCCTGTCAGTGGACAGAATATCGCTTCTCCAATCACCACTCCCGGCGTCATCGCCATTGCTTTTTCGAATCTCATAGACCTCGGCCGAATGAACCTCAAGCGTGTCATTGCCCGTATTGGAGATGGTGACAGCCCGGCTGATCCGTTCACCGGCGCGGACAGACGGAAATGCAACGGTCCGTTCAATACCGAAATGAGCGGCAGCACGGGAATCTTCAGAATCGCCGTCGGATCGCATGTTCCTTGAAGCTCCGTCGGATCGCGAGTCATCAGAATCGCCGTCGGATCGCATGTCCCCGGAACCTCCGGTGGAAAGCAAGCTCGCTGTGTCACCGGAATCATCAATCGCGATGGTGAGTACTCCCCTGCCGATAAAAGCGGTTACCGGAAGAGACGCAAAAGCATCATTCCCGCCATTCACTTCAATATGCTCCTTCAACCAGCCGGATTCCCGGCCCTCTATCGTTACCCGGAGCGTCACCGGCTCTCCCTGGTGTACTTCAAAATCGGTCGTTTCCGGATCGTCCGACTGCAGTGAATCCGGAATATGGATACGAATCTGCTCATCGGGAATTTCGATATGCTCCACGGACAGGCTGCCGCTGCCGAAATAGTGCAGCTCTGCCGGCAACGCAACCGGTTCCTCTTCCGGGATGTTTCCAAAATGCAGTTCCTGCGGATCCCAGGCAAGTACCGGCACCGTAGTGAAAAAACGGACATCGCTCCAGGCACCCTTACCCATTCCATTCCCTGCTCTCACCCGCCAGTAATAGGTCGTCTGAAATGCAAGAGAATGATCCACCTCCAGCTCTGTCGCCGAGTCCTGATGCTCCAGGATGATGTCTGTAAACTGCTCGTCACGGGACAGCTGGATGTGGTAATCATAAGCCCATGGGTTATCCTGCCACCTCAATACCGGAGTACGCGAACAGTACTCCTGACAGTCGGATGGCTCCAGCAGTTCACTTTTTCCCGGCACCTGTGGAAGCAAATTCCGGTTCCTCCAATAAACGGATGGATAGCCGGCAGTCAGCGCCCGGAGCATTTCGCGGACTGTGGTAAATTCATGGATATCCGCCGTCTGTAATGCCTCGTTGATTATGATCGTGTCAGGCCTCGGTGAAACACGGCCTGTCGATGCTTGCCCGGGATGCGCCTCATTAATCGATGTATGTTCGGGAGCCGATTGATCAATTGAAACATTTTCGGGAGGCTCTTCATCAAATGACGCATGTGCAGGTGACAACTCATTAATCGATGTATGAGCTTTAGAAACAGCCGTATCCGCATCACATTCACCGACGGCGCTTTCGGCGAATTGATTATTCGCTATTGATATGAAGATTAGTAAAAAAAACAAGCATAGTAGCTCGTGCTTCATAAGCTCCTCCCTGCTGTCGGAAGACAGAACTCAGAATTCAGAAGACAGAATTCAGAACGCAAAACTCAGAACGCAGAAGACAAAATTCAGAAAGCAGTGTGCTGAATTCTGAGTGCAAAGATCAGTACAGATACATCCTTCTTGATTATAATCAAAATAAATTCAAAATACTTGCTAAATCATACGCACCACTGATTTATTGAGGATACCATGAACCGCTGCTCTTTCTAAATTCGCCGGTCAAACTTTTAAATCACACCTTTTTTTACTTTTGATTTGATCAAATTTGTGAATCACACTTTTGTTATGCCTGAGTAAATCCGTATATCACACCTTTGTTATGATTGAGCAAATCCGTAAATCACTCTTTTTTTATTTCGTTGGCCAAATCCCGAATTCCGTGAACAGCCAGAATCGCTTGCAGCAATGCTTTTGGAGAAGTTACACTTTTGTATATTATGGCATTGAGGTCTCCCATAAATTTATAGGTCAAATCATACCCAACTTATCCTGCACCTTCCATGAATATTATTTACGTACAGTCCTATCCGGTCTATCACGATACGCCGTATGACGAACCGTTTTTCGATCTTGCCAATCGCGACAAGTGGATGCCGGCATTGACCTGCCAGAAAGGGTTCCCGGCCGAACTCTGGGCCGTGGGCGATGGTCCGGAGCGCGAAGACTGGCAGTACGATACGCTCCCTTCCCTACCGATCCGGATGTTTCCGCCCGACCAGGAAAATGGTGACAGCCGCTATCACACTTCCGGTGCATTGAACCGGGCGGCGTTGAAGGCCTGGGAAAACCGGATTGAAAACCTCAATGATGATACCGGTAAGCCGGGCGTTATCGCAAATGCCGGGTGGACCGGAAAAACCGAATCGTCAGAGGTTGCCGTGGATGTCAGGAGACAAGGGAATGCCGGAAAATCAGGGGATACCCAAAAATCAGATGATGCCGGGAAATCAGGGAACGCCGACGGATCTGAAACGGCCACTCATGTCCGAAAATCAGGGAATGCCGACGGATCTGAAACGGCCACTGATGCCGGAAAACCAGGTGGTACCGGAAGATCAACGGATGCCGCAGGGCCGAAAACTGCCGAAGCCACCGCTCATGCCGATGAATTAGCGGCGGACCTGTTTGTGCTTAAAGGAATGGATGGCGGTGTCGGCATTAGTCTCGCCAATGAAGTGCTCATCCCCAACCGTATCCCGTTTGCGATCATCATCCGGGGCGAGTGGTATCACAGCATCATAAAACACGCGGCCGTAGTTCTCTACGAAACCGAGTGGCAGTACCGGAAACTCACCCGCCGCTCGTGGCGGTTCTGGCGCACCGTCCTGGACGAAGATAAACTGATCCGGTTGCCGAAATCGGTTGATACCCGCCATTTTGCACCCGATCCACAGATCGAAAAGGAGTTTGATGTGATGGTCGTCGGTAAAGTTGTCGACGGACACAGAGATTTCCAGGCCATATTCGAAATCTCCCGGCGCCGGAAGGTAGGCGTGGTCGGAGGCGGACCGATGCTGGAGACACTCAAAAACAAATACCCGGAAATAACCTGGTTCGGCGCAGTGCCATATGCTGATATGCCCTCCTACCTGAACCGGGGAAAAATTTTCTTCCATAGCGGAGTTCGTGAACATTTTCCGCTATCCGTGATCGAAGCTGCGGCTTGCGGCGTACCGCCGGTGGCATTCGGTGAGGTTATTCACGAAGATGTCATTCCGGATGGAGTGGGACTTCGTGTCTCGCAAAAAAAGTATCTCAAGGAGATTGACGCGCTGTTGGAGCATCCGGAACGACTGCACCAAATGTCACAATCGGCCCGAAGATACGCCGAAAAACACTGGAATCACTGTTCCACCCAGGGCGCCATCACCGGGATGGTGAAAAAGGCCCGCACGAATAAATAAGTCTATCAGCGAATGAGCGTCATTTTCCCGTGACCGATCCATCCGGGTGTTTCCACACGGTAAATGTACATCCCGCTGGCCAGTCCCGATGCATCCACCCGGATGGAGTGGTGACCCGCCGAAAGCCGGATATTTTCCCGGACGCGCCGGACCATCCTGCCGCCGGCATCATAAATTGTGACTGAAACCTGTGACTCTTCGGGCAGAATCACCTGCAGCATCGTCGTGTCATTAAACGGGTTCGGATAGTTGGCCAATACCTTGTATCCGTCCACAACGTCACCGTCGTGCTCCAGAATGTGCTCACCGGTCACATGAATCGGACCCACCCGCAGCCGGGCCCTGGCACCGCTCTCCTCATCCTTATGTGCTCCGGTGTCATAGTACTTCCACCGCAGCTCCACATACGGCTTGTTCCGGACAACATCCGGCAGTGACACCTTTTCAAAACGGTGGCTGTGTCCCGCCTCGTCATGACGCTGATACTCCACCGGTTCCCCCTTTTCGTCGAGCACATCCTGAAACCTCCCTTCTCCGTTGATGCGGTACTGCAGTCTCAGATGATACACCCGGGAATTGGGCTCGACAGTGCCGCCGGTCCAGCTGACCGTCACATTCTTCATCTCGCGGGTATCCAGAGCCAATAACGCCGCTCCCAGCCGCGTGCCCGGATATCCCGGATTTCCCTCCGGGCTGGATGTGTTTATAAAAGAAATCCCTTTGTCCCCCAATCCATTGATTCGTGTTCTCGAAGAATAATTATAAGCTCCGGAAGTGAAGCCTTTCGCCGTTGACCGCAATCCCGGATCGGCCTCGGCCATGTATTGGAAGATCATGTTGGATGGATACGTTCCCGGCTCTGCGCCGGCATCCCAGTGCTCAAACCGGTAGTCGCCGTCGGCGAGCACATGGGCCGGGGGAATACGATCCGACGGTTCATCATCGGGAACAAAGACGGCTTTCACGGAGAGGTTCGATGCCGGAGAGATAAGCAGCGTTTGCGATCGTGATGCTCCGACATCAGCATCGGCATAGCTATTGGCATCAGCATCGATGCCGGAACTGGAAATGACATCAGCATCAGTATAGCTATTGGCATCAACACCGTCGCCATCGAAAGCTTCCGATATCGCATCCTCCAGCCCCTTGCCCTCCCAGTGGGAGAACCGGTACCCCTCATACGGCCGCGCGACCAGTTGCACCGGCACATCCCTGAAGTAGGTTCCCTTCCAGGGATAGGGACTCTCCCGCGACTCCGGAAGGCCCCGGATGTCCTCATCGATGATCAGGCGGTTGACCTGGACACGGCCCTTGTGCAGGGCGGATACATCCACCGTCAGGTCAAACGTCCCGGCAAGCTCAAAATACCTTGCAATGTGCTCATAGACATAATCCGGGCGCTTTTCGGCAAACTCCCGCAGCCGCTCCACATTATAATGCCACCGGTCTTTGGACTCGATCTGCCCCCACCGGCGGATATGCTCTTCGATGACCGGCTCCAGACGTTTCTCATAGCCGTCGATCAGGGCAATGACATGCACCGGCCGAAATACCGTATTCAGATAATCCGCCGAACGGTTGATAAATTCGGTGCTGAACTCCCCGCTGCGCAGCATCCGCCGGATCAGGAACGTAGACCACTCCGGAAATGGCCATACGTCAAATCCCTCCATCGTCATGTGCCGCATCATGTCATAACTCTCCACCCGAAAAGGGTTCATCAGGCCGAACCCGGCGTCGGTGTCAATAAGCAGCCATCGCCAGCGTCCGTCATTCACATCAGGCGACCAACTGCTCTCCCTGGCCACCCTGTCAGATCCCCCCGCAAGCAGTGAAGAGCCAATTCCAGCAGAAGATAAACCGTCGCCAGCGGAAGAAGATTCACCTCCAGCGGAAGATAAACCGTCGCCAGCAGAGGCAAAGCCAATTCCAGCAGAAGAAAACCCACCGGCATGAGAAGTCGAGACTCCACCAACAGAATCCGACTTCTGAATTCTGTTTTCTGAACCCTGAGTTCTGAATTCTGAACCCTGAGTTCTGCCTTCTGTTCCCTGTTTTCTGTATTCTGAATTCTGTATTCTGAATTCTGCCTTCTGTCTCCAATATTCCTGATTGTTCCCCGGCCAGTCCGTATTACGGAGAAAAACCTGGGTGATGAGGTAGTCAAGGTAGTTGTCGGTGTCCATCAAGGTCCGGATGTGGGCGTAGTGCTCCGGGTCGGCCGGATCGTGATCGCGGATATAGTCCAGCATCGCCTGATAGTGCAGGCTGTCCCCCTCGCTGACCTGCATATTGTCACTCAAAAA
>SLOL01000219.1 GCA_007132495.1 Balneolales bacterium
AGTGACCGGGACGGCTTGCAGGGGAATCGGGAAGGTGGTATGATGCCGCAGGAACACGGACCGAATGTGCGTAGTCGCATCGGGATTACCGGCCAAACACAGCTGGCGGATCGCTGGGAGGATGGCCGTAACGAAGCGCTTTACATGGTGACGGCGGTCAGCCGGAACAGTGTCGAGAGCGATCCGGTGATGATCAGAGTGCGCTATGATGGTGACACCTTGAGTTATGAAATCTTGTAAACGAATAACTATGAATTTTTTTTTCAGTTCTATTTTGAGTCGAAGAGAAGCAGGCCGGGTGAAGAGGGTTTCCGGGTTGGATATGTTTAAGAATATGAAGACGGGAATGGCTCAAAAAGGGGGGCCGATCCTTGTCACTGCGCTTTTGTTTATGACGCAGGGCTGCGGTTCGGGGCAACCGGATCCGGATGACGAAGACCGCGTAAAAACCGGAGCGGAGCGGCTGGCAGATCAGGAGTTTGGTGTCGTAGATGAAATGCGGGTCGGGGTCATCACCAACCACAGTGCTGTTGTGGGTGACCGCCACCTGGTGGATGTCCTGGATGAGGCGGAAAACGTGGAGGTGGTGGCGCTGTTCGGCCCTGAACACGGTATTCGCGGCGATGCCGATGCGGGCGAGCG
The DNA here is from genome assembly GCA_007132495.1 of Balneolales bacterium. Lineage (GTDB taxonomy): Bacteria > Bacteroidota > Rhodothermia > Balneolales > Natronogracilivirgulaceae > SLOL01. Next base: position 643 of record SLOL01000219.1, read on the forward strand.
CATTACCGACGGGGTGGATGAGCAGACCGGCGCTCCCGTCTACAGTCTGTACGGCGAGACGCGGACCCCAACCGCTGAAATGCTGGAGGGACTGGATGCGCTGATCTTCGATATTCAGGATGTCGGTGCCCGTTTTTACACCTATATCAGTACCATGGGTATGGCGATGGAGGCGGCGGCGCAGCACGATATTCGGTTTGTGGTATTGGACCGTCCCAATCCGCTTGGAGGAGAGCTGGTCGAAGGTTTTGTGCTGGAGCCCGGTTATGAGTCATTCGTCGGTCTCTATCCCATCCCGGTAACGCATGGCATGACGGTCGGCGAACTGGCACTGATGATCCGGTCGGAAGTATTCCTGGAGGATGTGGCGACGGTGGATCTGCATGTAGTGGAAGTCGGCGGCTGGAGCCGGGATCAGCTGTGGAGCGATACCGGACTGGACTGGATTCCGCCGAGTCCCAATATTCCGGACTTCGAGACCGCGCTGGTCTACCCCGGATCATGCTATTTTGAAGCCACCAGCGTCAGCGAGGGCCGCGGTACGTATGCACCGTTTCTGCAGGTCGGCGCCCCCTGGGCCGACGGCGAAGAGATGGCCCGGATACTTAACGACAGGGATCTGCCCGGTATGCGGTTTGAGCCGGTACGATTCACACCGGAAAGCATTGAGGGGATGTCTTCCCACCCGAAGCTTCTCGGCGAAGAACTGGAAGGGGTGAGATATGTGGTGGAAGATCCGCACAGGGTCGAGCCGGTAGCCGCCGGCATGCATCTGCTTGAAGTCTTTTATGATATGGCGCCGGAAGATGAACGGGATGAACTTTTTGACGAAGCACGGTTCGGGCGTCTGGGAGGTACCGGCCGGATGTACGATATGTTTACCGGCGGGGCAGGCGCCCGGGATGTGATCGAAGCCTGGCAAGAGGAACTGGCCGCATTCAAAGAGCGGCGATCGCTCTATCTGATCTATGAATAATTCAACAAGGGTAGGTTATTATGAAAAATAAACGTACAAATATTATCCATCCGAAAATTCTTGCAACCGTACTGCAGGTCCCGGTACTTTTTCTGTTGATGGTATCCTGCACTCCGGAGGAGACCGGTTCGTATATCATGACGGTGGAGAGCCCGATTCCGGCGGAAGATATGGGAACGGCGCTGATACACGAGCACGTGCTGGTCGACTGGATCGGAGCCGACAGTACCGGCTATCACCGCTGGGACCGGGCGGAAGTGGTGGAGCGGGTGCTGCCTTATTTCGAGGAGGCGGCGCAGCAGGGAGTAGCGACCATATTCGAGTGCACGCCGGCCTATCTGGGGCGGGATCCGTTTGTACTCCGGGAACTTGCCGACCGGACCGGTTTGCATATCGTAACCAATACCGGGTATTACGGTGCCGTTGATAACCGGTTCATGCCTGCGCATGCCTGGCAGGAGAGCGCCGGTGAGATAGCACAACGGTGGATCGGCGAGTTTGAGCACGGAATTGACGACAGCGGCGTGCGTCCCGGTTTCATGAAAATATCGGTGGGCGAGGAGGCCGGGCTGTCGGATCTGCACCGGAAAGTGGTGGAGGCTGCGATTATGACACAGAGGGAGACCGGTATGGCCATCGTGTCACATACCATCGGTGATGTACCGGCTCTTGAGCAGATTGCGTTGATCCGGGAAGCGGGGCTGTCACCCTCTGTCTGGGTCTGGACCCACGCACAGTCGGGCTCCCTGGAGGGGAATCTTCAGGCGGCTGAAAGGGGGGGCTGGATCTCCCTGGACAATGTAAACCACGATCCGTCGCATGAACCCGGTGAGCAGGGCAGCGTGTTGTGGTATGCCGACCGGATTGAACGATTGCGCGATGCCGGTCATCTGAACCGTGTGTTGCTCTCCCATGATGCCGGATGGTACGACGCCGGTGAGCCGGATGGCGGGGACTATCGCGGGTACACCGACCTGTTCGAGCATTTGATTCCCGTGCTGCAGGATCGTGGTTTCACGGAAGCCGAAATTCGGCAGCTGCTCGTGGAAAATCCGCATAAGGCGTTCGGTATCAACAATTGAATGGAAATTATTTTCCATTATCTTGGTAAGTTCAATGTACATTGTTACCTCTGAATGAAAGGGAATACCGGTGCCAAAACCGGTTGGTATCAAAAATATTTTATTCACCAACAAACTGTGCGTTATGAAAAACAAAGGATTTACAACCGATAAACCAACAGAACATATGTCCCGGCGCCAGGCCTTAAGTCACCTTGCTGCCGGAGCGGCCGCCGTCACCGTTGCTCCCATGGCTTTGCATTCTCTGGCCGGTGGTAAGGCGCTGGGAGCACAATCCGGGAACATCACACTGGCTCTGGTGGGAGGTGCCCATATTCATGCGCCCGGTTTTGCTGAAAGAATGGCCGATGCCCCCAATGTGACCACCAAATACGTATGGGATCCCGACAGTGAAACGGCGCGTGCCCGTCAGGCGGTGACCGGCGGAGAAATTGTGGATCGGCCGGAAACGGTTTACGAAGATGACGAAGTGGACGGGATCGTGTTTTGCTCCCGGACGGTCCGGCATAAAGACCTTGTCCCTCCTGCCGTCCGCGCCGGCAAGCATGTGTTTGTCGAAAAGCCGGTGGGCATGAACGGCGAGGAGGCCCGGCATATCGCGCGGCTGGTCAATGACGCCGGGGTGATTTTCCAGACCGGTTACTTCATGCGCAGCAGTGCGGTGAACCTGAAAATCCGGTCGCTGATAAAAGACGGTGCGCTGGGTGATATCACCCGGCTGCGGTTAAGCAATGTCCACAGCGGTGCTATTGGCGGCTGGTTCGACGATGAATGGCGCTGGATGGCCGACAGGTCCCAGGCCGGTGTCGGCGCGTTCGGCGACCTGGGCTCACACGTGATGGATCTGCTGCTCTGGTTTATGGAAGGAGACAAGCCTCAAAAATGTACCGGTTATATTGATACGGTCCTGAACCGCTATCCCGGTACTGATGAATATGGCGAAGGGATGGTTTCCTTCCGTTCCGGTGCCGTAGCGACCGTAGCGGGCGGATGGGTCTCACACGCCAACCCGAATCAGGTAGAGATCTCCGGAACAGAGGGTCACCTGCGGGTCACCAATAATCAGCTCTATCTGACCATCCCCGGGTTGGATGCCGACGGTTCGGAGCCCTGGACCGACCTTCCGGAAGGTCATGACCATCCGCTGGAACTCTTTTTCCAGGCCGTGGCCGGTGCATCCGATCTGCCGTTGATCACCGCCGATGAGGCGGCCCTGGCCAATCATGTGATCACCAAGATTTATAACGCCCACAACGCCGGTCGATGGGTCTGGTTGTAAATATTGCAGTATAATATCTTTCAGGGCCGGGTAAGCGGGGTGTTTATCCGGTCCTGAAACGTTTTTTTTGAAATGCACTGCCTGTTGTTGTCCCGGCAGAATGCAGCTGCGATAGCGTCTTTTATCAGGTCAAGAAAAGAATTATATTCTATTCATTAAATGGAATCAGGAATATAATTGTCCCTATGGCCTATCGACGTACGGCTCACATGGAAGAGCGGGTATCCCGCCGTAAACAGGAGATGATCACGGCGGCCGAAGCGCTGATCCGGGAGCACGGATACAAGGCGACAACCATGCAGGATGTGGCCCAAAAAGCCGGAACATCCATTGGAAATGTGTACTTCTACTTCTCCAACAAGGATGAGATGGTCATGGAGGTGATTGACCATCTCTGTGAGGAGATCTGGAGTGGTGATGATCTGGAGAAGATGGACCTGTCGGCTTATCCTCCTTATTCCATCGAGGCGCTGGACGACTACCTGAAAATCACGGCCATTTTCAAGAAAAAGCATTTTGCCAAAGCCATTCTCGGAGGGGCCACCTATCCCGGATTCCGGGAGCGGCTTATCCGCTTTTTTGAAGAAAAATCAAGCAGGCGCTACGCCAAATACTCCGATTTTTATGAGGGCATTGACCGGGAACTGGCATTCGCCTGCCATTTTGGATCGGTGATCAATGTCATGATGAAAGTATTACAGGAGGAGCTGGACCGGACCCCGGAAGAGGTCGGCAAATTCCTGGCCCGCTGGAAACTGCAGGCCCGCGGACTTCAGGTAGAGGCCGTGAACAAGGCGATGGCTGACCTTGATGAGCTCATCAACCGGGTTTATTCGCAGCATAACACCCGGACCTGAAACTTCTTCGGCCAATGGTTTCCCGGCTGATGCCGGTTGTACTGCAGTTCGTGGGTATCCGGCACGTTGACGGAAGCTCATAGTACTGACAGAAACACATAATATCGACCGAATGCGGTTGACAAATATAGAATGAAGTTCTATATTTAAAGTGCAGAATGATATTCTATTCTTTGTTGCATAGTTGGCGCAGTTGCTCCCGCAACCGGCCAACCACAAC
>SLOL01000103.1 GCA_007132495.1 Balneolales bacterium
AACCCCACTACAAGGTTCCGCGTGACTGCGGAACCTTTTCTATTGTGCGCCCGGCAGGGCGCATCCGATCACTTCAGCCGGTGGGTCCGGCTGGAGATACACATCCCCCGGTTCAATGAAGAATACGGCAGGGGATGTTCATCTCATCGAATCACTCGGTATCCAGTCCGCGGCGCCGGAGCAGCGGCTCTACATCGGGATCCTGTCCCCGGAAATACATATAGAGCTCCATCGCTTCCCGGCTTCCCCCGCGGGAGAGTATATGCCGCCGGTAATGGTCGCCGTTCTCCCGGGTAAGTCCACCACGTTCCTGAATATAGGCAAAAGCATCGGCGGCAAGAACTTCACTCCAGATATAGGCGTAGTAGTTGGCCGAATATCCACCGGAAAAGATATGGGCGAAATAGGGGGATTTATAACGCGGGGGAACCGGTTTGTAATCCAGCCCGTATTTGGCCAGGGCGGCGTTTTCGAAAGCGGTGACTTTGTCGGGTATTTCGTTTGGGGTAAGCATGTGCCACTCCAGGTCGACCATGGTCGCGGCCAGATATTCCTGGGTTTCGAATCCCTGATTGAATTCGCGTGCGGCGATTACCCGGTTCAGCAGATCCTCCGGTATGCGTTCGCCGGTTTCATGGTGGATGGCGTAATTGGCAAGTACTTCCGGATGGATGGCCCAGTCCTCCTCGAAAGTGGAGGGGAATTCGACAAAATCGCGGGGGACGGAAGTCATGGCCTGTGAAGGGTAGTAAACATCGGAAAAGAGTCCGTGAACCCCGTGTCCCATTTCATGGAATAGGGTTGTAACGTTGTCGAAGCTGATCAGGGCCGGTTCCCCTTCGGCCGGTTTGGGAATGTTCAGTACATTAACGATCACCGGTTTTTTGTCCAGTAAATGCGACTGTCCGACGAACGAACTCATCCAAGCGCCACCGCGTTTGGAGTCCCGGGCAAAGTAGTCGGCGTAAAAAAGCCCGAGCTGTTCACCGTTGTGGTCGATGACATCAAACACGCGTACATCGGGGTGGTAGACCGGCAGATCGTCACGCTCTTCAAAGCTGATGCCGTAAAACCGGTTCATGGTGTAGAAAACGCCGTCTTCAAGAACCCGGTTGAGTTCGAAGTAGGGACGGACTTCTTCGTCATCAATATCATACTCGGCCTCCCTGACCCGTTCGGCGTAGTATTCCCAGTCCCAGGGCATCACCTCGTCGTCAATGCCGTCTTCCTGCATTTTCTCCCGGATCATGCCCGTTTCGCGTTCGGTGTTTGCCGTGACCGCCGGAATGAGATCGGTCAGCATATCCAGCACATTTTCAGGGTTTTGTGCGGTCTGTGGATCATGCGCATATTCGGCATAATTATCGTAACCGAGCAGCTGCACCCGTTCGGCGCGCAGTTCGGCCAGGCGCAGAACCAGCGGGCGGGTGTCTATGCCGCCATTTTCACCGATGCCGCGATTGGCGGAAGCTTCCCAAAGACGCCGGCGCACGTCGCGGTTTTCCAGGCTGGTCAGCAAAGGCACCCGGGTCGTATTGGTGATCGAAAGCAGGTATTTGCCTTCGTGTCCGCGCTCTCCGGCCGCCTCTTTGGCCGCGGCAATGCGGTCCCGGCTCAATCCTTCCAGTTCGGATTCATTTTCGACGATCACCGCCCGTTCGCGGGTCATCTCCAGCAGTTTTTCCTGGAATTCCGTCTGCAGGGACGACAGCTCCGAGTTGATTTCGCGGATGCGCTGCTGCTCCTCTTCATTCAAAAGGGCTCCGGCCCGCACAAAATTGCGGTGCGAGTCGACAAGCAGTTTTTGGGATGCCGGATCCAGTCCCGATTCGTTCCGGTTGTCATAGAGCGTGCGCACCCGTTCAAACAATTCGGGATTCAGCCGGATGTCATCGGAATGTTCGGAAAATTTTGGAGCCATCTCGGACTGTATCTGCTGGATCTGCTCGTTGGTATGGGCGGAAGTCATGTTAAAAAATACGCGCTGCACCCGTGTGAGCAGCTCTCCGCTCTCTTCCATGGCGACCATGGTGTTTTCGAAAGTGGGAGGCTCGGGATTGTTGGCAATGGCTTCAATCTCTTCCATTTGTTGTGCCATACCGGCTTCCATGGCCGGCTTGTAGTGCTCCACGGAAATGGCGTCGAAATCGGGAGCCTCGAAGGGGAGGGTGCTGGGTGCGTAAAACGGATTATCGGCGCTGAGCATGATTTCGGGTTCGGGTGGTTGTTCTTCCTGGCGGGGTTGTTCTCCGGTGTCGGCAAGGGGCTCCTGAGTGTCAGGGGAACAGGCCGAAGCCCACAACAGACTTCCGATCAGTAACAACGGGAATAGGTTATGCTTTGTCATGAGATAGGGAATAATAATAGAATTGCGGTAGTTGGCTTTGAATAAAGCGTGTAATATACAAAAACGAAAATGGAAAACATTGTAAACAGGGAACCGGGCAAGTTTCCCGGGCATTTCTTATTTTTACAAGCTTCTATGATATCTGCCTTATTTCTGCATAAAATTTCATTCTGTATATAAAGCTGCAACTAAAAACCGCTGTTCATGTCCGTTCGTACATCTGACCAGATACGCCAGGAGTTTTTTGACTTCTTCAGGGAGAAGGAGCACCTGATCGTTGAAAGTGCTCCGGTGGTCCCCGAAGACGATCCCACCTTGCTGTTTATCAATGCGGGAATGAATCCGTTCAAACTGGTTTTCCTGGGTGAAAAAGAGGGGTTGAAACGCAAAGGCAAAGTCTGGCGCCGGGTGGCCAACACTCAGAAATGTATCCGCGTCAGTGGCAAGCACAACGACCTCGAGGAGGTGGGGCACGACACCTACCACCACACCCTGTTCGAGATGCTGGGCAACTGGTCGTTCGGCGATTATTTTAAAAAAGAGGCGGTTGCCTGGGCCTGGGAATTGCTGGTGGACCGATGGGGACTCGAGCCCGACCGTCTTTACGCCACAGTATTTGAAGGCGATTCGGATGACGGGCTTCCTGTTGATGACGAAGCCGCCGGCCTCTGGGCCTCCGAGACCCCTATCCCGAAAGAACACATTCTGAAGTTCGGAAAAAAAGACAATTTCTGGGAGATGGGCGAAACCGGTCCGTGCGGACCCTGCTCGGAAGTACATATTGATCTGCGTCCCGACGAGGAGCGCAAAAAGGTGGATGGCGCCACGCTGGTCAACCGCGATGATCCACGGGTCATGGAGATCTGGAACCTCGTTTTTATCCAGTTCAACCGGCAGAAAGACGGCACGCTGAATCCGCTGCCCGCCCGGCATGTCGACACCGGCATGGGCTTTGAACGGATGGTGGCCGTCTTGCAGGGTAAAAAATCAAATTATGACACCGATGTCTTCGCCCCGCTGCTTACAGCCATCAGTGAGCGGGCAGGTGTTCCATACGGAAAGTCGGAGGAGACCGATATCGCCATGCGGGTGATCGCCGACCATATTCGCGCCGTCAGTTTTTCCATTGCCGACGGGGCGACCCCCAGCAACGAAGACCGTGGCTATGTGATCCGCCGGATCCTGCGTCGCGCCAGCCGCTACGCCTGGGATCGCCTCGATATACGTGAAGCTTTCATGAGCGATCTGGTGGATGTGCTGGTGGAGCAGTTCCGCGAAGTATTTCCCGAAATTGTCGAAAAAACCACGCAGGTCAAAAAGGTGATCAAGGCCGAAGAAGCCTCGTTTTTACGCACCCTGGATCAGGGAATCGCCTATTTCCATCAGCTTACCGAAGGAAAGGACCGGCTCTCCGGCGAGGACGCCTTCAAGCTGCATGATACCTACGGATTTCCGGTGGATCTGACCGATCTCATGGCCCGTGAACGCGGTATTACCGTGGATCTCGACCGTTTTGATGAGTTGATGAAAGAGCAGAAGGAGCGGGCGCGGAAAGCCGGAAAGTTCAAGACGGGCGATACTTCGGATGCCGCTCCGGACGCGGGACTTTTTCAGGTGTCCACCGCCGGCAGTTCCCGGTTTACCGGATACGATGAACTGGAAAGCAGCTGCCGCATTCTTGAGCTTCAGGAGTTGAACGGGAAACCGGCCGTTGTCCTGGACCGCACTCCGTTTTATGTGGAAAGCGGGGGCCAGGTATCCGATACCGGTGTGCTCAGGCACACCGAATCCGGAGCGCGGTACCGGGTGGTGGATGTGCTTCAGATCGGCGAACACCGGGTGCATCTGCTCGACCAAAAGCCCGCCGAAACCGACGGGAACTGGATCGCTTCGGTGGATACCGCACGCCGGTCCGACATCGAGCGGCACCACACCGCAACCCATCTTCTGCACGCCGCGCTTCGCAGTACGCTGGGTGATCATGTTGCACAGCGCGGATCCCTGGTGGCTCCCGACCGGCTCCGTTTTGATTTTTCCCACTATGAACCGGTTTCGATCGATGCGCTGGATGAAATTGAGGAGATGGTCAATGCAAAAATCCGTGAGAACATCCCCAGAGACGAGGAGCGGGATGTGCCTATCGAAGAGGCCAAAAAGGCCGGAGCGAGAATGCAGTTCGGCGAGAAGTATGGTGACCGGGTGCGGATTGTGACCTTCGATCCGGATTTTTCCAAAGAGCTGTGCGGTGGAACCCATGTGGGGGCAACCGGGGAGATCGGATATCTGCGTCTGGTTTCAGAAAGCTCGGTGGCCGCCGGAATTCGGCGCATAGAGGCGCTCAGCGGGAAGGTGGCCGATGATTACCTGCGCCGTGAGAAACATCAGCTCCAGAAGATTCAGCAACAGCTGGGCAAGGGCGGCAATCCCGAGGAAGAGATCGCGAAACTGCTCGAGGACAAAAAGCAGCTTGAAAAGCAGCTCCGGAAGCAGAGTGAGATGCAGTCCGGCATGAAACTGGAGCAGCTGCTCGGCAATCCGGAAGTCACAGGCAGTGGCATTCATCTGGTAGCCGGTGAGATGGAGGGGGCCGACATGTCCGCTCTGAAGCAGATGGGTTACGATGCCCTGCAGAAAACCGCCAAAAATACCGTGATCGTACTGGGAGCGCGTGATCCGGAAAAAGGGAAAGCCTAT
>SLOL01000003.1 GCA_007132495.1 Balneolales bacterium
ATATGTTTCGCTACACCTTCAGTCATCCGCTGGTATGGGGACTGATAGTGCTCAAAATGATCTCGCTTTCCCTGGAGATGGGCCCCAACCGCTGGATTCCCGAGGTGCTTCAGGCGGCCGGGATGCACGGTATCCTGGTACTGGTATGGATCAGCGGTCTGATGATGGTTCTGCGCCTGTTTGCCGGTCCCTTTGTGGAAAGATTCTCGCCGACGGGCATGTTGCTGGGGGCTTCGGTACTGACCGGTGTTGGCTTGCTTATGTTCGCCTTTATTGAAAGCGGAACGGTGCCGCTCATGATCGCGGCGACCATCTTTGCCTGTGGTGTGGCGTTTTATTTCCCCACCATGGTGGGATTGATGAGTGAACGGTTCCCCCAGGCGGGTTCGCTGGGTATCGTTCTGATGATCGGCTTCGGCTTTTTCGCGGCCGGAGGATCGAATGCCATTATGGGCGACATTGCCGATCACTATCTGCCTGACGCACTTGATGAGCAGCAGACGGTGCAGATTCTGGAACAGGTGGAAGATCGGTTTCCCGGGTATGCACAAGCCGCCGGTGAGGTATCCGACAATCCGCAGGCCCTGGCCGAACTGGGTTACCGGGAAGTGGATGTCCGCAACGTCCTGAATCACGCCACCGGGGCCCTGGCCTATTACCGCTCCAATGGAGAACTTGACGGTAATCTCACCGGAAATGCTCTGCGGGCACTGCTCGACTCCGGTCTGGAGCAAGAACAGGAGCTTATGAACCAGGCGTTTACCATTCTTCGACCGGCGGATAACTACGGCGGCCGGATGTCATTTCTGTGGGTTGCTCCACTCGCCTTTCTGATTGCCATTGTCTTTCTGGTCATGTACATCAACGACAAACGACAGGGAGGTTATAAAGCGGTACGGCTGGAAAAAAACGAATAAGACATGAGGAAATCTGATCAATTATTTATAATCAAAAACCGTTCAGGATGGCTAATCTGAACGGTTTTTGGTTCAGGTCGCCACAAGATTCGGCTGGAGATGGAGTTTGTCTGAGTTCGGTAAAAATTACTTATAGATGATCTGGCTGTTAAGGTTCCATGTTTGTTCAGTATTCTTCACAGAGATTACAAACATTCTAATACGGTGCGAGCATATAAAAGATGCAAAAGAGCCATCCAACTGCATTTATCTCACAAATTAGGTACTTTCTATCTACACATTTACCGGCTGGATTGGTCTGTACATATTCAGCTAATAGAAGGTTAGTGATAAAACTTTTTACAGGGTGCGGGCAATCAGTAATGATATAATGGCAAAAAAGAAAAAAACGGGATCCAATGTTACACTGAAAGAAGTGGCCAAAGCGCTGGATGTTTCGACCATGACCGTTTCCCGGGCGATCAACAATCGCTCGAACGTAAAAACACAGACGCGAAAACGCATCCTGAAAAAAGCCAGCGAGTTGGGATATACCCCCAACCATGTCGCCAAAAGTCTAGTATCAAGTAAGACCTATACCCTTGGGGTTATCATTCCAAAAATTTCCCACGCCTTTTTTCCTGAAGTAGTGCGGGGTATTGAAGAGATTACATTCCAAAAAAACTATCAGATTTTACTGGTCAATACTACGGAAGACTTCGACCGCGAAAAAAAAGCTATCGAAACTTTGCGATCCAAACGGGTGGATGGCATACTGGTATCCAGTTCCCTGGTAACAGATGACTACTCCTTTTATAAACAGGTGATTCGAACTGGTCCGCCACTGGTGTTTTTCGACCGGTGCATCGAAGATATTGGCGCCAGCTGCATCAGTGTGAATGATACAACCGCAGCCAAGCAGATAACCAAACACCTAATCAGTCACGGCTATTCGAAAATTGCTCATCTGAGTGGACCGCCCAGGGTGACCATCGGCAAAAAAAGGCTGGAAGGGTATCTGAAAGCTATGAAGACGGCCAAACATCCGGTTCGTGATGAATGGATTGTGGAGAGCGGTTTTCATGAAGGTGGCGGATACGAAGCAATGAAAAAGTTACTGATGCTTCCCGGCGAGATACGTCCCAGAGCGGTGGTATCCATAAACGATCCGGTAGCCTTTGGTGCCATTGATGCCATCTGGGAACAAGGCCTTTCCATCCCGCACGATGTGGCCATTGTCGGATTTACCAATGATATCCGGGCCGGGATGATCTCCTGTCCGCTTACGACCGTCCACCAGCCCGCTTATGAGGTTGGGAAAAAAGCGGTAAATAAACTTATAAATACTATTGAGAGCGATGATGAACCCCTTGAGAATATCGAAATAATAACCAGCCTCAAAATCAGGTCATCATGCGGCTGCATGTGAGTTTTCTGTACCGGTTCTTTTTAATGACGAGTATTAACTTCCGGATTTTCGACAAACAAATCACTTCCAGTATCTTTTAAATTTTTATGAGTTGATTCCTGTTCAGAATCAATTATTGCCCAGATATCCGCTTTGGTCACCGACAAAATCCAGCCTTTTCCAAAGCTCTGTCTTGAAAAGGCTTCTGGAAGCCCCGGTACGATTAAAGAAATCATCGATCTCTTCATCGCTCAATCCGGCATGTGCTACCTGTGCGAGGCCGACGCCAACCGGTTCACGCATGTCCCCCAACGATTCATAATAATCAATAGTGGAATAGGTATAAATCCTGGCATCGCCACCGGGATAAAGCAGGGTGTACATCGTCCAGCTGTTCAGGATATCCTTGTCGATGCGGGTTTCATGGATGGGACCCCAGAAGTCAAGTTCCATTTCCATATGTTCCCCGGATCCGCCTCTGGAGTCAAAATAATTGACGGTCAGATAATTACCCGATACAACAGTTGCTTCATCGGGGATAATCTTACCGTCGACCTGCCAGATTTCCGTGCGGACGACTTCCCTGCTTGCATGTGTTTGCTTCATCAGATCTTCCGGTTTTTTATCCGGGTATACTGTTTCCATGATATCCTCCAGATCGAAATAATCGATCATGTCGTAATCATCAAATACATTAACAGCAATAAACTGATAAGGTACATCGGGTTCACCGGCCATCACCTGATAAAAATTCCAGCTTTTGATGATTCCCCTGCTATATCGCTCTTCATGCAGCGGTTTCCAGATTTCCCTCTCCAGGTTTACATAATCACCGGTACCTCCGGGTGCTGCTTTGAAATAATCGATTTTTACGAAAAGGGGGCCTCCATCTCCGGCAAAAACTTGCTGGGTGAAAATTGGTGAAAAGATAACGAGCATTAACAGACCGTGAATAATTCGCAACATAGGTAAATGGTTAATTTGTAGATGGGTTATATGAAAGCTAACAAAAAAAAACATGACTATCCACAGGCCTTCACAATAGATGACATTTATAAGTGGTTGCTATATTTGTTATTAAAATATTAGTGGTGAATACGAGGTCATAATTTCCCTGTATAAGTCGAGTGTTAAAACAAGGGTGCAGTTGTCCGAACTCATACTGTTCTGAGCCTGCATTATGTTCTCAAATAGTTTTCTGTATTGGCTTTTTGCAAATTGTTTTTTATTAATGTTATCGTTAACTTTTACATAGAAGATCGAAGATCGGCACTACATTAAAAATTACCTGAAGGCTCAGTATCGATTGACAAAGGGGCCATATCTGCCTGTAAATTGGGCATACCTTATGAGAGAAGATAAGGCGAAACCGGATATACTTTACTAATGTCCATTTTTGTTACTGTGATTGTTTTTATGATTGTGCATCATCGGAAGGCCAACAAAACAGGTCATTTAAACACACTCAACAATCGTAGGCTTGAAAACTTGATGATTTTGTAAAAGAACAATTGATTCCTTAAATGTGAAATATTGGCGGCCGTATGAAACTTTTTCCACATCCTCTTTTTTTTATTTTCGCCCTGTTTCTTCCGATTTCTGTATCAGCAAAGCCTGATTCAGAGATTGGACAGACCTCCCAGCCTGCATTTTCTCATCCGGCTGGAACATTTACCGGTTCGGTTTCACTGGAATTGTCGGCTGATGAAGGAGCCGTTATTTACTATACTACTGATGGAACACTACCGGACTCCACCAATAATGAATATGCAGAGCCGATCCTTTTTTCAGGAACGATGATGGTTCGTGCCCGGGCTTACTATGATGGATATGATCCCAGTGAAGTGGTTACCAAAATCTACAGCAGATTAGATCACACAGTAAGTAACTTCAGCTCTGATCTCCCCTTGGTAATTGTCCACCAGTTTGATGTAGAGATGATTGACATTTGTGAAACCAATAGTCGAGGCCAACCGACCGATTGTGATAGAACAGTTGTCTATTTTACGGTAATTGACCGTGATGAGGACGGTCGGGCGAAGTTGCTTTCTGACGATTTACACCTTCACTCACGCTCGGAATCCAATTACCGTGGGACAAGTTCTCTTGAGTTATTCCCGAAACGACAATTCGGTGTACGTTTGATTGACGATAACAACGAAAATCGAAACGAGCCGATATTGGGAATGCCATCGGAAAACAACTGGATAATGTATGCGCCATACGACGACAAATCCCTGATTCGTAATGCCGTAGCCTATCAACTCAGCGTGGATATGGGCCGATATGCTCCACGTACACGATTTGTCGAATTGTTTCTGCATAGTGGTAACGGAGCCATTACCAGAGACCACTATCACGGCGTGTATATGCTTACTGAGCGAATCAAGTGGGATAATAATCGGGTGAATATCGCCAAATTAACTTCAGACGACAATTACGAACCTGAAGTCACCGGCGGATATATTATCAATTATGACCGTGATGTGCATTTCAGGAGTACCGCAAACAATACGGGCTTTGCCCTTGTACGTCCTCAAAATGAGGATATTACCACGCAACAGCGTGACTGGATTGCCAACTATATAGGAGAGCTTGAGTCCGCTTTATTCGGAGACAACTATCGGGATTCCGACGAAGGCTATGCCGCTTTCCTCGACATGGAATCATTTGTTGACCACCATCTGATCACTGAAACGCTCAAGGAGATGGATGGCTTCCGTCTGAGCACATATATGTATAAAGACCGGGAAGGTTTGTTGAAAATGGGTCCTGTATGGGATTACAATATCAGTATGGGCAACATTGATTTTATTGATACCGGATGGGAGCCGCAGGGATGGTACCATCAACTAATTAGTGAGAGTCAATACTTAAATGGATGGTATTCACGTCTGTTTGAAGATCCGGATTTTGAGGATCGATATCGGGAACGGTGGTGGGAACTGCGACAGGGGCCGTTTTCGACCGAACACATTATAAGTATGATCCGTGATTATGCTGATAAACTGGATGAATCACAAAAGCGCAACTTTGAACGCTGGCCGATTCTGGGTCGGTGGATTTGGCCCAATTATTTTGTTGCAGAAACGTATGAAGAAGAGATAAACTTTTTAACTAACTGGATAACTAAGAGACTGAACTGGATAGATTCACAGATGGGCCCAGAGCCGGAGATCACTGAAAATCAGCTTCAATATTACTGGTATTTTGGAGAAAGTATGGTCAACAATACACCTTTGGTGACAATAGAATCTGATTACTCTTTGATCAATACAGCACGTATTCATTACTATTCAGCCCTGGAAGGTTATCCGTTTTATGAGGGTCATTCTCAATGGAGAAAAGCCTCTCTGGAAAGACGAAATCGTCCAACGGACATCAACTATCAACCGAAAGGAAATTATGGTCGCACATATGACCCGGAAACTACCCGTGCACTACAAGTGCGACAGCCTTTTAAATCTGATGGCGGTGAAAATACACTGATCTTTGAACTGCCCACTACAGAGATGGAAAATGTTATTTTTCGATTTGCTGCATTGGATGAAGGTGCTGCAGATGCACTTATTATTGATTATTCAACTGGGTTGACCCACAATAAAAAAAGTAAATCAATATCATCAGGAACAAAGGACCAGATAGATGATTATGAATGGACAAGTGAAGGTCTTCCGACAAACCGCCATTCACTTTCCCATGAATACAAGCTTTATGAACTGGATTTCAGCGACATCTCACAAGCAGATGACAATCCCGATTTCAAAATCCGAATCCGGTTTGATGGTGACAATATGGCCGCCGATGAAGGAAATCGTGTAACCTTCAATAATTTCAGCCTGGAATCTGCAATGGATACGCCGGATACAACTAAATCAAACGAGGGCTTGGCACCTCACACCTTTAGACTTGAACAGAACTACCCCAATCCCTTCAATCCGGTAACCATCATTACCTATGCGTTGGAAGAGCGTACCGAAGTCCAACTGAATGTTTATAATATTCTTGGACAGAAAGTGAGCAATCTTGTCGATTCATATAAGGAACCTGGTGAATATTCGGTTAATTTTGATGCCTCCAACCTGGCCAGCGGGGTCTATTTGTATGAACTTCAGGCCCATGGACAGCAAATAACCCGTATGATGACATTGTTGAAATAAGCCGGTAAACCCAATCTCATTACGTGACTGGCTTATGCAATGAGTCAGCCTCAGCTCGTGAGTGAATAATAGCTTGTTTTCCGTTATTGTGTTCTATTTGTCTGCAATTACAACAATAAGCTTCATTAGCCAATTCAATGACATGATATAGTTGGATTCTTGGTTTTAGAAAATTGTAATAGTAAAGCATCATCTCTGGAATGATATGAAAAGGATACCTCAATGCCTTCCATGAATCCCGGATTCCACAGCGTACAAGGTATCCGATTTATAGCAACAGTATATAGTGAATCTTCCAGCTTTTTGTCGATGAATTCATATTTGGTTAATTCTGTTAATGTATAATAATAATTCAACATTCCTTCATTTATACTTATACTATCAAAGACAGTACTGTTGTCTAATTGTAACGGCAAAGCGATATTTGTGGTTATGACTTCGTCCAGCAGTTCCTGATTTGTCAGTAACTTTGTATTTTGAGCATCACGTGTTAAGGACGAGTATTTGTAAAAAAATACAGCGCTAATAATGAATACAATAACAATAGCTGTAATTAGCATCTGGACAGATATCTTATATTTAGTAATAAAATCAATGTATAGAACCATTTTCAAACCTGTATTGTGATAAGGTGTAGTAGTTTTCGAAGCTTATTGGTGCTTAAGATATTTATTAATATCGTTATTATAGCAATCAGCAGAACCGATAGATTTCTAAATTTTCCTTATTTAACGAGAATCATTTTCCCGGTTTTAGCGAATTGGGGTGTCTGCATGTGATACAGGTAAATGCCGCTTGATAAATTTTCGGTGTTGAATCGGACTTGATGGACACCTTCGGAATAATTGCCATCTGCCAGGGTAACGATATATCGGCCAGTAATGTCATACACCGCTAAGGTAACCGAAGTTTCCTGGGGTATCTGGAACGTGATCATAGTTTCGGCGTTAAAAGGATTGGGATAATTCTGATTCAGCTGATAAGTCTGTGGCTGTTCTCGTTTATCATCGAATTCTCCGTTATCACCGGATTCAATGAAGGTTGATTGTTCGGAATCAACATGAATGGAGGATATGTTCAGCTGGGAGCGGGCTCCGCTATCTTCGTCATAGCGAATTCCGGTATAGTAGTACCGCCAAAACAGCTGGATATATGGTTTACCGGTAATATATGAGGGTAGCATCACCGGACCAATATTCGAGCTGTGCCAGGTGTTTTCATTCCGGATGTATTCGACCGGATTACCGTTGGAGTCCGGGACATTATAAAACGGACCTTCGTTGCCGATCCGGTACTGCAGGCGAATTGCGTATTCCCGGGAATTGGGTGCTACCGTTCCTGCAGTCCAGGATACCGATAGAACGTCGGTGTTGCGGGTGTCGAGCGCTAAAATCGCCCCCCCCAACCGCCGGCCCGGATAACCGTAGTTGTCTTCCAGATTGCTGGTATTGATGAAGGAAAATCCGTTCTCACCCAGTCCGTTGATCCGGGTTCGTTCCACCAGATTATAGACGCCCGTTGTGAATCCATCAATAGAGGCCTTCAGTCCGGGGTCGGTCTCATCCATGTAGACAAAAGCCATGTGGCCGGGAAAGCTGCCTGGCGACTCCATGGCCTCCCATTCTTCGAATGAATAGGTGGAAGATTTTTCAAAAACAAAGGGAGCGGGAAAAGCATCATCGAAGTCTTCCACCAGGTCAAAATGCGCGATAATGTCGGTCTCTTCGGTCACGTGAACTTCTGTTTGGATTTCATGAACGCCTTCTCCATTGATTTCCCAGCGGGCAAAACTGTAACCCGATGCAGGAACGGCCTCGATCCGGATGGGGATATTTTGAAAATACCGCCCCCGTCTCATGTATGTATCAGGGCTATCCGACTCTAATTTGTGAGGGCCGATTTCCAGGGTGTTCAGCCGGACGAAGCCGGCGCCGGGATCCGGCAGGGTTATTTCGACCGGGTGGTTGCTGCCGGCGTCCAGAGTATTTCGTAAATGGCCCCAGGTTATCGACGACCGGGTATTGGCAAAGTTCTTCATAGCGTTCACGTTATCCTCCCAGACACCCATGTTGGACGGTACCGACCAGCGTTCGAAGTCTTTCACTTTCCCGGTGCGAATTTCATCCGCCATTTCATCGATCAGATCCCTTACATTGTTGGCCCGGAAGGTGGTATTGAGCAGGTCACTATAACGGTTGATGAAGTATCTCTTGAAATCATCGTTATTGAGCAGACTTCTGAACAAAAAGGTGGACCATTCCGGGTTTCCAATAGAGGGGGTATGATGAATTAAATATCTTAACCAATCATCATTTCGATTCCAGGCGAATCCGAGATCCACATCATATAGCACCCATCGCCAGCGACCGTCTTTTTCCGGTACCGAAGGGTCCGGCGTACCACTGTATCGCCAGTAGTCTATATTGTTGTTCGGCCAGTCCTGGTTCGCTACATAGGTCTGCAGAATTATATAGTCTGCATAATTTTCGATGTCCATCATTCCGGAGAGCTGAGCGTAATTGCCGGGTTCAGAAAGTTCGTTCTGTTCGATGAACGAGATCATGCTTTTGTAATAAGAGTTGTCTCCCATTTTTATATTATTATCCGCCCGTCCATCCCGCCTTAGCAGGTCGAGTTGATCCGGTGGTACTTCATAAACCCGTTCAAAAAAGCGTTTGTCGAAGCGTTCGCGGATATTATGGAGGCCCCAGTACTCTCCGTTAAGGAAAACTGCAGCCGGGCGATACGCCGAAGTCCGGACGTTCAGGTTCCGGGCCAGTTGATGATTGAAAGGGTCACGGAACCGCATGGGCGGACTCCAGAAGCCCTGTCCGCCGTTTCGGAGGATCAGCCGTTCGTATTCGCTGTAAGGTTCATCGTAAAAGACCGGGTAGTTGATGTGGGTCTGGCCGTACGATCCACGGGCATACACCCGGAGAGCTTTCATGGGGAGTACCCGGGAATGACCTCCGTGAATGCGGATGCCGACATTTTGCTGGAACTTTTGTTCCCCTCCTTCAAACCATTCGAGCGAAGTTTCCCGCTCCGATTCATCACCCCGTTCCCAGTAGTTGGCGTTCGGACTTCCCACCCATGAGTTATCATTCCATCCATTTTCTATGTATGGAGTTCCTGGCACGTAGATACCATTATCATCTCCAAAAAAACCATCATGAGGGGATACGAGAGATAATACCGTGATTTCATTTTGCTCCATCTCCGGAAACCAGGTGCCTGTCGCAGTCATGGAGGAATGGCTTCCTGGTTGTATGGCCACAGCCCGTATAGTATGCGCCTTGTCGATAAGTGTCGATGGAGCTACCCAGCCACCTGCTCGCGTCCATTCCCCGGGTGAAGTCCGGGTCATCGAATGCTGGTTGGGCTCGTTGCCTTTGAAGGTTAGTTCGATCGGCTCATTTTCGTACTTCATTGCCGATTCATCCGGCTCCGACCCGTCCGTGGTGTAGTGGATCGTGACGTCCGGGTCATCATGTTCCAGTTCCAGGGTGACTGTGCCCGGATAAAAGCCCGGAGCCACACTGAATGTGGGCGGTTCCAGAAACTCTTGATAGCCGTCCGATCCGTTGGGTTCCCCCGGGGTCGGGTTGTCGAAGAAATACAGATCTCCGGTGCCGTCCGGGTAGCGGCCCAGGGAGGTACCTGCAGGAAGAGAAGTCGGGGCGTATTCGTCCATCGGGACTTCACCATCGGCAGAAGTCAGCAGTACTTCCTCGCCGTGTTGGCTGATCGAAAAATTGGTGTGCAGCGGTCCGGAAGTGCTGGAGCGGTCCTTGCCTGATGCCCATACCAGCAGGATTTCGCCGGAGGCCAGTGTGATATCCGGAAATGCCCAGCGCCAGGGTTCGTCATATGTGTCGGAAAGACCAAAGCCCTGAAGATTGACTGGTTGGTCGGAATAGTTGTACAGCTCGATCCAGTCCTCATAGTCTCCGTCTTCATCAACGATGGTCTCGCTGTTGGATGCCATGATCTCATTGATTGCAACCTGGGCCTGTGATTCATTAAAAACCGAGAAACATATTGTGGCAAACAAAAACTTAACTATTGGGTAATTCCATTTCATCATTGTTTCCAAAGTATGGTTTCAATAATAGTTTGCCAGAGTCGGTATCAGAAACCATTTATTTGCTTTTATATTAAGTGCTTAATCCAAGTGCATACAAGCCCAGGACATAACACAACAATTTCGTAAAAAGCAATAAAAGAGAAGCAAACTGAAGGATTCTGACAGGATAATGTTTTATAGCACATGCCGTTAAATTTAGTTCGGGGATGAAGGTGCTCTTACAGGAGTTATCCGGTATCTGTACTGCATAGGTTCGTTATTGACACGGAATTTTTCCATTGGAAATGCTAAGGGGTTCCATGCTGTAAATCCCCCCAAACCCATCTGTTTGTAGTCAATATTTAAAAAGATACTTTCCCTGGGCTGCATCTCATGTGTATAACGGCTGTTCTGCATATCTTCCCGCGTGAAATGGGTAGCACCAAAACCTATGAGGGGATCACCGGAAAATTTCAATCCGTTCCCTTCGGAATCAGTTATTGTGATCCAACGCACGTCGATTTTGTACCCGTTTTCTTGAGGTCTTGAATAATCTATCCATTCATCGCTTACGGTGGACCGGTATAAGCCCACTTTCTCCACGTTGCGATCAATGTAGGTGGGATTAGGACCGGGACCAAACCATGTTATATGATCATAACCGGATGCCAGTTCCATGATATTGCCGAAACGAGGCATAAACTCAGGGAGATTGTTAACTTCACCGGGATTATAATCAGTTGTCACATCTATGGTTCCGTCCTGATGAATAACATAGTTAACATTGAGCTGACTGTTAATTGCTGGTAAAGTCTGTTCAACCGTAACTTCCACTTCATCCAATGGTTCGGCCCGGTCTGTGTTTACATTCCTTTCCTTCCCGTTGACTAAAATTCTATCAACTACATTATGCCCGGCTCCGCGCCATCGCATCAAATCCATATACCCTGATCGAATACCTGCCCGATCATTATCGGTTGGTGCTCGCCAAAAATCAATTTGTGGACCGTCTATGATAATTTGATTACCGTCTACATTATAGGATTCTATTTTTCCCTGCAGTACGTCAAAAACTACATGAAAATCTTTTCCTGCAATAGTCAGGTGATTGGCATTCCGGCTGACTTCCATCGGTTCCGGTTTTTCTGGTTTGTTAGCTTGATGCCAGGCGCTTTGAGGTAGTCTGAATTGTTCCCACCCCATCATGAAGTTTTTTTCAGCATAGAAAGTCTTTTCACGGTTTAAAAAGACAAAATTCACATGATATTCTTTGTTCTCTTTATATGTTATCTCCGGCAATGGTAGTGTAAACTCCTTTGTTTCGCCAGGATTGATATTCATTGCCTGCAGCTTTCCATCCCGGATCACTTTCCCGTTTTCAATTACTTCCCAGTAACCGCTGAGTTTTTTGTCCAGTGTAATAAAGTCAAACCGGTTCTGCATGCTAAAAACGCCTTTATTCAGATCCAATGCCTCTACTTTAACATGTTGTTGAAAATACTTCAGTGCGTAGAGGCCGGGACGAGGTGTGCGGTCGGCTGCTATAAGACCATTCATATTGAAGCTGCCGTCATGCCGGGCTCCATGCGGATCTTCGAACCATCCCCCATAAGCAAGGAAATAGTCTATCCCGGAAGTTGCGCGAAATTGTTCGGGCACCTCCTGGCGGATACCCTGATCTACCCAATCCCAGACAAAAGCCCCCTGGAAGTTATTCTCCTCATAGATAAGATCCCAGTACGCATCCATGTAGCCATTACTGTTACCCATAGCGTGTGTGTATTCACAAAGGATTAGTGGGATCTCGGGACTATTGCGAATGAAGTCCTTGATTTCGTCAGGAGTCGGATACATCCAGGAAGCAAAATCGGCATGAAAATGGAAGCCGGGATTGGTTGTATTTTCATAATGAAAAGGTCTGGACGGATCGTTTTCTTTCACCCAGTTATAAACTGCTTCCACATTTGGTCCGTCACCAGACTCATTTCCAAAGGACCAGATGATGACGGATGGATGGTTGCGGTCACGGTGCACCATACGTTTTACACGGTCCACATGTGCTTCCTGCCAATCGGGATGATTGGAAAGTTTGTTATCCATGCCGGTGCCGAATCCATGTGTTTCGATATTACCTTCGTTAATAAGGTACAGTCCGTATTTGTCTGTCAACTCGTACCAGTATGGATGGTTCGGGTAGTGCGAAGTTCGTACTGCATTGACATTGTTTTGCTTCATCAGGATAATATCTTCCAACATCTCCTGCCGGGTGACATAATGGGCATTATCCTGGCTGTGTTCGTGACGATTTACGCCTCTTAATGTTATGGCTTGACCATTTACCCGAATCCGGCCATCGAAAACCTCGATACGGCGAAAGCCAATCTTCTGTGGTATGACGGAAAGCTTTTGACCTTCGGCGTTACGAAGTGTGATAAACAGATCGTACAGATAAGGAGTTTCAGCTGTCCAATGTTTCGGATCGGTGATAATGTGTTCAACCAGATGAAATGGGGTGAGATCTTTTTCGAGATGAATCAACGTACTTTGCTCATGTACCAACTGCCTGTTTTCATCGTAGAGTTCAATATCAATGGATATTTCATCACTGACAAAATCGGTATATTTGGCAAGCTCCCCCGACAATTTGAAGATCCCATGTCTGTAGTCGTCATCCAATGTGGAGGTGACCATAAAATCTCGAATATGAGTTTGTGGCGTGCTCCACAAATAAACATCTCGGAATATGCCACTTAACCGCCACATATCAGCATCTTCTAAATAAGAACCATCGCTCCATCGATATACCTCAACCGCAATCTGGTTGTCACCTTGTTTCAAGTATTCGGTAATATCGAATTCTGCCGGTGTGCGGCTGCCCTGGCTGTATCCGACATGTTCTCCGTTTATCCAGAGATGGAAGGCGGAAGAGACACCGTCAAAATTGATGAATTTTTGTCGGCCATCCCAATCCTCCGGTACCTGAAACGTACGACGGTAGGATCCCACCGGATTCCAATCATGCGGAGCACGAAGTTCGGAGATGTCAAAGGGATACCGGATATTGGTGTATATGGCAACACCATGACCTTCTACCTCCCAGTTGGAAGGTACCGGGATCACGTCCCAGTTGCTGTCATCAAAATCTGCCCGGTAGAAATCCCGGGGGCGGTCTATGGGACTTCTGGTCCAGTTGAATTTCCATGTACCGTTGAGTGATTTAAAAAAATCAGACTGCTCACGATCGAAAACACGAGCCTTATCTTTTGATGGAAAGACCATCATGGTGGTACGTGGCTTCTCCCTGTTGATTTGTAAAACTTTCACATTGTCCCAGACTTCCCTGTCCTGTCCCCATGCAGGGCCGGCTAATAAAAAGATCAGGAGGAGCAATTTTAAAGCCATTTTTGATATAATGCCTTTTGTAAATGTAAAAATAATGTACTCGATCTTCATTTTTTAAGATTTTATTATTGATTCAACTTGACCATGGTTGTATGTCAAATCAAGTTATCGGGCATAATCCGGTCTTTTTGCTCGTAATCCCGGTGGTACAAGGATTTTTTTAAGAATCACCGTGGGAGGCAGATCGATGAATTCCTGTATCCTGTGGTTATCAATCATCGTACTTGAGCGCAAGGGGGTCAAGATCCCGGTATCTCCATTTGTCCGAATGATCAGCCTGATCAAAATGGAGTATCAGCCCATCCTTGCCAGGTTGTTTATTTCAATCAAGCTAAATACCGGCTGACTTAGTCTCTGAATAATGCAGGGGTAGTCAACCGGTATCATGGGTTTTAAATTCTATGTTATGCGGTCACATGCTCAGTGAAATGCGTCAGCGAATGGAAGACCACGAAGCGCTATGTCTATAATCGTTTTTTATCATACGCCTGTGTGCCCGGCACCATCCGGGCATGAACATTTCATTTGATACTATTTTGTGAGTGTGAGCTTTTTTGTTATGATTTGATCACCGGCTGTAAGCTGATAAACATAAACTCCGCTTGACAGGTGGGATCCGTCAAACATTGCTGTATGATAGCCGGCTGAAACCCGTTCATCGACAAGGGTATCAACTAGCCGGCCGAGCAAATTGTAAACTTCGAGTCGTACGTCAGTGGTTTCGGGCAATTGGTAAGAGATTCTGGTGACCGGATTGAATGGATTTGGATAGTTTTGACTCAGATTAATCTGTTCAGGCAGTGTCTCTGTGTCTGATGTTGAAGTGGGTTGATCAACTCTTTTCCATACTCTGATATAATCTACGTGTTTCTGAGCATGATCCACCCCTTCGGGAGGTTCTGCATGAGACTGTTTTTCAACTGCCAAATTTGAGATTATATTCATGGGATCTTCATTAACCGGACCACCAGTTCGGTTTACCAATACTCCATTCAGGTAGTAGTGAATACCGTCAGGACGGATATCCGCTCCGTAAATATTCCACTGGTCTGCCGAGGTATCGTGATCGGTGTAATATACCCATGAACTACCGGTAACAATATCTGGAACAGCACCATGGGTGGTAGTGAGATATCGTTCATGATTCCATGAACTCCAATATTCTTTGACATCTATTTCTTTCTGTCGAGTGGCACCCGGGACTTGCCAGGTCCAGAAGGCTGGCCAGAACCCTTCCTCAAGCGGCAATATAGAACGTGTTTCGATATAAGCATAGGTGAAGGAAACGCCTGGAGAACTGTTGATCATGGATCCGGTCCAGGGATACAAATAATCACAACCAGGTCCTGAGTCATAGGGCTCTTCCAAGCGATGTGCATTCATGGTAAGTACACCGTTTTTCACTTCAAGATTGTCGAATGTGTTCCATTCCTGTTGATCATTCTCACCACAGTTGCCTCGCTGCTGGTCTCGCAATGAAGAGCTGGTTTCAGACCATTTTGATTTGTCAATTTCGTCTCCCTGAAATTCATCACGGAAGATAAGTTCCCACTCTTCCCCTTCTATCTGCCAATTGGGATCTATTTGGGGTGGACTCGCATCATCTGGGTCACTTCCGATTATTTCATTTTCTTCTTCACCATCCGGGTCATCAGCAAAGACATTATTTGCCATGGATAAGCCGACAATACTAATAAGAATGGTAATTAAAAATGCTTTCAACATATTATTATTCATAAGTAATCCTCCAAATATGGATTTAAAAAGACTGCAAAAATGATAATTAAAATGGCAAGTATGTCTGTTGTGAGATTAGGGGAAGTAAGATTTGTAACTTATTGGTGTTTTGGTGGTCTGGGTATATGTTCAGATATCGCTGTCAACTAGTAAGATTTTGACTATTCAGTCCTGCCGGTCATTCAGATAACTAGCGAAACAAGTGAATAACTACGCTTTCAAATTCATCCACATTGATGGTCTGGTGGAATGATATCTGTTGATCAACCAAGTTACCCTGATCGTCCAATACCAAATACTCAAAGGGAAAAAGGTCTCGGAAGCATCGTCTATGGAGGCTCAAGGTTGTTTTCCTACAGTACTTGTTCAACCTGGGTGACCTGTACCTCGGGGTTTAACAAGCAGAATTTGCATTCACACTGTAATCATTTACCAATAGTAATAGTATGTTATCATTAACAATACAAAAAATTATTGTATTACCATTTTTTAAGTACAACCTGTGAGCTTAACTACTCACACAAAAAAAACGGCTGCCTTAATTTGCTTCAGAGGAGGCAGGCAGTAAGACAGCCATTTGATTTTTTCGAAGTACTACTTATTGCAAGCCTTTACTTCATTAGTGTTAATTGCCGTGAGATAACCTGGTCTCCAACAGTGAGGCGGTAAATATAGACACCACTTGAAAGATTGGAACCGTCAAAATGTACTGTATGTTGGCCGGCAGAAACCCGACCATCGACCAAAATAGCAACACGTCGGCCAAGCATATCATATACTTCAAGACGAACTTCAGAAGCTTCCGGCAGATGGTAGTTAATATTGGTACCCGGGTTGAATGGATTCGGGTAGTTTTGCTCCAGTTCTATACGGGTCGGCAGGCTATTTACAACTTCCGATGAAGTAGGTGGTTCCCAGACAGGCCCATCATAATCTTCTTGCCAGATACGAACGAAATCATAATCCTGGTATACATGGGTAGTGTCGGGGTCATCTATGCCCATTCCTTGTGTCATCCAGAATACGGCATCTTCAGGTACTTTGCAGTCAGCGTCGGCAGTGTGAAAGGCCTCGCCATTTATATACCAGGTTACGACTCCATCAGCATCAATATCTACTCCGTAAGTATTCCATTCCGCAGGGGTACCATCATTTAAACCAACATCATCCGGGCCATAACTTGCATGCCAGGCACCACATGACCCATCCTCATTATTGAAATCAGAAATGATATCATGCCATGTACCATGAGCCCAGTTATTGAAAGTTCCGCCTCTTCCATCAGGACCCCTTACTTGCAGGATGCCGTTGGTAAAACCGTCCATTTCTTCGGCGCGTTTTCCACGTACCTCAACATAAAAAGGTGGGCTGAATGTCCAGGTGTCTTCGGTGGAAAGCCTGCCTGCATTCCAGTGGTATTCAGCAAAATCCGGCTCACCACCAATATAAGGCTCATCCCGTTCATAAAGGTTCACTCTTGCAACCCCATCTTCAACCGTAATAAAGTCCAAACTCCGAAATTGATTATCGCCGTGACCTGGGGTAGACCATTTTAATGTATCTAATTCATCACCTTCGAAATTATCCTCGAATGTAAGAGTCCAGTCACCCGATCTTGGGGGTGAGTCTTGAGCGTGGACTATACCCGAAATGGATATGCCCAAACAAGCTATGAGAAAAGTAGATAAAAGAAGTTTCATCGTAAGCGTTTTCATTCTATACCTCGTTTTTATTTGGGTGGCTTCAAGCTCATAATACGTGAACTTGCATAATTATTTAATGGTTCTGACTTATGTATCTGAAGAAAGCTTATTAAAGCAATGCATAAACAGACATTATGTAATTAATGAAAAATGTTAACATTAACAAAAATTTTCGAAACTTTTTGCAAGTGCATGTTTTTATTATCTATATACCTTTCCATGTGCTTTAGAGGCG
>SLOL01000070.1 GCA_007132495.1 Balneolales bacterium
GGTGTTTTACGCCACTCCAGCCAGGCGTCATGGACCCTGTCCACGGTTTGCCACATTTCTTCATGGGTCAGGGCTTGATATGAACGGATCGTTTCTCCGTTCACGGGATTGATCGCTTTCAATTGCATCTGTTTAAAATTTCGGATTCATAACGTCAGGCCGGCTGGCTTCAAATGTGTTGGTGGTGTTTGTATTATTGGTGACGTTTTATTGGTGACTTTCGTATGGTTTGTGGTGTTCGTATAGAATGAGCATCTAAACGATACGCATTTTCAACAGCATGTCACTATAAGATGAGGAAATCAGATCCTCTTTTGCAATACCGAACAGGGACATAAAATACTCACACTGCTTGCGCAGCTGGTCCCTTCCAATCGATCCGTCATCGTCTATAGCCTCGATCTCCACAAATCCGCCAAGTGTTGCGACCGTGTCGAGATGAAACTTGACATTGTCGATAAAATAGATTTCCCGCTTCTTTTCCACGACCGTCAGCACTCCGAGGGCTTTTGTAAGGAGTTCTTTGAGCGGCGAGTCCGGTTTACAGGGATAAAGGGTGATGTCGGAAAGTTTGGGGCCCTCTTGGTTTTCCCTGCGGTAGTGAATCAGGTTGTTTTCGATGTTGCCTTCACGCAGTTTCAGCCGTCCGTTTGCAACCCTGAAATAGGTATCAACCTGGTGATCGGTGCCTTTCGCCTCCGCATGGTGTTCGATCAGGAGTTGTCTGATAGCATCCTGGTTACTCGTTCGTGCCTTGATTTCAATATTCTGAATGGCCATGATGATGATAATCTTGCTCCTGCGTGGCGGAAAGCCGCCATGGGCATTTCATGGGTATTTTTTATTGCAGTTAGATGGAAATGTTATTGAAAGATAAGGAGGTGAATAAAGTGGTCGGGCATACTTTTATTGCAGTTTGATGTATATCGATGCAGCGGCACTAACGAGTTTTTCTCCTTGCAATATAAAAAACCTTGAGAAGGCATTTCTGTTCATTACCTGCCGTTCACGCTCTATTTGATCGCCCAGGTTATGCAATGCCTGCAGACTGCGATCCAGACCACCACTCCGGTTACGGGCAAGCCAGAGACGTTCATGCTCTTCTACCACAACCTTGTTCAGCTCTGCCATTTGTTGCAGCAGTTCAACATTCCGGGTCGCACTGTTTTCTCTTTTATGGAGGATATATTGTTTGGTCATCGCCCCGAGATGAATCATTCTGACGGCATTGGTGAATTCATCTATAATAAGGCTCGCATCCGGCCTGTCCATGTCGGTGTCGCTCAGCATATCTTT
Organism: Balneolales bacterium; assembly: GCA_007132495.1. Classification (GTDB taxonomy): domain Bacteria; phylum Bacteroidota; class Rhodothermia; order Balneolales; family Natronogracilivirgulaceae; genus SLOL01. Next base: position 1,297 of record SLOL01000070.1, read on the forward strand.
GAGCAAACCAGTGTAAGCCAAAATGGATTGGTAATCGTACGGAGAGGGGTTTTCAAACCGCTGAGATACTTTTTCTACGAGATCCTCTTCATAGTGGACCATATCAAACAAACGGGGTATCATTATATCCAGGATACTTTCCATGATGACCTTGTCGAGAATACCAAATAAGAAAACCTGCATGGTTGTGGTCATATTCAGCATTTTGTACTCTTCAAACCGGTTGTACCTGCCCAAATCCAAAACAAGGTCACCCATTATTTCCGAGTGATCCCGGAACACCCTCCGGTTCAGATAGTTTGTGAACGGCATCCGGTTTTTGCTTTCATAATTCCAGCTGAGCGCAGATCCGTAAACAAGTGGTGCATAGCTGACCGGCCAGTATTGCCAGTGGCCGAAGTCTCCCCAGTCGGTCAGAAGCATTCCTTTCGCATTGTAAGTGATGGCACTTTCAACAGCGCCGGATATATTGGCCTTCATGTTGTCAGTCCGACCGGTAATGGTGGTCCAGCTGCTGGTTCCGGGACATACCATGTACTCCAGACCGGCTTCGTGATAATTTTCAGCACGGCTTGCGAAAGGATGAATGTCTTCGTACCCCCATTCCAGCAAAATCACTTCATCCGGGATTTGCGGAATGATTCCAGGATGCTTTGCCACGATATCTCCCCACATCATCATCTGTCGGCCGTGATGCTCTGTCACATAATCGTTAAGCTCTTTCACAAAATCGATGTAAAGCTGCCCGACACCGACCTGTCCAGCAAGTTCAAGGGTTTTGCACTGGCCCAGCTCGAACGGCTCATCAAGATTGGCATTATAGTATTCGGAGCTGAAATGGGGCAGCATATCGTCCGTCATCTGCTGTACAAGCTCCATACTTCGTGGGTCCGATACATCAAGGGTTGACTTGAAATCAAGCAGGCCAAGCAGTTGGTAGCCATCGGGACATTCGGCAAGATCGGCAAATTCGTCCGTCTCCAGCCATGCATTCATGTGGCCCAATGAGTTTTGGTTGGGTACAAGATCAATAAAATTTTCAGCGGCATACCTGTCCAGCTCTTGGATCTCTTCACCTGAGACAGGCGTCTCCGATTCATCCCAAAGATGCCTGAAGGATGGATAATCAAATGAAAACCCTTCCACATAAAGCTGAAGGTGATTGTATTTGAGTCCGGCGAGAAAATCTATGATTTCATAGAGGGTTTCCATGGTCGGGATCTTGTCGCGGCTGATGTCCAGCATGGCCCCTCTGACCGGAAGGTCGGGCCAGTCGGTGATGGACATACCGGGCAGTTCCTTGCCGGTTTGCTCTGCAATGTCTGCAAGTGTAACCATTGAATAAAAAAGCCCGGCATCATCCGCATATTCAATATCAATACCATTATTACTTACCATCAGGGAGTAACCCTGATCCGGCAGGTTATAATTGGCTGCAAAACGTACAGAAACAGGACCTGTTCGGGTGACGGATAACCCTGACTGCCGTTCCAGGATGCCACTGATTACGTCTCTTTTTCCTTCGGATGAACTAAAATGAATCGTTTCGGGCAGGGAATAAGTGCCTGAGGTAAATTCCATTTGCTGTGGTACGGGAATGAGTATAAACGGATATTCCGGTTCTTCGGCTGCAATGGAACTACCAAACTCAAATTCGGATATTTCAGTGAGCGGCGGAGGTGGCGTATATTGAAGATGATAATAAATAAGAAGGCCGGCAATCGAAAAGACAATGATACCAAAGAGAGCAATTGCCGTGTATTTCAAAAATCTGACAGTTATTTTCCCCATAATGCCCTGTTAATTCACATCGCGAGTAGTATAGAATGTCGTTTTTATACCTGTTTACGGATCTGATTAGGTACCGGTTTCGTTCTTCCTCCTTGCCATCCGACCCGGTTTCAGTATCCAATAATATTTGAATACCAGCATTGCCGTCATGCCTTCGATGAAACATTTACGTCATGTTTTCGGTGAACCAGGCCTCATGACTTCGGTGAACCAGGCCTCATGACTTCGGTGAACTATTTTCGTCATGACTTCGATGAACCTTTCCTCATGTTTTCGATGAACCTTTCCTCATCGCTCCAGCACCTTTTTTAAAACATCCCGGAAATGTTCCAGTTCTTCCCGGTTGACGGTATGTCCCAGCCCCTCATAGATTACTTTAGTGACGTCGGCGTCCAGACGTTCGAAGATATCCGCCGACTCATGTACACGATGTTCGGGAATATGGGGATCGTAATCGCTGCATCCGATAAATACCGGCGTATGCTTCATCGATCCCCGGTAACGATCCCGGTCCACTTCTTCACCAATAAGTCCGCCGCTGAGTGCCACCACCCCTCCGTAGCGGTCCGGATTCTGCGCCGCATATTCAAGCGACAGGCAGGCTCCCTGGGAAAATCCGGCCAATACGATCTTCTCTTTGGGAATACCGGCGGATTCAGCCTTTTCCACCAGCTCTCCGATCACCTTGAGGCCCGATGACAGCCCCGGCTCGTTCTGGTCGGTTGGCGACAGAAACGTGTAGGGATACCAGGTGTGATTGTTGGCCTGAGGTGCCAGCCAGGCCAGTTCCTGTACAGATGGATGGAGCAGTTCGAGCTCTTTGTAGAGTGACAGGATACTGTCCGCCGAAGCACCTCGACCGTGAATCAAAATGACAGTCCCGGCTGCTTCGGAGAGGGGTTTGCCTTTTTCCAGGACCGGTTGACCATCATGCGGGTGTGATTGATTTTCAAATAGCATATCAGAGTACAGATTACAGAATTCAGAATTCAGAGTACAGATTACAGAATTCAGATTACAGATTACAGAATTCAGAATTCAGGTTACAGGTTACAGAGTTCGGATTAAAGAATACAGGGAACAGAGTACGGGAATCACCTTAAAATTGTAACTCACTTCATCAAGTACCGATTCCTGTTGTGATTGATCCTGAGCACATACCGGCAGCGCGATATACAGGCAAATTTATGGTTATTAATGTTTTCATTGTTTGGTATCCGGATAATCATTATAAATGAAAAAGTTTTTTTGGTAACACCTTTTTTGCGAAATAGCAATAGATTAGGAGAAAGAGCATATTTAAGCTTTTAAAAAAAATAATAAGGTAAACCATGATAAAAATCTTTAAGCTCACGACGATTCTTTTTTCCGTTATATGGCTGATTTCCGCCTATGGGTGTAAGTCGGATACTTCTCAAACCGTTGATGCTGTCGCCGAAGATGATCGCATTACAGTACGGGTAAATGGAGAAGAGTTTACATCCTATTTATTTGGATCAGAACATAAATATCCCTTTTTCTATCCTGTTGTTGGTCCGCATTCCGGCAGATCGGTAACCACATGGGATCAGGAGCCCTATCCCCATCACAGTTCGCTTTATATAAGTCTGGATTGGGTGATAAGCGAAAATGTTGACCGTGGAAATTACTGGCAGCCGCGGCATGAACTGGAAACGGGACAGGTGTTTTCACGTAATGCACGGATTCTCGAAAATGACGGAAATCGTGTTGTACTTCAGGACGATACGGAGTGGATTGTACCGGAAACCGGCACTCACCACTTCAATGAACGCAGGACAGCCACCATTTGGGCACCCTCCCCAACAGTTCGTATCATGGATTTTGATTTTGAGTTTGAGGTAATGAAGGATTTATCCATCCGTCCAACGGGCCATGCGTTTTTTAGTGCTCGCATGCGACCAGAGACGGCCGTCGGTTGTATGGATCATGGACCGGAGTGGGCCCCGCTTGGAACAGGTACGATCGTAGATTCAGAGGGGAATCGTGATGAAGATGGCACACGCGAAAAATATTCTGAATGGGCAGCGTATTATGGAGAAAATAACGGTGCCGTTGAAGGTCTGGCGATCATACAACATCCCTCCAACGATTATTATCCGGCTCAGTGGGTATCACGTGATTATGGGTTTATTTCACCGTCAAGCTTTACATTTAACGAAGAACCTGTACCGATGAATGCGGGACAGAATCTTTCGTTTAAATACCGGGTTGTAGTGTTTGCCGGTGACCACCAGGAGGCGGATATAGCGGGCTGGTATGATGATTATATGGAATAGAACTAAACAACTTCTTTAAACAAATCCGTTTCTCTACTTTTTGACAAGGGTATAAAAAGCACTTAAAACCGGACGGCTTGGCTGAACACAGACATAGCATTCTGTTCCTTCCCTGATGAACAGAAAAACCGGACAGATCATCCCTGAAGTACCGGAAGTCCCCTGCTCTCCGCCCGCCGGTAGCCTGTTATTTTGATATCTCCATTATCGTATATATCTGCAATGGAGTAGGAACTGTTGGCCGCCCCGGACCCTTCAACCATCGCAATGAACGTATAGTAGTGAATCTCGTTGATCGGGCTGTATTGACCATCGTGCTGGTGTCCATGAAATACAGCAAGTACATTCGGAAACTTTTCCAGAATGCATCGCACCTCCGCAGCATTGTTTATGTAGTGGCTGCCTTCATCTTCATCCAGAAGCTGGTGAACAAATACGAGAACCGGTGAACCTGTGTGAGTCGGGTCCTGATCCAGCTATTGGAATCCATAAATTTTTATCAATTAATATTGTGCATATTACTAAAAAATTAGGGGTCACCAGGATTCTGTTCCAACAAAGGGTTTTCGTGGACCTCAATCATGATATGGAACACCTCATATGGAACACCTCGCCGCCCGACAGTCCAATCTAACCCTGGATCCAAGGAACCTTAATATGGACTAAATTGCTCGTTAGTTGCTACAATTAAATCATTTATGACATGATCATTATTGTAAGTTTCAACAAGTGGCAAACCCTCTTCAGAGGAACGGCAGATTCGCTTCGATCTGGTCGCGCCGGTCTTCGTACCATGGCGGCAGCCGGAGAGATTCGCCCAGCGACGCTTTCGGCTCGTCGATCAGCATACCCGGCGGATCGGTGGCCACCTCAAAAAGCACACCGCCCGGCTCCCGGAAGTAGATCGACTTGAAATACTGGCGATCGACCACATTCGTGGGCTGCAGTCCCACTTTGATAAACTCCTCCCGCCAGCGGAGCTGCTCCTGCTCGTCTTTGGCACGAAATGCCACATGGTGGATGGTTCCCTTGCCCATACGCCCCGCTACTCCGGGCTGAATCTGCAGATCGAGAAACGGGGCAACGACATGGGAGTGGTTATCCGCCACATACCGCTGAAATATTCCATCCTGCTCTGTCATCTCATATCCCATGGTTTTCAGCAATTTCCCGGTATGTGTCGCATCTTCAAGCAGCAGAGTTGCATTGGCAAAGGAGCGAATGCTGTGCTTCCGGGGAACTTCCCCGTTTTCCCATCCCGGAAGCGTTTCCACGCCGGAAAGCGGTATGATCTCAAGCATCAACCCATCGGGATCCTGAAAGGTCAGCACCGGGCGACCAAAGCGCTCGGCAGGCGGATCAAAACGTTCAACATGTTGCGCAATACGATCCACCCACCAGTCGAAACTGTCCTCCGGAACGGCAAAACCGATTCGATTGGCCATTCCGCTTTCCGCCTTGCCTTGATAAGCGTTTTCGAGCGGGAAAAAAGTCAGCAGCGTGCCGGGGGTGCCGGTTTCATCGCCGTAGTAAAGATGGTATGTCTGCGGATCATCAAAATTGACCGTCTTTTTAACCATCCGGAGTCCGAGCACCCCCGTGTAAAAATCGTAATTGACCCGAGGCGTGCCTGAAATGGCGGTGATATGATGTATGCCGGGTATAACCATGCCATGATTCCCACATTATCCAGGTTTTGCTTGTAATCTGAAGCAACACTATACTTTACGGTATCATTCCGTATTAAAAGTCGTTCAACATTAAAAGTCGTTCAACCATTACTTTTTATTGGATTATTTTTAATCACACATCTTTATTGGAAAATACCTATGGACATTACCATACTCGACTCCCCCAAAAAGCTGGGAGAACAATCCGGTCAGAAAGCCGCGCAAGAGATCAGGAAAGCCATCCGGAAAAACGGGACGGCGAATATCATACTGGCGACCGGTGCCAGTCAGTTCGATACACTCAACACCCTGGTAAAGGCCACCGGTATCGACTGGTCCAAAGTAAACATGTTTCACCTCGATGAATATATCGGCATCCCCATTACCCATCCGGCAAGCTTCAGAAAGTACCTCAAAGAGCGGTTTGTGGATCACGTTCCCGCTTTGAAAAAGGTCCATTTTATTGCAGGCGACACAGACAGACCGGAAGAGGAGTGCCGGCGGCTAAACAGGATCATCCGGGAGCACCCTGTGGATGTGGCACTTGTGGGTATCGGAGAAAATGGACACCTTGCATTTAATGATCCGCCGGCCGACTTTGACACGGAGGAGCCCTATATCGTGGTGGAGCTCGATGAAGTATGCCGCAGACAGCAGATGGGCGAGGGCTGGTTCAAAACAGTGAAAGAGGTACCCGAAAAGGCCATCAGCATGTCCATCAAACAGATTATGAAATCTAAAAGCATCATTTGCTCGGTACCAGACACCAGAAAAGCCCGGGCCGTTAAAAACTGCCTGGAAGGTCCGGTATCCAACCGGCATCCTGCCTCTATCCTGCAACAACACCCAGATTGCACCCTCTTTCTGGATACCGAATCCGCGTCCCTGTTGTCGAATAGAAGTCAGGCCCCTGAATCTTAAACCGCCATGATCAGGCTACAATGGACATTTCTGACAATTCCATAATGAATATTCCGGGTTTTGTAGATCTTCAGGTTAATGGTTTCGGAGGTGTGGATTTTTCAAGCCCGGAACTGACAGAAGAGGATTTTGTCGATGCCTGTAAAGCGTTGATCCGTCAGGGTACGGTCGCATTCCTTCCAACCCTCATAACATCTTCCCCAAAAACCTATGAAAAGAATCTCGGGCTGATCGCCCGGGCGATGGATCGGGAAGATTTACGCGGACACTTGCTGGGAATCCACCTCGAAGGGCCTTTCATATCCCCGATTGACGGCGCACGGGGCGCACATGACCTGAACTGGGTGCATCAGCCCGACATACCGCTGTTGGATAAATTGCACGATTGGGCACATCACAAGATCAGACTTCTGACCATTGCTGCCGAACCCGTTGGGGCGGATGAAGTCTGCAGACATGCATCGAATCTGGGCATCACCGTCTCGCTGGGTCACCAGATGGCTTTGGAAGCTGACCTGAACAAGCTGGCCGCTTCCGGTGCACGCGCTCTCACCCACCTGGGTAATGCGCTGCCGGCACAGTTGCCGCGGCACGAAAATCCACTTTGGGCAGGTCTGGCCAACGATGAATTACAGGCGATGATCATTGCGGACGGACATCATCTGCCCCCCTCGATACTGAAAGTCATCCTGCGAACCAAGGGCTTCTCCAATACCATAGTTGTCAGTGATGCTTCTCCCATTGCCGGACTCCCGCCGGGCAGATACCGCACTTTGGGAAATGAAGTGGTATTGGATAGCTCCGGTTTGGTGTACAATCCACAGACCGGATATATGGTTGGTTCCTCCGCCACCATGCTCGACTGCATGAACCACTTATCATCGCTGCAGCTGATGAGCACCGAGGAGCTTATCACAACCGGATTCCATAACCCGCTGCGTCTTATTCATGTTGACCCGCAATGGATTATGGATAACACACCGGCCTGTGTGGAGATAAAAACGGATGAGCGATTCGGTTTGATTGACTTTGAAAAGTAAACGGTTTCTGAAGATTTAACGGTCTCTGTAAGAAAAGAGGAGTCTTGAAATCGGACAGACTCTGAAAAGTAAAACGCCGCGATAAACCACATAGAAAACCCATGCATCAACTTGATTGGACGGCCCTTGTACTCTTTTTTCTGGTGATGATCATTATAGGATTCTGGTCGTACCGGCAGATCGGAAGCTCCGGCGATTTTTTTGTCGCCGGCGGAAGGCTGCCCTGGTGGCTGTCCGGTATTTCTCATCACATTTCGGGATACAGCGGAGCCGTATTTGTTGCCTATGCCGCCATAGCCTATACCCACGGCTTCACCATCTACATTTGGTGGGCTTTTATGATCTCGATCTCTATATTTGTCGGGGCTTTCTTTATCGTTCCACGCTGGTCTCGGCTGCGGTCCAGAACAAATATCGAATCCCCCACCGAGTACCTGAAAGACCGGTATAACCTGCCTACGCAGCAGCTTATGGCCTGGAGCGGCGTACTGCTCAAACTGTTTGATGTCGGAGCCAAATGGGCGGCCATTGCCATTCTTCTGAATGTCTTTACAGGTACCTCCCTCATCGTCGGCATTCTGCTGGCCGGTGGAATCTCCCTGATTTATATCACCGTTGGAGGCTTGTGGGCGGACGTATGGACCGACCTGGCCCAGTTTGTCGTGCAGATTGTGGCCGGATTTGCCATGTTCTTCATCGTAATCGATATCCTGGGCGGATTCGGTTCCATCTTTACGCTGTGGGATCAACTCCCTGACGCAAACCGTCAGCTGTTCAATGAGCCCTATACCGCCGGATTCGCCATGGCCTTCCTGGTAATTTTCTTCTTCAGCTATAACGGTGGAACATGGAATCTTGCCACCCGGTATATCTCCTCCCCCTCCGGGTCCGACGCCCGTAAAGCAGCGCTGTTGTCAGGCGTGCTGTATCTGGTCTGGCCGCTCATCCTTTTCTTTCCCATGTGGGCCGCTCCCGTTTTGATACCCGATATCGAGGATCCGTCGCAATCCTATGCCCTGATCACACAAGAGCTGTTGCCGCCGGGCATGGTAGGCCTGGTATTGGCGTCCATGTTTGCCAATACCATGTCGATGACTTCATCCGATGCCAACACGATATCCGCTGTAATTACCAGGGATATCCTTCCCAACCTCTCAAAAAAATTCACAGACCTGAAACGCAAGCAATCTTTGCTGTTGGCCAGGGGCTCAACCTTTGTCTTTACCGCGCTAACACTGATCGTGGCCATCAATGCCGACTCGTTTGGTGGCGTTCTGGGACTGATCATCACCTGGTTCGGGGCGCTGGTCGGGCCGATCGCTATTCCCATGATCCTGGGATTGTTACCGATGTTTCGCCACTGCGATGCAAAGGCCGCTATCATTTCCATCCTGGGCGGACTCACAGGCTTTGTCGTTGCCAACTATGTGCTGGAGGTGAGTCAGGCTACGCAATTGGTTATACCGATCGCGGTCTCACTGATCCTGTTCACATCGATCGGATGGTTGAGCAGAAACAAAAAAGTGAGACCGGAAGTAAATGCTCTGCTCGACAAACTGCATACGGACACCACGTAAGCGAATGGATAAACCGTCTTTACTGCAATATTACAGAAATCATACCGAACAGATGTTGCTGCCGTTCTGGGTCAGAGCTCTGGATCATCAGCATGGAGGAGTATACAACTGTTTTAATAACACCGGCGACCGGCTGGTCAGTAAAGATAAATATACCTGGTCCCAGGGCCGGTTTCTCTGGGTGTGGTCAAAAATCGCAGCGATGATCACCGAACACAGGTTAAGCGGGCAGTCTGTGGAGTTTTATGAACACGCCCGCAAAACAGCCCGGTTTATTGAAGAGAATGCATTCCTGGACAATGGTAACTGTGCGTTTCTTCTATCGGAGAGCGGTGATAAAAAAGAACCGGTGCCCGGTAAAGGGTTTGATACCAGTATCTTTGCAGACTGTTTTACAGTGCTCGGATTATCGGAATTTGCCGGTTTAACCAACGATTCGGAGCGATTCGAAGAAGTGCTAAAGCTGTATGACCGCATTAGCACCCGACTTGCGACAGGTGACTTCCGGAGTGAACCATATCCCGAACCGTCAGGGTTTCGATCCCATTCATTTCCCATGATTATGCTGAATGTGACGCAAAATCTGACAGATATTGCAGAAAAACTGCATCACCCCGGAAGGGAAACGCTGCTGCAGGACAGCAAGGCATACATGCAGGAAATCATGGAGAATTTTGTCCGGCCCGATTACCGGATTGTTGAAATGCTGCCGGACAATCCGGCAGATGAATCCACCCTGCTCTACCGCCATGTCAATCCCGGTCACACCATCGAATGCATGTGGTTTGTCATGCAAACCGCCCGAAAAGCCGGTCAATCCGATTACATCCAAAAAGCGGTCCTGGCCATTGAAAAAGCGGTCGAGCTGGGATGGGATCGCGAATTCGGGGGACTGTTTCGGTTTGTTGATAAGACCGGCGGCAAACCCGCCGGTGACAAGCGCAACACGGCCCTGGAAGAATTTATTACAGATTCCTGGGACATGAAGTTATGGTGGCCGCATTCGGAAGCATTATATGCCACCCTGATGGGCTATCAACTAACGGGCAATGAGATCATGCTCGATTTGCATCATCAATTCCGGAACTATGTTTTTGAAACCTTCCCCAATACCGATCAATCGATCGGGGAATGGGTTCAAATTCGCGATAGAAAAGGAGAACCTCTGGATAAAGTTGCAGCTTTGCCTGTAAAAGATCCCTACCACATTCTCAGGAATATGTTGCTGAGTATAGAACTTTTGGAAGAATCCATTATAACCGAAACAAAACACAAATAGCTATGGCTGAATCTATACACCGCCGGAGTTTCATTAAAATGACAAGCGCCGCAGGTTTGGGGCTTGGCGTACTGGGAAGCTCAGCCGGCATACTTAAAAGTGCCTCACCGAACCGGAAGATACGTGTCGCGGTAATGGGCACCAACAGTCGCGGAAGTGGGCTGGCCAGTGGTTTTGCCCGACATCCGGATGCCGAAGTCGCTTATATCTGTGATGTGGATGAACATGCCATAAAAAAGGGACTGGATGCTGTAAAAGATGCCGGACAGTCAGACGAGCCCAGAGGCATTCAAGATTTTCGAAACGCGTTGGAAGACCGATCGGTGGATGCCCTTGTCATCGCCACCCCCATTCACTGGCACGCTCCCGCAGCCATACTGGCCTTGCAGGCAGGCAAACATGTCTATATTGAAAAGCCATGCAGCCATAATCCACACGAAGGCGAGCTGTTGGTAGAGGCGGCCAACAAGTACAGACGGGTGGTACAAATGGGCAATCAGCGCAGATCGTGGCCCAAAGTAATTGAAGGCATACAGCTTTTAAATGAAGGAGCCATTGGCAATGCGTACTTTGCCCGATGCTGGTATGCAACCAGTCGCGGTTCCATGGGACATGGCAAGTTGGCGGATGTACCCTCCAATCTCGATTATGACCTTTGGCAGGGTCCGGCTCCCAGACGCCCCTACCGGGATAATGTGATTCATTACAACTGGCACTGGCTCTGGCATTGGGGTGCCGGCGAATTACTGAACAACGGCACGCATTTCATCGATCTGGCCAGGTGGGGATTGGGCGTGGACTATCCGGCCCGTGTAACTTCCGGCGGCGGACGCTATCACTGGCAGGATGACCAGGAAACACCCGACACACAGGTAGTTACATACGATTTTCCTGAAAAGAAAACTGTTTTGTGGGAGGCGAGAAGCTGCAATCCCAGAAGGCTGGAAGGCTCCGCCACAGGAGTTTCTTTCCACGGTACAGATGGAACTCTGATTGTCGACGGCAATGGCTACGTCATTTATGATAATGACCATAATGAGATCAAAAACTCCAGAACGGCTAATGGAGAACCGGTCGATACCGCAGGTCCGGGTTTTGATCTGGACAGAGATCATATAACCAACTTTATCGACTGTATCCATGATGGAAGAAGGCCTGTATCCGACATCCGGGATGCCAATAAAAGTGTCCATATCTGCCATTTGGGCAATATCGCCCATCGCACCGGACGTGTTATCAACTGTAACACGCATGATGGTCGTATTGTCGGTGACAGAGAAGCCATGAACAATTTATGGCGCAGAGAATATGAGCCCGGCTGGAAACCCGTAGTTTAAACAGCCCGCTATCACTTCAGCACAAATACCTGCATTCTGTATTCTGATCTCTGTGTTCTGATCTCTGCATTCTGTATTCTGTTTTCTGTACTCTGTGTTCTGTACTCTGTTTTCTGTTTTCTGTTTTCTGTACTCTGTGTTCTGTAATCTGTTTTCTGAAACCTGTAACCACGTACCATTATGAAAACCTCCTTCAACAGAAGAAATTTTCTGAAGTCTCTTACGGCAGCAAGCGTCGGAATAAGTGCAGTTGGCACCCGCGCGTTTGCTCATCGGAAAGTAACGGAAAATCCGACCACCATAGGAATCATCGGACTGGATACCTCCCACAGTATCGCGTTCCCCGACATCATCCATGACCCCGACGGGGGACCCGAAATGGCCGGTTTCAGGGTCACTGCGGCCTACCCTTACGGCAGTCGCAATATTGAATCCAGTTACAGCCGCATACCCGGTTATATAGAAGACACAAAGGAAAAAGGTATAGCGGTTGTTGATTCTATTGATGAATTGCTCGACATGGTGGATGTTGTCATGTTGGAGACGAATGACGGCCACCCTCGCCTGGAACAGGCGCTTCAGGTAATGGAAGCCGGTAAAAGAATGTTTGTCGACAAACCGGTTGCAGCAAGCCTGAAAGATACCATTGCCATTATTGAAGCTTCAAAAGCGTACGGTACCCCCATCTTCTCCTCTTCTTCACTGCGATATTTGCCCGCTGCCAAAGCCATCCGCAATGAAAACAAGATAGGTCAGGTCATGGGCGCTGATGTCTACAGTCCTGCAACCATAGAAGAGACCCATCCCGATCTTTTCTGGTACGGGATTCATGGCGTAGAAATTTTATTTACGGTGTTGGGAACAGGCTGTAAAACCGTATCACGCACGAAGACCGACGGCACGGATGTCGTGGTGGGAACATGGACGGATGATCGTCTGGGTACATTCCGGGGAATCCGGGAAGGATGGTCCGAATATGGCGGAACAGCATTCGGATCGGAGGAGATTATCTCTTTAGGGACTTTTCCCGGTTACAGGCCTCTGGTTGTTGAAATGCTTGAATTCTTCCGTACCGGAGTTACACCGGTAAGCCTTGAAGAAACCCTGGAAATATACGCCTTTATGGAAGCGGCCGATGAAAGTGTTCGACAGGGTGGAGAGCCCGTAAGCATGGAATATGTTCTGTCGGAAGCACGACGGTAGATGCCATATTCAATTGTAATATTTAGCACTATACCATTATGAAAACCCTGATCCCCTGTCTGATACTTGGCACCGCCCTGATGCATATGGCATGCACCCCTTCCCCGGAAACCACGGAGTATGATACTGAAAGGGTACAAGCCGCTGATTTTGACAATGAAGACCGGATACAACCCTATTCCGGCAACCCCCGTTACTGGCAGTATAAAGGCCGGCCCGTGCTGCTTCTGGGCGCTTCCGACCAGGACAACCTGTTCAATCATCCGGATATCTGGCCGTTCGGACTGGAATCCCATCTCGACCTGATGGTGGAAAACGGCGGGAATTACATTCGCAATGTCATGTCCAGCAGAGATCCTGATAATCTGTGGGCTTTTGGTAAGAATGAGGATGGGCTGTACAATCTCGACACCTGGAACGAGGCGTACTGGAGTCGTTTTGAGACGTTGCTTGAACGGGCCTTTGAGCGTGATATTATTGTCCAGATTGAGTTGTGGGATCGTTTCGATTTTGCACGGGCTCCATGGCAGGACAATCCCTACAATCCCAAAAACAATGGGAATTACACCAGCGAAGAGACCGGTCTGCCGGAAGTGATAGAAACACACCCCGGTCAGCGCGAAAATCCTTTTTTCCGGTCACCTCCGGATTTTGAGGATATTCCGCAAATCCTTCACTATCAGGAAGCTCATATTGAACAACTGATGTCCATTGCCCTGAAATATCCGAACGTGTTATATGTCATCAGTAATGAAACGAACGAATCACCCCTCTGGAGCGACTATTGGGCACATTTTATTCGGGATGAGGCTGAAAAGGCCGAAGCCGTGATCCATGTCACCGAAATGTGGGATGCATGGGACCTCGGCGATCCGGAACATGACGCTACCTTTGACCAGCCCGAACTGTACACATTTGTCGATGTATCACAGAATAATCACCAGTCCGGTCAGACACACTGGGATAACGCCCAGATGGTTCGCAATGAACGACTGTCCGACGGCTTGCGGCCCATGAACAGTGTTAAGATTTATGGTGGCCCAACGCACGGCAGGAGTCTGGAAGAAGCCACTCACCGGCTTTGGCGTAATATATTCGGCGGTTTTGCCTCTTCCCGTTTTCACCGTACCCACAACCCGTTTGCCCCTGCCGGACCCGGCCTTTCTCCTTTGGCTCAGATTCAAATAAAAAGCCTGAGAATGTTCACCGACAGTATTAATGTATTTGCCTGCGAACCGGCCAATCAGCTGTTATCCAACAGGGAGGAAAATGAAGCATATGCTTTCGCGGAAGAAGGACAGACTTATGCCGTCTACTTCCCGAATCCGGGGTCGGTGGATCTCGACCTTTCGGGGGTATCCGGCCCGGTCACCGTAGAATGGCTGGATATCATGAACAGCGAATGGCAGGAACCCTTTTCGGTGTCGGGTGATCGTGTGCTGCCATTATCCGCACCCGGTACCGGTCGCTGGAGCGGCGATCCCTGGGCGGTGCTGATCACCACTCCGGAGTGATCACCACGCTGCGGCCAAATTACTTCACCGAAATTTCCGGAACGAACCTCTGCAGCCGTTCGTGCTATCACTCCGGTCGACTTATCACTCCGACCGGATCACCATCGTGGCCGAATCACCTCACCGGGCCGCGTCTCTCGCTCTATACGCCGGTCTCCGTAGACCAGATTCAGCGGCAGTCCGGAGTGTGATATCACCTGCAGATCGGACAGCTCCCCGTCTTCCCAGGCCATGTCGATCTCGAAATTACCGCGGGCTTTGAGTCCGCTCACCCTGCCGTTTTCCCATCCGGCCGGCAGAGCCGGAAGCAGTTCGATATAGCCCGCATGACTTTGCAGAAGCATCTCGGTTATGCCGGCAGTACCGCCGAAATTGCCGTCTATCTGAAAGGGCGGATGGGTGTCGAGCAGGTTCGGCAACGTGGACTCTTCCAACAGCAGCCGCAGATGCCGGTGTGCTTCTTCACCGTCGAACAGCCGCGCATAGAGGTTGATGATCCACGCCCGGCTCCATCCGGTATGTCCGCCGCCATGCTCCAGGCGCCGCTCGATGGTCCTGCGGGCCGCTTCGAACATCTCAGGATTGTCGCCGGTGATCTGTGACCCCGGATGCAGACCCAGCAGGTGCGAAATATGCCGGTGGCCCGGTTCGGCCTCTTCGTAATCTTCGATCCATTCCATGATGGTGCCGTCGGAGCCGGTACGCACCTCGGGCATACGCTCCAGAGCGTCGTCCAGCCGAGCCAGAAAAGCCTCATCCTCACCGGTAATGTCGGCCACATCCCGGATATAGCCGAACAGCTCCCGGATGATCTGCACGTCCATGGTCGGACCGTAACTGATCTTGTACTCCTCACCGGTCTGAGGCAGGATATAGCTGTTCTCGGGGGAGTAGGACGGCACGGTCACCAATCGTCCACGGTCATCTTCCACCAGAAAATCGAGGATGAACTCAGCACTGCCGCGCATTAGCGGATATGCCTGCTCCAGAAGATAGGTGGTATCCCGGGTGAATTCATAGTGCCGGTAAATCGGGAACATCATCCATGCCCCGCCCAGCGGAAACATTCCCCAGTGGATGCCGTCCATAACCGCCGTTTTGCCGAAAATATCGGTGGTATGGTGCATCGTCCAGCCACCGGCGCCGTACATATCGCGGGCGGTCACCTCGCCGGGAACGGCAATGGCCGTCATGAAATCGACCAGCGGCGGAACCGTCTCATCCAGATTGGTGACATTGGCCGGCCAGTAGTTCATCTGGATGTTGATATTGACATGGTAGTCCGATCCCCACGGCGCCCGGATATGCTCGTTCCAGATCCCCTGCAAATTGGCCGGAAGCACACCCGGAGCGCGGGAACTTCCCATGAGCAGATAGCGTCCATACTGGAAATAGAGAACTTTCAGCGCCGGATCGCTTTTCCCCTCGCGCAGCCGCTCCAGGCGACGGTCGGTCGGCAGTAATTCCGGATTATGGGCTGCAGACGCTTGCTCATCAGGCGCTGA
>SLOL01000140.1 GCA_007132495.1 Balneolales bacterium
GGAAAACACATCGGTAGATACGGAAGTGACAAGAAATCCCGATACGGAGGAGTTTGTATATACACCGGGTGCCGAAATGCTGACTTTTGGTGAACATGCCAACGGACGGCTGATCAGAAAAAATCCGGATGCGGAAAATGCCCTGGGTGAGTGGAATACGCTGGACCTGTATACCTACGGACGCACAGCCGTTCATGTGGTAAACGGCGAGACGGTCATGGTCAATACCAATACCGGCACGTATGAAGATGGCGTCATCGAACCGCTCTCATCCGGAAAGATTCAGATACAGTCCGAGGGTGCCGAGCTCTTTGTAAGAAGTGTCGAAATCAGATCCATCAGTGAGCTTCCTGATCAGATCATGCCGTAATATTTCAGGCCGGAGGTCGGTACTCCGTTACGGTATAAAATTATAAGACGTTTTTCGCCATCTTTCTCCACCGGCGGCTTTGAGCCGCCGGTTTTTTATAACGGCAAACGGAATTCCATCTGTCGGACAGGTAGAATCTGACAGATCTGTAATCCAACTGGAAATTAGCCCGGTCGAAATTGTCTCACTTTGCAGCTGTCAGGCGACCAGTTCTGCGATGAAGAGCTCGAGGCTCGACTGCTCCATGGACCAGTCAAGATCCCGCTGGCTGGCACAGCGTTTTCCAGCCGGATGGCATCACATCGCAATCGTACCCGGTCGGCCTTGAAGGTCCAGGGCGAAAGGGTGTAGGCGAGGGGGCTCTTGATCGGTTTTTGACAGGCGCATGGATACGGTAGTGTCCCGCGAGGGCATATCCTCCAATGCGGTTGTTTCCGTTTTACCAAGAATGAATTGCAGGGAGATTAGCATGTCGGCATATCCTCCCCATCTTTCGGCAATTTGTTCGGAGATCCCGGCATATCACTTTTATACCGTCATACTACATAACAATCGCATTCATACCAACGTTTAACGTCAATGAAAAAAATGTTTTATTAGAGGATGTATTGCACAGGGGTCTGTTTGAAGAACGATCCACTCCAGTAAAAAACGCAACCGTGAAATTAAAGATCCATTCATTTCAGTATTATACGCGGATACTCGTCGTAGTTTTACTTGTGGTGATAGTTTCACTTCTCGTAGTACAGCTATTTAAGGGTGGGGGTGAGAAACTGCCTGAAAGAATAGAACTTCCGGCAGAGAATCCGGCCAATCCCGGCCCTCACTCAGGCCCGGCGGCACCACCGGCTCACTCTCTGGAAGAATTGGTTAAGCCGCTGGAAACACTGGGCCCCATCAACAGTATTGTGGTTAGTCAGCATGGCGAAATCGTTGCGGAGGAGTATTTCAGGGGCATGCATGCCGGACGTGCGAACAATATCAAATCGGTTTCCAAAAGCATTCTTTCGATCCTGACGGGCATAGCGATTGACAAGGGCTATCTGGAAGGTGTGGATCAGCCGATCGGGGAATTTTTTCCGGAATATTTTGACGATAATGCCGATTCGGCCAAGGCCGCTATAACCATTGGCGACCTGCTTACCATGAGGAGCGGTCTGGCCTCAACCAGCGGTGGGAATTATGGACCGTGGGTAACCAGCCGTAACTGGATTCTTCATGCACTGAACCGGCCACTTACAGGTGAACCGGGAGTGGACAGAACATACAGCACAGGGAACACTCATCTGCTTGGTGTAATTTTGTCCCGGGCTTCAGATATGAGCCTGCTCGCTTTTGCCAATCGCTATCTGTTCGGCCCGATGGATATCCGGGTCGGTGGCTGGGATCGTGATCCGCAGGGATACTATCTGGGCGGTAATAATATGGCCATCCGGACGCGCGATATGATCAAAATCGGACAGCTTATGATGGATATGGGGGAGTACAACGGAGAGCAGATCGTATCGGGAGACTGGATCATCCGCTCTGTACGGCCTGTGACGGGGCGCCGCGCGGGCAATGATAACTACGGATTTCTCTGGTTCCGGCGAATGGCTGCCGATTATCACATGGTTTATGCCTTCGGGAATGGGGGGCAGTATATCATGATCCTTCCGGAACTGAAAGCCGTAATTGCCTTTACGACCCGGAACAACAGCGGACAACACACCCGCAGCTACCGCAGGGAACTTATCAGGGCGCTCGACCGGGAGGTTGTTCCGTGGCTGGCCTCCAAATACTATTATCGCGAAATGTCGTGAGAGCCGGGCTCAAGGAGCAGCTGTAAAGAGGGCGATACTCGATGATTCAGCCAATACCTTGTTTCTGGCAGAAACTGAAAAATTCAGAAGCGAAATAAACAGGATAAAAAAGTCGCCTGAAGCTATACTGGATCATTTGGGTTGATGCTGCATTCAGGCGTGCCGCATTATTGACAAGCAATTACTCCGGATCAGCCTGCCCTCTTATAAGCCGGATGTTACTCGACTCCCCTTCCAGAAAGGTACTGTTGACCACCGAAATGGCACCCGATGGGCTGACCGCAAGTTTATTCATCAGCAACCCCTGTCGACTGCCGTTATGACCCTCCGCGGGATCACCAGTGTGCGGTACTTGTAAGGGTTCTGTGAATGTTCGCCCATTGTCAAATGATGCTGAGAAGCCGAGTCCACGAGGACGGTTCCAAAAATCGGGGAAAAGTTCCCAAATCACATAGATGTGGTCTTCATCATCGAGCTTCAGTTCCGGAAAGTTGGCACTTTCAATAGGGCCGGGATGCGGTTCGGAAATACGGATCGGCTCTGTGCTGAGGATATTTTCTCGGTTCGGGTCTGACTCTGTGCGCCGTCCTTCCGGTTTTTCGATGGAATCACTGCTATTTCGTTGATAATCATCCTGCCGGGCATCACCGATATTTCGTTTATCCTTCGTATTCAGCTGTGAATAGTAGACATGATAGCGTTGAAATGGGCCATCGGAGCTTTCGGCATAAACCAGATGCAGATTTCCCTGGCTGTCACCGGCAATACGTGGTGCTTCGGAATGTCCACCGGTTTTGGTTACAACCTGTGGTGATTCAAACTGCAGCGGCTGTGTACCCGGTCCATTACCGGTAGAATGCGTGTAGTGGATGTCACCGGCCCGGTCTTCTCCGACCGCCCAGACCATATGAATGATGTCATCGGAGGTGATTGCTATGGAGGGGCCGCGTGCTGGAGAATCATCATCTCCGGCCACCGTAACCGGCTCGGAGAATGATTTACCGTCGTCTATCGAACGGCTGATTTGCAGAGAACCCTCATACTCGGTCCAGGTGGCATATATGGTTCCTTCCCGATCCACAGCCAGATCCAGGCTGCCGTTGTCCCAGCGCTGGAAAGTCAGCCGTCCCTTTCCGGCACCGGCCGGGGTGTTCGACAGGTTCAACGGCTCACTGAACGATTGTCCCCGGTCAATTGAACGGGAAAAGAGGATTTCGCCGCCATGCGATCCACCCGAAAAGATGATCTCCTGCCACAGGACAAAAATGTGATCGCGGTTCACCGGTGAAATCACAACCCGCGGCAACCAGGAGAAGATATCCGGACTTGAAGAGACATTAACAGGCTCCTCCGGATGCATTCTGTTCGTCTCCTCAAGGAGCTGAAAGAAGACATTTTTATCGGATTGATCGACCCAGACCAGTGCGATCGAGCCGTCCTCACCGACATCCACCGAGGGATCATCGACAAAGCGGAAATCCGAATCATTCATACGCCAGGATCCCTGGTATGCGGGTCCGCCGGCAATATCTTTTTTTCCCTGCCAGGAAACCGGTTTGTCGCCTGGCTCGCTGTCCGGTCTTTCAGCTTCTGCCCATACACTTGCCAACAGCATCCATGCTGTCCATATCATCATCCCGACAAAAAGTACACCGGCCAGAACTGATCTCAAAACAGCGGAGCTTAAAAACGTCCAAAATGGATGGGAGTGACCTTCCATGACAATCAAGGCTGGGGTTCTTATTAGATACGCCGATAGTATCTTGCATATTGGTGGAACGGAAAAACATCGGTATTATGGCCCGCCGCCAGCTGATCTGATAGTGTGAAGTTGCAATTCTCCTGAACTTAATCGGAATAATGGTTTTCCGGAATATGAAAACAGAGGGGTATCCGTTAAATTGGTATCAACTCGAAACCACCGACAGGTCCCGTATGTATTCCTTTTTAGCCCGTTACTTGAGAGAGCCCGTCAATGCGCTTACCCATTTGGCTGGAGTACTTCTTTCGGTTGTAGCACTCATACTTTTAATCATGCGAAGTATCGAAGCCGGCAGTATGGCAATGCTGGCCGCTTTTTCCGTTTTCGGGGTCAGTATGATTCTGCTGTACATCTCCAGCACCCTCTATCACAGCATTCAGTCCTCATGGGATACCATTAAAAAGCTTCGCAAGCTTGATCACATGATGATCTACGTATTGATTGCGGGAACATTTACCCCCTTTTGTCTGGTCGTCATCGGGGGGCTTCCGGGCATCATATTGCTAAGTATAATGTGGACAATGGCACTGATTGGTATTTTCATGAAGTTGCTCATGGGAGGAGTCGCCGGATGGTTATCGATCAGCATCTATATCGTCATGGGCTGGACAGGCCTGGCACTGATTCCTCTGATGATTGATTCGATGCCGCTGTCCGGTTTGATCTGGATGGGTATCGGTGGGGTGATCTATACCGGCGGAGCGGTTATTTATGGATTGGGCAAACCCGACCCGATCCCGAATCGTTTTGGCTATCATGAAATTTGGCACCTGTTTGTTCTGGGCGGCACATTCTCCCATTTCTGGGCGGTGTATCAGTATGTCGCTGTAGTGTAGTCATGATTTTCGGACCACCTTGCAAGAAACTCAGTAATTATTTTCCTGTTTTTATCTTCGTGACCAAATAAAACATGACCCCCGGTATCATAAAATACGGCTTCCACATTTTTTAATGTAACCATTTCCGATTCCATTTGTGAAGCATCGTCAGCTTCTCAACTTGTTAGATAGTTTAC
>SLOL01000040.1 GCA_007132495.1 Balneolales bacterium
ATGCCATGTACATATGGGATCATTCAGCCAATGAGGGACAGGGCGGATATCTGGTTCACTACGGAGAATCGGTTCCTCCCGCGCTTCCGGGACAGGACCGCTTCGACGGGATCATCCCGGCATTCCAGAGTTTCTGGGTGAAAGCCGAATCCGACGAAGCGCGGCTTAGAGTAAGCCCCGAGCATCATGTCCAAAACCGGCGTCTGTACAGAGAAGCTCCGGTCGAAGAGAATCAGCGCCGGGTCTTCGCCCTGACGCTCGACGGAGAAGGATTTGAAGATCACGCCTCGGTAGTATTTGATCCCCGCCACAGTGAAGAGCACTTGAATCTGCCCGCTCTGTCGAGCCTGGAACATCGTACGGCCGAACTGACCCTCTCCGATGACAACGCTCGATGGAATGTGATTTCCGTTGATCCGGAAGGAGTGGATTCGGAAATATCCTTTTCATATCAACTCAATGCCAATGTTCCGGGCGATTACCAGCTTGAATGGCCGTCGATCAATGAGTTTGGCGGCGACTGGCAATTTGAGTTGACCGATCATGAAACCGGTGAAACGATAGTCCTGGAGGAAGGGGGCAGTTATTCGTTCACGGTGGATGCCGACTCATACGGGAAACTTGCGGATGGATCCGGTGTGCAGCCCGGTAATCCTGCAAATGATGATGAAACGAATGGTACCGGCAATCGTTTTAGTGTCCATGCCACCATCGGTGAGATCACCTCGGCTGAAGAGACGGCCGCATTACCCGGCGCGGTTGAACTGGATCAGAACTATCCCAACCCGTTCAATCCGGCCACGGTCATTGGCTATCGTCTGCCGGAGGATGCCTCACAGGTCACACTGGAGGTTTACAATACGCTTGGCCGAAGGGTAGCGGTTCTGGTGGACGGCCCGCAAAGTGCCGGACATCATGAAGTGACTTTTGATGCGTCCCATCTCTCAAGCGGTATCTACACCTACCGGCTTGAGGTGGATGAAAACGTCCTCACGCGAACGCTTACCTTCATCAAATAAGGAGGCTTGTTTCTCCGGTATCCGGCGTGATAACAGAAGATTTCGATCCACCGGATACCGGAGGCCGGCCTGAAAGAATACAAGCAGTTAGAAACACCGGCCAGGGTAAACTTTTTGAATATTCACAGATATAAAATCATGATTTTATGAATCTTTCGATTCGTTGTATCGTGCTTCTGGTGTTTGTGGCGGTATATCTGCCGTCAGGCTTATTACATGCACAACCTGCCATACCCGAAGACCCTGACAAGGCTATTCCCGATACACCACGGTTGACCGCCCCCGACAGCGGGGCAGTGGATGTGGAACTTGCCCCACTGCTGGAGTGGGAGGAAGATGAGTTTGCGGAAAGCTATGAACTGCAGCTTGCGCTGTCAGAAGATGAGCAGTTTGACGAGGTTATTGCTGAGTTCACAGACCTTGCCGATACCACTATTGTCCTGACGGACTCCCTGAATTATCTGACGGACTACTCCTGGAGGGTGCGGGCGGTAAACGCCGGCGGCATCGGTCCGTGGAGTGAGGTGTGGAGCTTTACAACTATCCCGCCATTGCCTGATGTGGTAACCCTGCTGCTACCCGCAAATGAGGCCGATGATGTAGATCCCGACAACGCGGTCTTTGAGTGGTCGGCTTCAGAAGATGCAGATACCTACCGTTTCCAGTTGTCACTGGATGAGGAGTTTGATGACCCGGTTGTGGACTCCCTTGCAGTTGAGGATGAGACACTGACGCTGGAGGAAAGCCTGGAGCCGATGACAAGCTATTTCTGGAGAGTTTTGGCATCCAACGATGCCGGTGACTCCGACTGGTCAGAGGTCTTTACCTTTACCACAAATATGGCCACTTCCATAGAGAATGAGGCCATACCGGTGGAGTTTACGCTGAACCAGAACTACCCGAACCCGTTCAACCCCACCACAAATATCAAATATGGTTTGCCGGAATCGGCAGATGTACAGATTGAGGTGTACAACATCCTCGGTCAGCGGGTGGCGGTGCTGGTCAACGAACAAAGATCTGCCGGCTGGCATACGGTTACTTTCGATGCTTCGAGCCTGTCCAGCGGAATGTATATCTACCGGATTGTTGCCGGTGAATTTGTGAAAACCCGGCAGGCCACGCTGGTCAAATGAATGGAGGCGATTCCGATAAATATCGAATTGGGGCTCGTCAAACGGACAGTGATACTCGACCAGCAACATTCCATTTACAACTCTTTACCGGCGAAATTAATCCCTTCGGGGCCTTCACCATCCGTGCTGATGTAATAAAGCCTGCTCTGTCTTGGGCCCAATTGCATCAACACTTCCCTTTTTTCTCCGAGTGCTTCATATCCGTCGGTATCCCAGTCAAAAACAGCGGCTTCGGGTATTTCTATGATATCTTCTATAGAAAACAGCTCGGTCACTGGGGAGTTTTCCCTGTTGAAAAACAGTACAACCCAGCCAGAAAGATTCCGGGCCTATTTCTTCACGAATCATCTCATAGAGCTCCCGCTGGTATTGCGCTGACGTTTTACCGGGTGTGTGTCGATCAACGGTGTGCGAAGGCCGGTCGCCCCAGAACAGGAAGTTTGTCTTTTTTAAGTGACTCACCGGCGGTTTCAGCGACTTCCATGGAACTGATGAAAACCGTCGGATCGACACGGTATGCCAGATCGTCAATATGTGGCAGAAAAGAAGGTGAGAGGGGAAAGGCAATATTCGAGGACCGTTTTGTACTTGTTATTACAGATTTTACATAAAAAAGAAATTGCAAATGCAATGGATTTTTTTAAACTTTGCACTATCTGTAAAAGCAGAACGCCGGAAATACTGTTCGGGATCCGGAAATGCGGTCCGGGGTAATGTCGCCGTTCTATTTTTGTTTGAATAGATTACTGACCGATTAATCCATATCTAACATACCGAAACCATGAAAATCCGTAACCTCGCCTCCTATCCAGGTGTATTCCTTGTATTGATTCTTGGATTTATGATCACCAGCTGCGAAGAAACCGGAGAACCGGTTTCCGACATACCGGAAATGCCCGGGTCGGTTTCCTTTACAATGAATCTGGAACCTCTGTCAGAAGAGGGCCTCGAAGTCAGTGAAGTCGAGGTATTGCTGACACCCTGGGGAAGCGACGATACACGGATCGAAACATTTACACCGTCCGGCAACCAGATCGATGAAACAATCAGTGAATTGGAACCCGGCAACTGGGATGTGGTAGTCCGGCTCTACTCGGAAGAAGAGGAACTGCTGGGTGAAGGTTCGAGGGAAGGCGTAATGATCGAGTCCGGAGAGACGACAGAGTTGACAATGGAAATCACAATCTGGGTGGATCCGGATACCGGAGAGCTGTCCATCACAGTGATATGGAACTTTGAGGAGCGCCGGATGTCGGCAGAGGAGGACTGCACCTTCCACGACCCTGACGCGATGGAAGTCGAAGTTAGCGACGACACGTGGCGCATCGTAAGGGACGATTGGATCGTGATCAACTTCGGCTCCGACGAGGATAGCGAGGAAAACGCCCGTCGAGGACTTGAGATCATCCAGGAATATCATCTGACGGAGTACTGTTACGTCGGGCGACCCAACCCGCCGATGAGCTACATGCTCAGCAACGAAATTGCGCCGCGCGGTGACATCGGCGACGAGGACTGCACCTTCCACAGCCTCGACGCGATCGAAGTCGAGGAGAGCGACGGCACGTGGCGCATTGTAAGGGATGATTGGATCGTAATCAACTTCGGCTCCGACGAGGACAGTGAGGAGCTGGCACGTGAAGCCTTCGATCTCATCCACAAGTACCAGTTCGAAGAGTACTGCTATGTCGGGCGACCCAACCCGCCAATGAGGTACTTGAAGAAAAGGTAGTTCACAGCTCAATGCCGATAGTAACTCTGCCGGAATATTTTCCTCATTTAAAGTTTGACTTATGTGGTCATATAGTACTATTTAACAAGGGTCATCTTACGGGTTAACACCTCATCCCCGGCAATCAACCGGTAGATATAAACGCCACTGGAAAGATTGGTCCCGTCGAACGTAACAGAATGTTGGCCGGCCTGTTGATTTCCGTCGGCCAGCAGGCTGATTTTACGCCCGGTTATATCATAAACTTCCAGGCGCACATGGCCGGCTTCGGGCAGGCTGTATTGAATCCGTGTAGCCGGATTAAACGGGTTGGGATAGGCCTTATAAAGCTCAAACTCGGTGGGGCGGGTAGCTTCCGTTACCGGCGACTCACCTGAAGTGATCTCTTGACGTTGCATCCAGAATATTTTGGGGGTCCTCTCATCGCCGGCACCCATCACCCCGTTAACGACTACAAAGTGGTCGTTAAAGTCGAGTTTGGTCCCGAACTGCATATCATTTATAGTATCCGCGTGGGCGATATGCGTCCGTTTCCAATAGTCATCTTCCCGCTCGAAAAAATCCACCATATCCCGGCCGCCCACGGCTGCGACGTTGTCATTAGCAGCAAGAGCCTGGCCGAACATTTGGTGTGCACGGTCATTGGAAGGGTTCAGCTGTTGATAACCCTCAATGGCCGCTTCGTCTTCCGGATCGAAATTAAAGGCAACAGCCAGAGAGGTTCGTGTAGCGGGAGGAGCCACAAAGGCCGTTTCCCGGGCAATGGCAACGTTGCCGATGCCGTCGTGGGGTCCGTCACCATGGGAGACCGTTTCGCGGGTGTTCCAGCCGGGATTGGCAAGACGGTGTTGTTCAATAATGGAGAACCGGTTCGGCGCACTGATGGCGGATAGCCCCTCGGGACTGGTGGCCACGACAGCCCACGTACCTTTTATATCCAGATCATAGCCAAAGCGCTCGTTTGCCCGGTTCATGTGGATGTTGATCCTGCTTTCGGGAACCTCGCCATTCCGGCGCTCCCAGGTGAAATCGTAGCCGTATGCGCGTCCGATGTTTTC
>SLOL01000041.1 GCA_007132495.1 Balneolales bacterium
ATGTTTTAAAACTCTCGGTTTTCACGGTGTTATATAGGTTTTTTAATCACTGAATATAAATTTTATGACAAGTTTGGAAATATAAATGTAATATGATTCTCTTGCAACATCATAATTACTCGGATAACCGGTCGCATCTGCATGTGTGGACGGGAGCGGGGCGAATGCCGGGTTGCTTTTCTTTACAGGGTGGTCCATTTTTCGTTTTCCAAAAGTTGTTATGTTGGTCCATGCTCCTGTTGGCAATGCCCGGGGAACGTATCATAAATATGTTATTGCGGATATGACGGTGTTGTCTGTTTCAACTTTCAACAATGCATTCATTGGTTTCCGAAAATTCTGACTGAACTGATATGATGATGAAAAAAACAGTACTGCTTGCTCTGATGCTGCCTCTTGCATCGGCAGCCTGGGGTTACGAACATTCGCTGACCGAAGCCGAACCGGAAATAATGGGAATGGATCCGGTATATCTCACTCTGGCCGACTCCCTTATTGAAACATCCATTGATGAGGGAGAGATACCCGGAGCCGTGCTTGTCGTCGTTCGCGACAGTGTCATCGTCTATCGGAAAGCTTTCGGATGGAAGCAAACTATGCCGGAACAGCAGGAAATGCTGCCGGGTACCATATTTGATCTTGCTTCACTGACCAAGCCGGTTGCCACCGCCACCGCAGCAATGAAACTGGTGGAACAGGGAAGGCTGAGGTTATCCGACCCGATTTCAAAATACGTTCCGGAGTACCGCCGGTTTTACGGTGGAGAAGTCAGGGATCGGGATCAGCCCAGAGTCGTGGATCTGTTGACCCATACGGCCGGTCTGCCATTCTATCTGCCGGTAGATCAGCTCCGAAGGTTCTATGGAGAGGCCGCCGCCGACTCGCTGATGTCTTACATGAGTGCCATTCCCTTCCGTCCACAACGCGATGCCGAATTCAACTACAGCTGTCCGACCTTTATCACACTGCAAAAAGTGGTGGAAGAGGTAACCGGATCGGATCTTGCCACCTGGACACGTGACCATATATTCGAACCGCTGGGTATGAACAACACGTCATACCTGCCGTATCCGGACATGCATCACCGGATTGCCCCAACACAATACGATAAGCTGCAGGGAGAGCTCAGGGGCATCGTACATGACCCGATAGCAAGGGATTTGATGCAGGGCATATCAGGAAATGCAGGTCTCTTCTCCAACGGTGATGATCTGGCCGTTTTTGCTTCCATGATGCTTAATAACGGGATGCTCCGCGGCCGGCGAATACTGAGTCCGGCGACGGTCAGGATCATGACCACCATCCCGGAGGGAAAGAGTGAATCAGGTCGTGTACTGGGATGGGATCACTCTTCTTCCTTTTCCTCAAACCAGGGCGATCTCACCGGTGAGAATACGTATGGTCATACCGGATATACCGGGACATCCATGATCATCGATCCCGATGCCCGAACCGCCGTCATCCTGCTCACAAACCGCGTTTACCCGGATGATTCGGGCAGTGTGGTGGATCTGCGTGCTAAAGTGGCCAATGTTGTTGCGGCATCAGTAATTCATTGAGCGACAGAACTTGCCGGGCAGCATATTGGATGACGATCAGATCGATTTTATTAAGATTTCAACCTTTTTGAGATATTTGTTGTTATTGGTTAGGCTCCCAATAATCAGTTCAATAAACCAAAGCTTATGAATCGAAGAGAATATCTGAAAAATACATTTGGCGGATTTGCCCTTCTGGGGTCTTATGGAGTGGGTCAATCACTTGCAGCGGCACCGGCCGGCCGTGCTGAAGCTTCCCCGGCATCGTCGATGGATGATCACGGGCAATATGTTTTGCCGCACCTTGCATATTCGTATGATGATCTTGAACCCTATATAGATGCCCAGACGATGGAACTGCATCACAGCATCCACCACCAGGGCTATGTAAACGGCTTGAATAATGCCCTCTCGAAATTACGGGAAGCAAGAGAACAGGATGATTTCGCCATGGTCAAGCACTGGTCCAAAGAGGTCGGTTTCCATGGTGCCGGACACTTTCTGCATGAGATTTTCTGGAGTGTGATGAGCCCCGACGGTGGAGGGGAGCCCGCTGATGTGGTTCTCGGAAATGCCATCGATTCCTCTTTCGGAAGTTTTGAACGGTTTACAGCCCACTTTGTGGCAGCTTCCAGTGCGGTGGAAGCAAGTGGATGGGGAATGCTCGCGTGGGAACCGACAGCTGATCAGTTGTTGGTCCTTCAGGCCGAAAAACATCAGAACCTGTCTCCCATGGTGACAGTGCCGCTGCTTCCTGTCGATGTCTGGGAACATGCCTATTATCTTCGCTATCAAAACCGGCGCGGAGATTACGTAAGAGCTTTCATGAATGTGGTAAATTGGGATGCCGTAGCGGTGCGTTACCATACCGCGCGTCAGATATTGAGATGATGTCAAATTTACTGTTGACAAATCCCTTTTTCTTTGCGTAATTACTGTTAACCTCTAACTAAAATACAGGCCTTACTACTTGCAATAAGCCCGGCATTTTCGAATGTACGGGCTTTATTTTTTTACAGCCCCTGCATGGTGATTCGCTTGCGAAGTGTATTTCTGATCGGACTGGCCAGCAGGAGCTTCACCAGTTGATTGCGCATGGCGGGGAGGGCAAAGTGACTGCCCAGCATCATATTGAATTCGGCTCTCCGAATCACTTTTCTCACCCGACGATGCACCGTTATGTTGTATGCATCCGCCTCCTTATCGATCCGTTTTTGATGATGGATGATCTCACTGATCCCGGAGATGGCATCACAGGCATTTAACCATCCCAGGTTCATCCCCTGCCCGCCTATTGGACTCACTACATGTGCCGAATCACCGGCAAGAATTACCCGATGATGCCAGAAGCACCCGGCATGATACCGTTCGAC
This sequence comes from Balneolales bacterium, assembly GCA_007132495.1. Taxonomy (GTDB): domain Bacteria; phylum Bacteroidota; class Rhodothermia; order Balneolales; family Natronogracilivirgulaceae; genus SLOL01. Next base: position 2,912 of record SLOL01000041.1, read on the forward strand.
ACCAAACTCGGAAAACATACGGCACTGTCCGGGATCCGGTTCCAATCCGCACCGTCTCTGAATCTCGTTTGCCAGCGCTTCGATATGCAAAATGGTCGGGTTTCGCTCCTGTTGGACTACCCACCGCCGCATGGTTGCGGAAAGCGGAAAACTTTCTATAAGACCATGCCGGGTCAGAAAGATTACCGCATCCGATCCATAACCGGTATTGTCGGTGAAATCTCCCATGGCATACCGAAGTGCGTAAGGTTTGCCGTAGTATCCGATACCGGCCAAAGTTCGGGTTTTGCTCTGTTTGCCGTCGCAGGCCATTATAAATTGGGTCCGGAAAGATTTTATGTCACCAACTTCGGTCCGGGCGGCTACTGTGGCCATCGCATCTTTGTCTACCGGGTTGTCAATACCGGTGATGGTATGGTTCCGCAGCAACTGTACGGTATCTGAACGCGAAGTTGCTGCTTCAAGCAGAGACTCGGTTTTCCACTGCGGGTGAGTCAATATATAAGGAAAGGGGGTGTCCGCATCGGTAAGATCGAGAACGCCCAGGTCCGTGTAACGGTCTGTTTTGGCGTGGCCCCGGTTTATCTGTACCCCGTGCTCCAGGAAGCGGGGCAATATTCCGGCTCTGGAGAGGATCTGAAGGGATGGGGGGTGGATGCCGATGGACCGGGAGTGCCTGATGTGTTCGGCTCTTTTTTCCAGTACCAGAGTGCGGAGACCCGATTGTGACGCAAGCAGAGCCGATAGTAGTCCGACAGGTCCGGCGCCGGCGATGATCAGATCATATGTGGTTGATGTTGTCACCGGAGATCAGTGTTTTACGAACGGTCATAGATGTCACAAATGGCCAGCAGCCGATAGGGAGACTGCCGGTGTACGCTCCAGTGATCCGGAACCACCCGCCGCAGCTCTTCGCATGTATAGCTTTTACGAATGGACAGCAATCCGTCGACCCTGATAAAAGAGTTCGGAAAAAATGGCCATGTCAGAAGTGAAAAAAGCAGATATCCCGTTTGCGATCGTTCAATATCACTGCAAATGATCCGCCGGGTGGCCAGTTGCTGCAACGCTCCCAGAAAAGGCCGGACATCAGCATCCGGAAGATGGTGCAGTACATGGTTACAGACTACAAAGTCGTAGGTTTTCCCTTTTTGGATCAGCTCGCAGGTATCGGAATGAAGAAAACGGAGGTTTTCGGTGGATCGTTTGCCGGCAAAAGCCAGGGCGCGGGAATCCGGGTCGGTTCCGGTAACATCCAGCCGGAATCCGTCTTTTTTGGCCCAGGTATAGAGGTTTCTGGTAATATCACCCCCGCCGGATCCGACATCCAGCAGACGAAAGGAGCGGGTGGTGCTCAATTCGGGGCGGATAAACTGTTTGTATACCGTTTTCCAACCGGAGAGGAGACGGTTGATGACCGGAAAATAGCGGTAGGTGTTACGCAGCAACTGTCTGTCGCAATCCTCCCGGTCCATCCACTCAACCAGTTCCGGGTTCCGGTATGTCAGCCGGGGAATCATGACCGGGACGAACCCGTTTCATTCAAATTTCCTGTCCCTGCTCGTTGTAGAACGGCAGATTCAATAGTGAGACCGGGTCCGAAAGCCATGGCAAAGATGTAGTCCTTATCATGCGATTCGGAGTTTTCCAGCAGCTCCTTGAGAACGAACAGGATGGTAGCACTGCTCATATTGCCGTATTCACGAAGAACAGTGCGGGAAGCCGCCATTTGTGCGTCCGTGAGGCCAAGAGCTTTCTGAATGTTATCAAGGATGGCGCGGCCGCCGGGATGGATAGCCCAGGAAGTGATATCTGTGAGGTTCATACCGGCATGGTACAGGATCCGTTCCAAAGATGACTCGATATTTTCCCGGATGATTTCGGGAACATAGGTAGACAGCCGCATCAGAAAGCCTTCATTTCCGAGGGTCCAGGCCATGTCTTCTTCACCCCGGGGGGTCAAGTCACAGCGGAACGAGATGATTCTGGCGGGATATCCGGACGG
>SLOL01000018.1 GCA_007132495.1 Balneolales bacterium
ACGGTAGGTTTCGGTAAAGAAACCCCGGTTGTCCTCAAACACCATGGGTCTGACAACAATGACATCTTCCAGTTCGGTTGGTATGAATTCCATGTGTGATACAGGTTCGGTGAATCTGACGGATTGTGTAATCTATCGGATATACAACATCAGGGTTTATGCCGGGAGCCTGGACAGCAACTTGCCGAGCTCTTCCCGCCAGGGTAAAATACGTGTTCCCGGAATATCAGCCAATTTTCGGATATCCAGTTTCGACCATGCCGGACGCCCGGCACGTGTGGGAAACTCCTCTGTCGTAACCGGTTCGATATCCACACCGATTTGCTTGATTTCAAGCACGGCACGGGCAAAATCATACCAGGTGATTTCACCTTGCGATGTCAAATGGAAGGTTCCGTATGCCTGCCGGCTGATCAGTGCCCGTGTATTGAATACCGTTGGGGCCGTAAATGAAGGGCATCCCCACTGGTCGTTGACTACCTTCAGTTGATCTTTTTCACCGGCAAGCCGGAGCATGGTTTTTACAAAATTATTACCATAGGCACCGCACAACCAGGATACCCTGAGGATGAGATGTGTACCTCCTGCAGCACGCACCTTCTCCTCTCCAAGCCATTTAGTCCGGCCATACCAGTTCACCGGTTCGGCCGGAAACATTTCGGGGTATCCGTCGGGAAATTGCTTGCGATCAGCCAGTCGACCGGGAAAGATGTAATCGGTGGAATAGTGAATCAGCTGCGTATCCATTTCGGTGCATATTCCGGCCAGCTGACCGGGCGCATCGGAGTTGATTGCTTCCGCTCGCTTACGTTCATCCTCCGCTCTGTCAACAGCGGTATAAGCTGCGGCATTGATCACAATATCCGGGCGATACTCGTCCAGGATTCTTCTCACTTGTCCGGAGTCGGTGATATCCAGCCGGTCGCGTGCCGGTGCCAGGTAATCACAACCGTCCCGTTCCAGCTGTTTACTCCACTCTCTGCCGAGCTGTCCGCCGGCTCCGAGAATCAGCCATTTTTTCCGTCCAGGCACATTATTTCCCATCTTTCCGTTCTTCTGCCTTGTGCATCAGTTCATTAGCCCGTCTCAGCGACTCCGGTGTCCCCGCATCAGTCCACCACCCTTTCATAATACTGTAATGCATTCGGCCCTCCTTGATGTAGTGGTTATTGACATCCGTGATCTCCAGTTCGCCCCGATGCGACGGTTTCAGTGTTTTAATATATCTGAAAACGTTGGCATCATAAATGTATATACCGGTCACGCACAGATCCGACTTCGGCTTATTTGGTTTCTCTTCGATGCCGACAATGCGGTCTCCCTCCAGTTCCGCCACCCCGTACCGGGTCGGATCCGCCACTGCCTTGAGCATGATGGCAGCCCCTTGACCCGGATAGGCGGAAATGATCCTGTCAAGATCGTCCTCAAAGATATTGTCGCCCAGTATCACCGTCATAGGATCCCCTCCCGCAAAGTTTTCGGCAAGTCCGAGTGCCTGGGCAATACCGCCGGCCTCATCCTGCACCTTATAGGTGAACCGGCATCCGAAATCCTTTCCGGAACCGAGGAGACTAACCACATCGCCCATGTGTTCGGTACCGGTTACAATGAGGATTTCCCGGATTCCCACTCCGGTCAGCTTCTCGATGGGATAGTAGATCATCGGTTTGGAGCCGACCGGTAGCAGATGCTTATTGGTGACTTTGGTCAGTGGAAAAAGCCGGGAACCGGTTCCTCCGGCAAGTATAATACCTTTCATGTGTTTAAATGTTTGGATTTATTTCGTCAGATGAACCGAAGGTCACGAAGTGAAATGACATGACCGTATTTAATCATACGCCTGTGTGACCGGGCGGATGCCCGGTCATGTGCATTTCATATGTTTAAGAATTTATGATACTTAACACGTAGTCATGTTCACTGCAGCAAAAAACTCCTGTCAGGATAATAGGGTATTCGCAGGAATACCTAAAGTGCGGAACCGCTTTTAATATCGGATATGATAATCACACAGGCTCCGCTGTGATCCATGGTTGCGATCAAATGTGCATCCTCCCCCATAGTACAATCCAGCTTCCGGTATAACTGATTGACTGTTACCGGAAAGCCTCTTTGATGGATATGCACCTTCCGGATACCATTCCCGTGAAGATAACGGCGCATTTTTTTCGGTTTATAGGGATGAATCCGGCGTATCTGATAGCGGTGTCCGGGAAAGCCGGGCAGATCGCGGGGACCTGTCAGATACCCGATTCCGGGATTGATTCTCCGAAGGCCGAAATGGCCCGCCACGACATCTACAAGATCCGCTTTAAACAGGGCCGGATCCGGGTCAAAAAGATAATTTTCAGCAGAAAGACCTTCTGATGCATCTATAGCTTGTGTTTCAGGTTCCACCTTGATAAAATCAGGCTCTTCAAACCGGACATACCCGGTCTGATACTTCCCTGTTGATGCCGCCTCAAAAACCACCTCTCCCGAACGGTTCAAAAGCACCGCTCTTCGCAACACCCGACCGGCATCTGCGGTTTCATTTACCGGAAACACTTCATGGGGTTTTTCTGCGCTTATCGCCCCCCTTTCGTACTTGTCGTCCGAAGACCGCTCGGTCCGGCAGTCCGCCAATAGCTCTTTCACTTCCCTTCCAGCCGAAACTACGGTAATTTCATGGCAATCCGTCAGCTGCTTTTCCAGTCTCGTGATATCAATCATGGGTGAGAGCTTGATCAGGTATCTGCTTGTCGCTGCCCGGATCAACGGCAGTATTTCGGGTATTGAGGGTTCACTCTCTTCAAGGAAGATAACCCTCTTATCCCTTACCCGGCGGGAAGGATCCAGATATAGCAGATCCGGTTCCGGTTCTGTTCCCGATGCACAGGCCTGCAGCCATTGAGCCGCATCACCTCTGAAATAGGTGATCCGGTCATCGATTTTCAATAAGTGGTGGTTGTGCCGTGCGACATCCACCAGTACCCCGTCCTTTTCTCCGCAGATCACCCGGGCACCTCCCAGGGCCCATCCCGCCGTGTCGATGCCAAGACCTCCGGTCAAATCGGCTACCAGCGGAGTACCGGTTTCTGCTCCGGCGAGGTGCTCTCCCGGAGTATCGGTCGCACTCACTGATCTGAATCCGGTTTGTTTTACGGTTTCATCCGCTGATCGGTCATTAAGCGATTCCCCGGCAAGCCGACTCAGCCATCTCCGGGCGCGAAAGACCGCTGTGGCATATCCTGAAGCCTGCTCCAGTGCTTCTTTTCGATAGATCATACCGGGACGGTGCATGGGCCCCAGCTTGACACCGGCCCGGGGATAACATCGAATCTGCTCCGCGATCTCTTTGACCGGCAGCCCGGTCTCCTTACCGCCATCCATCATACTCCCCTCCTTTTTGCCGCCATAGCGCAACGCAAACACTGCAGGATCCTGGTCCTGGTACTTTCGGACCAGTTCCAGCCAGTCAGACCGTAAAGTAAGCGGATGTGTGTCTTTTCGGAAGTTCATATGATCGGGAAATATGCCGGACTGTCAACCGAATTCATCAAGCAGGAGAAACAAGACCGATAATATTGACAGCCAATATATCTCAGAAATAATGATTTTCTGCAGATAATATTTTCCGCAATCATAAGTTCTTTAAAGTGTAAGAGTGTAAGAAAGTTGCATCAGGCTTTTCATCATCCAAACATTATCGATCGGGGTATCCGTCACAGAAACAATACTTTAGTTTGATCTTTCACAATTTCGATTGGGCACTGGTGAAAATATTTCGTATTTTGTGTGCAAGTGGGGTATCCGCTTATTACTTATTACTATTTGTTATCGGGTGCCTGAGACAGCCTGTCACATCGGCCGGGCCAATATTTGCCGTTGCCAATTTATAATTGGGTTATTATTGCAAGATAACTTTTCCAAAAGATAACTTTTCCAAAATGACACTTGTTCACAGTTTTCACATTCCGGTCATGGGCACCGGACATTCCGTTGACACCCCTGCGAGGGTAGCTCCTTTCGGCATCGATTCGGTCATTTCCATTGTAGACGATCTTCTGGTTGAAAAAATACGAAAGTACTATGCCGAGGAATACGACCTGCCTTTCACAAGCATACCACGCAATGCCGGGGACGGCCGGGCCCGGCGTATTACCGCCTATCTGGACACGATCGATGAGGTGGTACGTCAAAAATTTGAAAATATCCGGAATGAACCGTTCTTTACAGACAACGACAAGGCGAAGTTTTTCGAGATGCTTCCGGATACCTCCGGCTTGAAAAAGACCTGGAAACAGTTGTGTGACATGGCTCCCTCCTTCGAGCGGGAGGATCTTGAAAAAAAATTGACGGCAATGATGCAGCCCGGGTCGATTGACGTTAATATCATGACCAAAGTGGATCGGTTGCTCAACGACCAGGAAGGACAGCCGCTGAGCAGTGAGTTCAGCGACGCCAGTGCTGCATTGAGAGGCTTTGCCCAAAGCAAATTGCATTCATCGGTAGTCCTTTCGGCCGGTTTCAATCCCCGTCTGTATAACTACATCTCCGAATTTCGCGATTTTTACCGTGATGCAACCGGCGAATTGAAGAAGAAAGTTGTTCTTAAGGTCAGCGATTTCCGTTCAGCTTTGATCCAGGGCAAGTTTCTGGCCAAAAAAGGAATTGAAATTTCCGAGTTTCGGATAGAATCGGGGCTGAATTGCGGCGGGCACGCCTTTGCTTCCGACGGTCAGCTCCTTCCCGTCATACTGCGGGAATTTCGTGACAAGAAGAGTCAGTTGCAGGAGACTTTCCAGCCACTTATACAGTCGTTTTATGATAATATGGGATGGGAGTATCCCTCTTCGGCGCTTGAAGAGGAGCCGTTGGTAACAGTACAGGGCGGCATTGGAAACAACGGTGAAAACCGAAGGATGCTGGAAGGGTATCAAATGGATAAAACCGGATGGGCTACGCCGTTTCTGCTGGTCCCGGAAGCAACACCTGTAGATGAACCGACATTAAAGCTGTTGAAAAATGCCGGTGAGAAGGATTTGTACCTGAGTGGCTCCTCTCCGCTCGGCATACCGTTCAATAATATCCGGCGTTCGGGATCGGAAGTGTGGACCGAGAAGCGCTCCACCACCGATAAACCCGGCTCACCCTGCCCTAAAGGATTTTTACAATTCAACACCGAGTTCACCGAAAATCCGATCTGTACAGCATCAACCCAGTATCAGTTGCTGAAGATCGATGAGATCAACCGTTCCGATGTGGACAAGGCGGAGAAAAGCAAACAGCGTGACAAAGTAATTGAGAAAACCTGTCTTTGTGATCATCTTGGCAATGGGGCGCTCATTGCCCTTGGCCTTTTGAAAGAGAATCGCGGTCCGCAGGCCATCTGCCCGGGACCGAACCTTGCCTGGTTCAACCGTATTTATAGTCTTCGCGAAATGGTTGATCACATCTACGGGCGTGGAAAGTCACTGGTTCCGGCAAAACGCCCTCACATGTTCGCCAAAGAGATGGCCATGTATGTGGACTATATTGCGCAACAGCTGGAGTTGCTGGACTATTCCGATGTAAAAGCTGTCAAGCGGGTTAAAACACTGCGAAACAACTTGCAGGAAAGCATCGATTACTGCAGGGAGATTGCGTCGGGCAAAGTCTTCGGCGATGAAAATCTCGCTTCGCTCACCGAAGCATCCGACCGCGAAGAAGAGCGGTTAAACCAATTGTTTGAGAAGGACACGGTATCAGCCTGAGACAGCAAAAGCAACGGGATTAACCCGCTGTTTTTGCTGTATTATTGTCTGCTATATCCCGCACATGCCGCCGGGGCAGCAACCACCCGTTGGCGGTGGCGGAGTACCGGAACCACCCGATCCCTGAGTCAATGCAATACCTCCGAAAACCTGGGTGAAGTCCGATGCTCCACAGTTTTCACATTTCAGCGTTTCGGCCATTTCCCCCTTCTTATCCATCGATGTTCGAAATTCGACCACATGGTCACATTGCTTGCATCGGTATTCGTATAGTGGCATAATAGTATCGTTGAAATTTTGATGTTGACAGTTACTGGTAATATCGACCACTTCGGTCTGCCGGCCTCACAAAAAGTTGAAATCCGGACACTTGTTATATAATTATATATATAAGATAATTATTATTTCTGGTTGCGTCAAGAGGACCGCTGATTTAATAAAGTTCAATTCCGGACATGCTGCCGGTTACCCGCCCGGGTCATCGATAAGTCAACCCTGCCAGCCGATCCGACTGTGAACCATGTTTTTCCCGGCCTGGCCGGTCGTGGTGTATATATTATCCCGAACTGATGCTTTCGCGGATAGCGCGATGGATCTGGCGTGTGGCCTGCCGAATGCGATGGGTATTTTCGACCAGACTCATCCTGACATAGCCCTCGCCGGCTTCACCAAATCCGGTTCCGGGAGTGACGAGTACTTCGGCATTATCCAGCAGCCACTCGGCAAAACGATAAGATCCCATATCCCGAAACGGCTCCGGAATAGGCGCCCAGACGAACATGGCACCGCGGGTAACCGGTACATGCCAGTCAGCCCGCGAAAGACCTTCAATAAGTGCATCACGACGGGATTCATATTTTTTGGCGAGGGCGCGCACTTCTGAGTGGTCTTTACGCAGTGACACAATAGCAGCCACCTGAATGGGGGTGAACATGCCGTAGTCGAAGAAGGCTTTGATACGGGAAAGCATGGCAATGATTTCGGGGTTGCCGACACAGAAGCCGACGCGCCAGCCGGCCATATTGTACGACTTGCTCATGGTGAAAAATTCCACGGCAATATCCCTGGCCCCCGGAACCTGCATCACACTGGGCGCTACATATCCGTCAAAGGTAATATCCTTATAGGCAAAATCATGAATCAGAATGACTGACTCCCGGTAACACCATGGCACGATTTTCTCAAAAAAGGAGAGATCCACAGTTGTTCCGGTGGGATTGTGAGGGTAATTGAGATACAGCGCCTTGGGTCGTTCTTCCAAAGCTTCCAGCTGCCCGATCAGCTCATCGGCGTCATCGGTCACCGGGACATTTATGACTTTGGCGCCTGCAATAACGGCACTCCACATATGTACCGGGAAATAGGGTTCCGGAACCACACAGGCATCTCCCGATCCCAGTAAAGCCAGAGAGAGATGCGAAAGGCCCTCTTTACTGCCGATGGTACTGATGATTTCCGTTTCCGGATCCAGTTCCGTGTCGTAAATATTCCGGTAGTGATCGGCCACGGCCCGCAGAAGATGCGGAATGCCGGCCGCCCGGGAGTACCTGTGCGATTTGTCATCCTCAAGTACTTCCGTGATTTTCTCCACAGCATCACGGGAGGCGGGCATGTCGGGGTTCCCCATTCCGAAATCGATGATATCCACCCCTTCGGAACGTCGCCTCTGTTTCTCGGCATTAAGACGACCGAAGACATATTCCGGCAGTTCTTCCATGCGTTTAGCCGGTGTGATTACTGGTTTTTTATCGGTTATCATGGACCTGTACGGAAATAAAGATAAAGTTTAAATTAGTTACGTATGACTATCTACAATGTTATAAAGGATCTGGCCGGATGCTTACCGGAGGGTATCTTCCAAAGCCAGAGACGCATCACTTTTCTCATCGCGATATTTGATGATAAGTGCACAGCTCATCTGGAAACCGGACTCGTTCGCCCATGTCAGGCGTTTGGATACCGGACGGGTTCCTGAAACGACAACCGCCCGCTCGGGAACAGGCTCTCCCCGATCCAGTACCCGCTCATGGACACAATCGTACACAGGTACACCTTGTGAAAGCACCACACCCGGAGCAATTACCGCCCCCCGGAGTATCTGAACTCCCTCCACCAGAACGGTTCCCGCACCAATGAATGCTTCATCTTCAATTATCACCGGTGACTGGTTTACCGGCTCCAGCACTCCCCCTATTTGTACACCGGCTGAAAGATGTACCCGCTTGCCAACCTGTGCGCAGGATCCGACAAGCACATGAGAGTCGATCATGGTCCCCTCATCCACATAGGCGCCGACATTGACATAAGACGGCGGCATAACAATTACACCCGGAGCGATATATGAGCCGGAACGAACCGAAGTTCCTCCGGGGACGAGTCTTACATTACGGTCGAGCGTAAATTTCTGAGGCATGAGATTGTGTTTATCTACAAAATCCTCATGCTCTACCATTTCACCCGCCTTGAATGCTGCCAGAATGGCCTTTTTTACATCGGCGTTTGCTTTCCAGGTCCCGTCAACTTTAGAAGCACTTCTTATTTTACCGCTCTCCAGATCCCGGAGAACCGATTTCCAATCACTCATATACCTATTTATTATTTGTGTTTAAAATGGTTTCGTACTCCGTTCACCGGATACATGCCGTAAAAATACATACCGCCAAACGGATCCGGTAAAAATACGCACATTACAGTTTATAAGGAACCGGCAATCTAGCTCAACGAAACACCGGCATGACTGCGCTTCCGGTACCATTCGGCTACCTTTCTGGAAATTTCACAAACCTGATCAAGAGAGGTCATATCGTCTCGATGCAGCGGAAGCTTCACTTCCGGGGTGCGGATGCGACTTTCAGAGCAAAGGACAGCTTTGGCCGGAACAGGATTGGAAGCGATAAACATGGATTTGCTTGCCTTTTCCCAGAATGCGCGATCTTCCTCATTCAGTTCTCCATTGAGAGCCATCTCGGCGTAGCGGTGTGTTGCCTTCGGCCAGACATTCCCGGCCACTGAAACAACACCGGAGGCGCCGTGGGGCACAAACCGGGGCAGCATGAGATCGTCGCCGCTGAAGAGTCGCACATCCCCGCAGACCGATCCATATTCACAAAAGTCATCCACCGAACCGCTGGCTTCCTTGATGGCCCAGAAGTTTCGATGATCCCGCAGGCGGCGTACCGCGTCAAGGTGCAGGGCGGCCCCGGTCCGGCCGGGAATATTATAAAGCATAACCGGACGGGTAACCATATCCATCAATGTCTTGAACCAGTGATACTGTCCCTCCGGTCCGGGCTTGGAATAGAGAGGGGTGACCATCAGGTAGGCATCGATGTTTTTCGTCTCCAGGAAATAGAGCCAGGATGTGATACCAGGCAAGTCATGTCCACCGACACCCACCATCACCGGAATATTCAGATTGAGAGAAAGTGTAAACTCAACAATGAGCCTGCGTTCCTCGTCACTCAGATTAAGTGCTTCTCCGGTACTGCCAAGTATCAAAACTCCGTTTCCCGCCTCTTCCTGTTCACGAAGGAGCTGCTCCATGCTCTCCATATCCGGATTACCCGCATCTGTCAAAGGGGTCACCAGGGCAGTCCATAAGGGGATATTCAAACTATTCAAGGTAATCATTCGTTTGGCTGTTAAGTGTTGGGGTGTGCCGGGTTCGGCCGGCTGCCCCACAATTTTTTAAGTGCAATCTGTTGTATGTCATACAATCCCGGCTCCATGGTATCCAGTTCGTTCGATACCTGTCTGGCGGTCCAAAGCGCACCGGATGCGAATATTTTCCGGTCACGTGCCGAATGTGTGACCGTGATATTTTCAAAAGGGGTGTTCAGAGTCAGGGTATGCTCACCGATGACATCCCCGGTACGTTCCGAAGTAATGGTAGCGGGCTGATCCAGCCATTCTTTCCAGACAAGAGCGGTACCACTCGGAGCATCCTTTTTATGGGTGTGGTGCACTTCATGAATGGAAAAGGAGAGATCATTATACAATGTACCGGCTTTGCCGAGAATATTGATCATCTCGTGCATAATATTCATACCCAGACTGAAATTATTGGCATGAACCCATACCCGTCCAAGTTCTTTGAGTTTCCGGGAGAACGCCTCCCTCCCTCCGGGCCATTCGAAACCTGTGGATCCGGCTACCACCGGCATATCCACGGCCAGGAGCTCCGGTATATATTCAAGAAAAGGTTCACCGGGAAGAAAGCTGATAGCTATGTCGTGTCCGGTCAAGCCGGACCTATCCGGTGGATTATAAATATCAAATGGTGTAATGGATACTCCGGAGTCCTCACCGGCGAGTTGCAGAACTTCGCCACCGGTTTTTCCTGTTCCAAGTAGTGCAATTTTCATGTGTTTAAATTATATGTATCACAATGTCACATGAACCGAAGGTCACGAAGTGAAATGACATGACCGTATTTAATCATACGCCTGTGTGTCCGGGCGCATGCCCGGTCATGTGCATTTCATCTGTTTAAAAATTTACGACCATAAGGTCACATGTAATAACATAATACCGGTATCCTTAAAAAATGTAACATGATTGTATCACTATTTCGTATACAACGTAAATGAAATACCTTACAGGATTCTTTCCAACAGGATCCACCGGTAAAATATTTTTGCTCATTACAAGTTTTCAATACACCTGCAGAGCAGCATGTCACACACCGACAACTGACAGCGATCCTGTGAAGGGCGGTGAAGAAGTCGAATCGCTGTAGCCTGAAAAGCAAGATTCGCTCCTAAAGCACTCCACGATCAGCTCGTATGCAAGCTGCGTGACAGTTCCAGGGATTCACCCCATGGACCCAACATTCCCGGGAGGCCGTTCTCCCGCAATGCTTCGGCAAACGCCCCCTGGCCATCGGTCATCAGCTTTCCTTGCGTGGAAACAGGCACCTCGCGATGATTACCTGACGTTTGCACCTCTTCAGGTTTCGTGAAACTTAGGGATAAAATCAGCTAACTTCAACATAAAAACTCAGTAGCTTGACCGGGAACAGAATCCTTTGTTATCCGCTTAATTATTTTTCTAATCCGGGAAACTCCCGGATTGCCTTCATAGCAAACTGTGTAACCGTAAACCACCGGTAGCATATTGTCACTATATTTCAGATAATTAATTTCCATCCATAACACCATTATCCATGCAACAAATTACTATCGGGTTTGCAGAACATAAGCTTCAGCTCATATCTATAGAATTTACGGAGTTGAAGTTTTTTTGTTATGAGTTTGAAGAACATAAGCTTCAGCTTATATCTGATATCACCGGAGAGGTCAACCTGGATAACGACACATTTGACTACTGCACACAGGAGGAGCATCCATGTGGAAAGCGTAATCGGACAGAGCTCTATCCATATTCCGGAAAATGCATAACCGGAAACGTATGACCATGTCTGAAGAAAATCAGGAACTGTCCAATTTAAAAATAATCACTTCCGGATCCGGATTATTCCTGCTGTCGCTGGTTTCGATGGGCATATATACTGCCTTAACCCTGATCATACTGCATCTATTTCATGAAGCCTCGATAACATCGCTGTTCCGGCACGGGCTCGGTGTTCCTTTGCAGCTTCTGACCGGTACGCTGTTTGGTCTGATGGCCGCAATTTCCGTATCCTGGATGATGTTTCGTACTGTTATTGCCGGTATTTTGAAGGATTACACCATTGTAAGACTGCTTTCCGATATACACCTTTCGCGTTTTGACCGTATCCAGATTTCGCTTTTTGCCGGTGTGGGAGAAGAGCTGCTCTTTCGCGGCGCCCTTCAGCCCCTGATCGGAATCTGGCTAACCTCACTGCTGTTTGTGGGACTGCATGGTTATTTCAAGTTCAAATCGCTCAAGCACATCGCATTCGGACTCTCCATGTTTGCCCTGAGTGTAGGTCTCGGACTGCTTTACGAGTGGGCCGGGTTGCTTGCTGCCATAACCGCACATGCCGTCTATGACCTTGTCATGCTGCAAATCGGTCAAAGATTCGGTTTCGGTACGATTAAAACAGCACAACATACGTGAATAGACGCATACCATATGAGGACTGATGTCTCAGGTCAGAACTCAGAACTCAGAACTCTGAATTCTGAATTCAGAGTTCTGTATTCTGTATTCTGTATTCTGTATTCTGTTTTCTGTATTCTGTATTCTGTCGCTAGCTACTCGGCATTCAACCGCAATATTTCCAGCGGACTTTTGTGCAGGATGTTGCGCATGTTGAGAAATCCAACAGCCAGCGTCAAAGCGATCACTATGAGCGATGCAACAACCAGTGCCGGTACATCGGGAACAAAAACCAGGTCAAAATAGAAATAGGCCAGGAGCCATCCGGCAATAAGCGAAAGCAGTACTCCGGTAAGACATGCCAGGGTTCCAAGCCACAGATACTCCACAACCTGGATGCCGCGGATCTGTCTGCGTGACGCTCCAATGGTTCGCAGCAACACCGATTCCCGGATCCGCTGAAAGCGGCTGATGGCAATGGCACTGGCCAGGACGATGAGGCCGGTCAGAATACTGAACAGGGCCATGAACTGCACTGCCATAGCCACCTTATCCAGAAAGGTCTGAACGCTTTCGAGCACCAGGCCGATATCGATTGCCGACACATTCGGATGCGCCTGCACCACTTCCTGCTGCAGCTGAGCGGTGGTCAATTCATCCGGACTGCGCATGGTCACGGCGAAAAACTGCGGGGCCTGTTCCAACACCCCTGAAGGAAACAGCAGAAAGAAATTGGGCTGCGGTCGTTGAAAATCTACCTCTCTGATGGAAGCAACATAGGTCTCTACCGGCACTCCCTGGACATCGAACGTCAGCCGGTCATTCAGCTCCACATTCAGGTCATCTGCCAGACGATGATCCAGCGATACGGGAACCGTGACCCCGGAGCCAATCCCCTCCGATCGACCGATCCACTCCCCTTCACGAATCGTTTCAGCTTCATTCAACTCATCGCGATAGCTTACTCTGTACTCCCGGGTCAGTGCCCAGTTACCGGCCTGTCGTGTGGTATCCTCCCGAATTTCCCGAACCGGTCGATCGTTGAGACGGGAGAGCCGCATGGAGACGATAGGCACCTGTTCCAGGATCTGTGTGTCGTGGGATTCTGCTATCTCAATGATGTCCTCTCGCTGATCTGTTTGTATGTCATAAAAGACCAGATTGGGTTGATTTCCACCGGTTTGCAGGTCAATCCGCTGCAGGATCATCTCCTGTGACAGGTACATCGAGCCGATAAGCAGCATACCCATTCCGAGGGTGGTTACCAGAACGGCCGTCTGATTGTTCGGCCGGAACATGTTGGCAATACCCTGGCGCCAGATATAGGAAAATGATCGCAATCGCATGGACCGGGCCAGACGAATAAGCAGAACCGATGTACCCATGAGAATCAGGATGGAAGCGATCAGTCCTCCAACAAACAGAACGGCGACTGCAATACTCTCCAGAAGGAGTGCAAGTATAGCTATAAGAAGCAAAATAACACCGACACCAACGGTGGCTTTTATCCGTTTCGGTACATGTGCAAGAGGAGAGAAATCGGTGGAACGGATGGTCAACAGCGGTGAAATATTATTGATACTGAGCAGTGGAAGTACGGCGAAAGCGAAACTGACGGCAACTCCGGTCAGAAATCCAAGCATCAGCGCAGGCACAGAGACCTGCTGAACCAGTTCAAACGGGAGAAAATCGGTAAAAAGCAGAGGCAGAAAGCGCTGGATGATCAACCCGAGCAGTGAACCTGCCAGGGCCCCGGCAAATCCGAGACCGGCTATCTGCAAACCGAAAATATGGAGGGTCTGCCGGGATGACGCACCCAGACACCGCAAGGTGGCGACGGTGATACTTTTCCGCTTGATATAGACATAGACGGCGCTGGCCACTCCGAGTGCCCCGAGCATCAGTGCAATAAAACCGACCATTCCCAGAAATTTGGTAAGATTGTCGACAATCCGGGAAAAATCGTCCATACGCGATGCTACGGTAGTTACACCGAGCCGGCGATCGGAAACCCGTTCCCGTGCTTCGGATGCAAGTTCCTCTACTGCTTCATCGCTTTGAAGCTCCGGACGATCCGGTCCGAACCGGAACCACGTTTTGTACTGTACCCTGCTGCCGCGATCCAGAAGTCCGGTACCGGAAGCCACCTCCTCCGGAATGATGATCCGGGGGCCGATCAGGGAGAAGGCTGCCGATTCACCGGGCACTTCAAGGATCATTCCCGCTATTTCAAGCCATTCAGTACCAACGCGTATGGAGTCTCCGACCTGCAAACCAAGTTGATTCATAATCGGCCGGTCGACCAACGCGGTTCGCTCCTCCTGGTAGTTCATTGCCGCACCGGAAGGCTCGGTCTTTATCTCGCCATAAAAAGGAAACGCTCCATCAATGGCCCGGATCTGGGACAATCGTGTGGCATCGTCATCACTGTTACTGCTTCGGTAGAGCACCATCGAAGAGAACTCAATGGACCGGGCCTGCTCCCCTCCCACCGAATCAACCCATGCTGTCAGCGAATCTCCATAGGGCTCATTGAGACTGATCTCCAGATCCGCTCCCAACAGCTCCCTGGCCTGGTCGTTAACGGTCAGCATCACATCGCTGCGAAATGAAAGTATGGCGACCAATGCAGCCACTCCGGCAACAATCCCTCCGCTATAGAGCAGCAGACTGCGGAATTGCGTACGGGCGTCACGCCAGGCGGTTTTAAAGCTGAACAGGTCGGGAATCAGTGGCATCATGAATCAACCATTTTCTTTGCACTCCGGGAATTCCGGTTAAATCCGGCGGGGGCCGCTGATCCGGCAGCAGGACCTGAATCCGTTGCCACACGCCCCCCTTTAAGGCGGATAATCCGGTCACACTGTGCGGCCAGTTCGGGGTCATGGGTCACAATAACCAGCGTGGTTCCCTCCTTTTGATTGAGGTCAAAAAGGATCTCTTCAATCTGTGAGCCCGTCTCTTCATCAAGGTTTCCGGTCGGTTCGTCAGCAAACAGGATATCCGGTTCATGGATGAAAGCGCGCGCCATGCCTACCCGCTGCTGTTCGCCTCCGGACAGCTGGGTGGGATAATGATGGATCCTGCCGGCAAGCCCCACCTCTACAAGCAGGCGTTCCGCACGGGCGGAAACCTCCTCATATCCGGCGCCACGCAGTTCCATCGGCACCATTACATTTTCCAATGCCGTCAAAGTCGGTATCAGTTGAAAAGATTGAAAGACAAAGCCGATATGGCGATTCCGGATAACCGCCAGGGCGTCTTCATCCAGTATCCGCAGCGAATGATCCTTCAGATAGACGTCACCGGAAGTAGCACGATCCAGTCCGGCACACAGTCCGAGCAGTGTCGTCTTGCCGCTCCCTGACGGACCCACAATGGCACAGGATGTCCCCGGTTCAATTTCAAAAGTAACCCTGTCCAGTACGGTCAGTGGACGATCACCGCTTTGATAGGTTTTTGTAAGATCTTCTACACGAAGCATTGGAAACTGTTTGGTGTATTGTTGTTTTCACGATAAACTTATTTTCCGGAAAAATCGTTGATATACTTTCAAATAAATTCGTTATTCGGTTGAATTTTTTACATCATCCGGGCAATCATTGGGACATTTGCCACGATATCCGGGTATATCCGGCAAAAATCGTGATCCGTTCCGACTATATCACGCGGTCATCATCAATGAAACACCGACTTCTTACTATACTCTTTGTAACGGTATTATGTTGCGTTCCATCGTCACATGCCCGTTCGGGAGCGGTCCCGGGCACTACAATCCTGTTTTTCGGTGACAGTATTACGGCCGGATACGGACTCGACCTCGAACAGGCATTTCCGGCCATCATTGAGGATATCGCCGATGCGGATGGCTATAATGTCGAGGCGGTGAATGCCGGGGTAAGCGGAGAGACTTCCGCGGGAGGGGTACGGCGTATTGACTGGGTATTGCAACGCCCTTTTGACATTTTTGTACTGGAGCTTGGGGGTAATGACGCGTTGCGGGGAGTAGAACCGGAAAATACAAAAGAGAATTTACAGCGCATCATAGACAAGGTTTCGGAAAACCGGCCTGAGTCGGTTATAGTGTTAGCAGGAATGGAGGCGCCGCCGAATATGGGGGAAGACTACATTCTTGAATTCCGCCAGGTGTTCCGGGATCTTGCCGAAAACAATGAAGTGATCTTTATCCCCTTTATTCTGGAAGGCGTTGCCGGTGAACCCGATCTTAATCAGGCCGACGGAGTTCATCCCACTGCCGAGGGACACCGCATTATCGCATCCCATGTATGGCCTTATCTGGAGCCCTTGCTATAAAATTCTGTGGGATACGGGTCATTACCTTCACCGGCCGCAGTCATCGCTTAATTGTCACGAATGTTGAAACTTGCCTCCGTTGGCTGTGATCGTGACTCAACAGCAATCTTCGCTTCATTGTAAAACCCGTTCATTGCCGAATTGCATAATCACTGGTATATTGACAGGAGAAACGTCGATGAAGCTGTAACTGTATAATCGCCGTATAACCAACGCTTCTAAACACATACCTCTATGATACGCTGGATTATTCTCATGGCTGTTATTTTCATCATGCTCAGAATACTCCTGCAACTTTTTCCCGGTCTCCTGAATCTGATCGGGCGTCTTCCGGGTGATTCGGAGTTCAAGTCGGGTGAAAAAAAAGTTCAAGTACCGATCACCACCATGATCATTCTCAGCCTGATCATTACCATTATTCTAAATTTTCTGCAGCGCATATTATAGCCCGGACTTCGGTTCATGACTTCCGGTGCCAAATTCAATGCCAACCGCTATCATGAATTCAGCAAAGAGGCGATACAATGCTCTTCAGCGATTTGCACCCGAACGCCGGTTCATTGGTTGTTCGCCCCGGGTATCTCTTCGAAGAAAACTGTTTCTGGCAGCTGAGTTCATCCTGATCTTTACGATCGGATTCAACCACCACTTTCTGAACTCGGTGGTACTGGACCTGAATATTTTCTTCCGTTAAAACGCACACACCTATGGCCAAGCTGAAACTCGACCTGCACGACATATACAACAAGGGCGATCAGATCGACCGGGAACTGGAGCGTGTCATTGATGAGGCGGTCGAAAATAAGATCAAGACCATAGAGATCATCCCCGGCAAGGGCAGCGGTCAGCTCAAAAAACGGGTGCTTCGTTTCCTGGACCGGCCGGAAATCAAAAATCGTTACGATCGCATCAAAAAGGACAGCAAGAACTTCGGCCGGATCTTCATCTATTTTAAAAAGTGAAAGATCAGGCTTGTACAGAAATATGATGCGTTATTTTTGGTAGCCGATACCGGTTCCGGCTCACTGGTCTGTTTCCGGGCTGTACCTGGACTTTCCCCGGCCTGTTCAGGGCTGCAGATCCCGGATCTCCTTCAGACCGTCTTTGAGCTCATGGTTGACAAAGGTATGGTCGGAAAGTGTACCAGCGAAGTAGTCTTCATACGCTTTCATATCGACAAACCCGTGGCCGCACATGTTGAAGAGAATCGTCTTTTCCCTGCCCTCCTTCTTGGCCTGTTCGGCTTCACGGATGACCTGTGCAACGGCGTGTGTCGCTTCCGGAGCGGCAATGATTCCTTCTGAGCGGGCAAAAGTGATGCCGGCTTCAAAGCATTCCAGCTGCTGGAGAGCCACAGCTTCGATGAGGTTGTCCTTCAGAAGCTGGCTGCATAGGACGCTGGCACCGTGGTAACGGAGTCCGCCTGCGTGGATGGCGGCCGGCCGGAAATTGTGCCCAAGCGTATACATCGGTAGCAGCGGGGTGTATCCGGCGGTATCACCGTGGTCATAGAGGAACTCCCCCTGGGTGAGTTTCGGGCAGGAGGCCGGTTCCACGGCAATGCAGCGGGTTTTTTTGTCATCCGTAATGTTTTTACCGATAAACGGAAATGAAATGCCGGCGAAGTTGGATCCGCCGCCCAGCGGGGCTATGATGATATCGGGATAATCCCCGGCGATTTCCATCTGCTTTTCCGCCTCCTGACCGATGACCGTCTGATGCAGCAGGACATGGTTGAGCACCGAGCCAAGCGCATATTTGTTGGTTTCATCCTGAACCGCCATTTCAATGGCCTCAGAAATCGCAATCCCGAGGCTTCCGGGCGAATCGGGATCTTCAGCCAGGATATTGCGGCCGGCCTGGGTGCGGTCACTCGGTGACGGATAGACATCCGCTCCGAACGTATTCATCATGATTTTACGATACGGCTTCTGGTCGTAGCTGATCCGGACCATATACACCTCGCACTCCATCCCGAGTTGTGCACAGGCAAACGAGAGAGCCGTTCCCCACTGTCCGGCACCGGTTTCGGTGATGATCTTCTTGACCCCTTCCTGCTTGTTGTAATAGGCCTGTGCGACGGCGGTATTGGGTTTGTGCGAACCACTGGGACTTACCCCCTCATATTTGTAGTAAATTTTTACCGGTGCATCAAGTGCTTTTTCCAGTCCGCGGGCACGATAAAGTGGTGAGGGACGCCAGATATTGTAGATATCCTGAACCTGATCGGGAATTTCGATATACTTCTCAGCGGAGACTTCCTGCTGAATCAGCCCCATAGGAAAAATCGGAGACAGATCATCCGGTCCGGCCGGCTGTTTTGTCTTGGGATTAAGCGGTGGCAACGGTTTATTGGGCATATCGGCCACAATATTATACCAGTGAGTCGGCTTCTCCGATTCATTTAAAAATATTTTTCTTTGGCTCATACTATGATATCCGTTTGTTTAGATTCTGGTTCCCGGCAGGCCTGTACCGGCATCGTCAGACACTGCACCATGCGGAATAATCGGTTGGTCCGGGAAGACGAATAGAGCAGGCATATCACGTATTGGTTAACGGGACTGCCTGCACTTACTCCATCCCGGGCAAGTCAGAATAAGATATAATTCAATAAATTTCCTGATAAAATTATGCCAAAAATTATTCACTGCAACCCCGGTCTCTAAATGGTTACTGAATCATCCGATAATTTTTTTTATTTAACAGACTAAATACCCAAGACCGGACATGTGCCCGGTACTGGACATTTCATCTGCCCCTGTTTTATCACTATCATTCATACGTACGAACAACCAGCAATAATTCAAACCTCAGACTTTGCCATGAACTGGACCATTTACCTTGCAGGAGAGATTCATTCCGGTTGGAGAACCGATATCATTGAAACGATCAACCAGCGAAATATGCCTATTCTGTGTACCGGGCCGGTGATGGATCATGAGGCCAGCGACCGCTGTGGTGTGGCTATTCTGGGGGATGAAGAGTCACCGTTCTGGGTTGACCGCAAAGGGGCCGGCGTCAATTCCATCCGGACACGCAGGCTTATCAAACAGGCGGATGTGGTGGTTGTAAAATTCGGAGGCTCCTATAAACAGTGGAATTCCGCCTTTGATGCGGGTTATGCCGCAGCGCTGGGCAAATCCCTGATTACCGTCCACCCGGAAGAGTTTGACCATGCATTGAAAGAGGTCGACGAAGCTGCAAATGCGGTGGCGAGGGAACCTGAACAGGTAGTAAATATTCTGGAATACGTTATTTCCGGGAAGCTTCCATGAACCTGCTTGCAAATATCATGAACACGTCTTCGCATCCCCGGAGATGGTAAATAGTTTCAATGTATTACCGGTTCCAGCAATCCGGCCGGATTAACCGGACTTCAGGTCTGGCACGCAATCAATCACTACTGCTCGACCAATGTAAAACTGTACTCGACCTGCATTTCGTTATCCGTAGTAAGGGCACCACGCATGAATGTTGGGGGCTCAATGTTAAATTGGGTAAATCTGAGATCCATGCTTCCCGAAACATGATACGTACCATCATCTTGCAGTGTCACGTCCACATCATGCATAAAACGGTGGTCATTGCCGGCTGCAGTGGCCACGCCATACACACGAAACGTAAGATTACCTGAATCAACAGACCCGGTCACCCTGTCTACACGTCCCAACCGATATCGGAGCTCGGGGTGCTCATCGGTTTCAAGGTTATCATGCATAGCCGAATTCATAGCGGAAATCCCGGAATCGAGAGACTCGTTGGCTATCCGAAGTGAAATTTCTTCAAACCACTGGTCCGGATCATCACCGCCTCCAAAAAAAGCCGGGCCGAAAACAACGGTTCCAGTCATTTCATCGGATTCAATTTCCCAATCTCTCACATTCGAAGTACCGATGATTGTAAAAGAGACCTCCGTTATTTCAAAAGATTGCTTCTTATCCGCTGTATTGAGTCCCAATCCCGGCTGAACATGGACGAGAGAAATCACCAAAATGGCGGAAAGCAATGCGTAAGCTGTTTTTTTATTATACACGATGTATCAGATTTGGTTAATGGAAACAGAGCCTATATACGAAACAAAACAGCATCACCGGGTCGTTCCGGTGATGCTGTTTTCGTGATATTATCTATTGCTTTCAGGCATGTTCAGAAAGCATCTGATCAGGCCGGCATATCGGGCAGATCCCATCCGCGGCGATATTCGGTTCTGACGAGCCCTTCGGCGAACTGCCGTGCATTGATCGGATCGGTCATATCCCGTTCAAAGATGGGGTGTCCACCTTCAATACGGAAGCCGTCTCTTTCAATGATACGGATCTCTTCGTTATCTCCGATATTGGTGAACCGCATGTTCTGTCCATCCCACTCAAGCTCTTTTTGCAGCTCTTGCAGGCGAACGGCCAGTACACCCATAACGACCATTTCGTTGAACGGTCCGGCGACGTCGAAAGAGGACTTGCACTCGGTACGTGTTTCCGGGCTCTCCTTGCAGGCACGGACCCAATCCATATAGTGATCGGTTTCCACCCGCCGTTCGGTCTGCGGCACAGAAGGCTCGTTACCGGAAAGCAACCAGGGATCAGCACCATAGCAACCGGCAACCAGGGTATCTTTAGTGCCATAGAAAAGAATGGCGCCACCCCTGTGATTCATATCACGGCCGGGAGGCCATCCTTCGGGCTTGAGCGGCTCAATACCACCATCATACCAGTCAACTTTGACTTCAGGGAGGTTACCCAGTCTTTCGCTGTAACGCTCCGGATAGGTCAGCTGAACTTTCTGAGCGGTTGGAGCCGAGTCCTTCAGCAACATGGTTGAACTGCCCTGTACCTTGGTCGGATATCCGAGATCGAGCCCTTTGAATACCGGATCCAGAATATGGCAGGCCATATCGCCCAGTGCGCCGGTGCCGAAATCCCACCATCCACGGAAATTCCATGGAGTGTAAATTTCATTATATGGACGCATCGGAGCCGGACCAATAAACAGATCCCAGTCCATCGTTTCAGGAACCGCTTGCACCTCTTGCGGTGTGTTGAGTCCCTGAGGCCAGATCGGTCGATCCGTAAACGATTCCACATGGGTGACTTCCCCAATAACATCGTTGGCGATCCATTCCATCATCAGATTGGTTCCTTCATCGGAAGCACCCTGATTTCCCATCTGGGTAGCCACCTGATACCGCTCGGCCAGTTTTGTCAACAACCGGGATTCATATACGGTATGCGTCAGGGGTTTCTCCACATAGACATGTTTGCCCATGGTGATGGCATGAGCAGCCACAGCGGCGTGTGTATGGTCGGAAGTCGCGACCACAACGGCATCGATATCATCCCCCATTTCATCATACATTTTCCGCCAATCCCAATACCTTTTGGCATTCGAAAAGTGCTCAAAACAATCTCTGGAATAGCGCCAGTCCACATCACACAACGCTACGATGTTCTCGCTCTCCATGGCCCGGAGAACCGGAAAACCGCGACCGCCAACACCGACGCCGGCTATGTTCAGCCGGTCACTGGGAGCCCGATGGCCGAGGCCACTGACGACATAACTGGGCAGTATGGTAAAACCTGCGGCCGCAAAAGCGCTTTTCCCAAGAAAATCCCGTCGGGAGATTCCGTTATTTTGTTCTTTTTGATCCATATTATTCTTCATTTAATCCGAAGTTTAAGTGACTGATTCTACAATAGTAACAATATTAATTAATAAACTTTTGGTATTACATAACCGTTCATCTTTGGGAATCTAACGATAAAAAAAGCCGTTTGCAATGAATGTCACGGTTTCTGCGATGTTTACAGGGTTATTTTACAATTTATAACCTGTCGTCCGGTTGTTCAGACAGGTACCATGCCTCCCAAATTTCATTCTTTTTTTTCCTGTATTCAGCGTTACTTTCATATGTTTATAATTTTAGAACCTGTCGTCATATGTAATGCCCATGTCGATTATAATCATGCTTCTGTGTGGCGGATAGCCGCCATGGGCATTTCATGTGTTTAAATTATATGTATCACAATGTCACATGTAATGACATGACCGTATTTAATCATACGAATGTGTGTCCGGGCGGATGCCCGGTCATGTGCATTTCATCTGTTTATAAATTTACGACCATAAGGTCACATGTAATGCCATGACCGTATTTAATCATACGCATGTGTGTCGAGGCGTCGGCCCGGTCATGGGCATTTCATAACGGTTTTTTTATTTTACGGTTTCACAGTACATTTTCCAGGAGTACCATCGCTTCAAACATATTCATCGACGTATCCAAACTCGCCACATAACTCCTTCAGCTTATGTACCGGAATCTGAAAGAAGATCTTCAAACCGAACTCTCATCCATCAGAGATGACGGTCTCTATAAATCTGAACGAATTATTACTTCGCCGCAGGGTGCCGTTATTGGCACCGACGACGGTAAAAAGGTTATCAATTTTTGTGCCAACAACTACCTCGGTCTTTCGTCGCATCCCCGGATCATGGAAGCGGCCAAACGAACTATGAACCGTTACGGGTACGGCATGTCATCGGTTCGGTTCATATGCGGAACACAGACCATCCACCGTGAACTTGAAGAGAAAATCGCTGAATTTGTAGGGACGGATGATGCCATCCTCTATGCGGCCGCATTTGATGCCAACGGCGGTGTTTTTGAACCGCTGTTCGGTCCCGAAGATGCCATAATTTCCGACCAGCTCAATCATGCTTCCATCATAGACGGGGTCCGGCTCACCAAATCGCGCCGCATGGTCTACAAACATAACGATATGGCCGACCTGGAGGAGAAACTCAAGGAGGCTTCCGACGCCCGCCACCGGATCATTGCCACCGACGGGGTCTTTTCCATGGACGGAACCATTGCGCAACTTGATGCCATTTGCGATCTCGCCGACCGTTACGACGCTTTGGTGATGTCCGATGAATGCCATGCAACCGGTTTTGTCGGGAAATCGGGACGCGGCGTACATGAATACCGCGAAGTGATGGACCGGGTTGACATTATAACCGGTACCTTTGGAAAAGCACTGGGTGGCGCCTCAGGCGGATTCACGGCCGCACACCAGGAGATCGTTGATCTGCTTCGCCAACGATCCCGCCCCTATCTCTTTTCCAACTCCCTGGCCCCCGCTATCGCCGGAGCATCCATCGAGGCCCTGGAGTTAATCGCAACGGACAGCGAACTCCGGAATCGTCTGGAAAAGAATACACGGTACTTCCGTTCCGAGATGACCGAAGCGGGATTTGATATCAAGTCAGGTGAACACCCCATCGTTCCCATTATGCTGTACGACGCCAATGTAGCCCAGCAGTTTGCTTCCGACCTGCTTGATGAAGGAATTTATGTTACCGGCTTTTACTATCCGGTAGTACCCAAAGGTCAGGCGCGCATACGAGTGCAGCTTTCCGCCGTCCATGAACAAGAGCATCTGGACCAAGCCATAAACGCATTCCGGAAGATTGGAAAAAGGGTTGGAATAATGTAACATGGAACGATCAACAAGTTACAAACGGATTCAAACATATTTCATATGTCCATACAAAAAATAAACATATGATATCGGAGCATTAATGAGAACGGGAACCGGTATAAATACAGAACAGAAAAACATCCTGGTTACGGGTGCATCAGGTCAACTTGGGTATGAACTCACGAGCCGGTTGCGGCAACGCCATGGAGGGGATCATGTCATTGCCACCGATATCCGGGAAAATCACTCACTGGCTGATTCGGGTCCGTTTGAGTATCTGGACGTTCTTGACCGGAAACAGCTCGAAGATATCATAGAAAAACATGACATCGGGGAGATTTATCATTTGGCAGCCATCCTGTCGGCGAGAGGCGAAAGGGAGATTGAGGCAACATGGAAGCTGAATACTGATGGACTGTTGAATGTGCTCAACCAGGCACGGATAAAAGAGATAAAACGGATCTTCTGGCCCAGCTCCATCGCGGTGTTCGGACCGGATGCTCCGCGCGAACAGACTCCGCAAAACACACCGCTTAACCCGAATACCGTCTATGGCATCAGCAAAGTTGCCGGCGAGCAGTGGTGCGCCTACTACCACCGGCGCTTTGGCGTGGATGTCCGCAGTGTCCGTTATCCCGGTCTGATCGGGTATAAATCCGAACCCGGTGGCGGAACTACCGACTATGCCGTTGACATGTTACGTACCGCAATAAATGGCCAAACATTTGTATGTCCGGTCGGCCGCAATACCCGGCTTCCCATGATGTACATGGAGGATGCTGTGAAGGCTTCCATCGCCATCATGGAGGCCGATCCGAATCACATTCGCATACGCACCAGCTACAACCTTGCGAGCATAAGCTTTGCGCCGCATGAACTGGCCCGGGTAATTCAGCAGTATACCGGATTCCGAAACGTGGACTATGCCCCTGACGAGCGCGACGCTATTGCTGCAAGCTGGCCTGACAGTATCGATGATCATGAGGCACAAAGAGATTGGGGTTGGAATCCCGACTATGATATCAAGGAGATGGTTCAGACTATTCACCAGGCGGTCACTGCCGCCGATGTGCCGGATAAGTAGGCTGATGAAATTTCGCTTTTTCATCATGATAAATTGGTTACATTACGTGAAGGAGGATTGTACAAATTGCATAGATGGGTTGTGTACATTGAGTTTGTGCTCTATCCGTATTTAAAGCAGTGGGGTCAGTGAAATTCGGGTTATACACTCAGGCCGGGGTCCTGTCAAAAGAAAGATGACCATGAACGTTTCCCGTATATCAGGTGTGGGGCACTACCTGCCCGAACGTGAGGTTTCGAATCAGGAACTGGAAAAGAAGCTGGATGTCAGCAGTGACTGGATTGTCAAACTCACCGGTGTACAAACACGCCGCTGGGTCAGGAAAGGCGAAACGCTGAACCAAATGGCTGTCGGGGCCAGCAAAAAAGCGCTTGATCAAGCCGGCATATCGGCCAATGAAATCGATATGATCATTTATTCGACACTTGGCTCGGATCATCAATTCCCGGGCAGCGGCTGTTATCTACAGAAGGAGCTGGATATTCCCGGTATTCCGGCATTGGATATCCGCAATGTCTGCAGCGGGTTTATCTACGGTTTGTCCATCGCCGACCAATATATCAAGACCGGCATGTGCAGACATGTTCTATTGGTTGGCGCCGAACTGCAAAGCACTTCTCTTGATCTGACTCCCCGGGGCCGGAACGTGTCGGTACTGTTCGGTGACGGTGCCGGTGCCGCTGTCATCAGCCAGTCAAATGAAAAAGAGCGGCGAATCCTGAATACCCAGATCTATTCCGATGGCCACTATGCCGACAAGCTTTGGGCGGATGCTCCCTCTCCGAATGACCATCCCCGCCTGACCAAAGCGTTACTCGACACCGATCGGATCTATCCCTATATGGACGGGCGTGCCGTATTCAAGCATGCGGTTCACCGCTTCCCCGAGGTTATCGAAGAAGCCGTCAGGAAAGCGGGGATGGAGATCAGCAATCTGGATCTGATCATTCCCCATCAGGCCAATCTCAGAATTACCGAGATGATCGTCCGTAAACTCGGCATCGACAGCGATAAGGTTTACAGCAATATTGAGCATTACGGCAACACCACATCCGCTTCGATACCGGTCGCACTCAGCGAAGCTGTACAGAAGGGAGTCATCGCCGACCATGCTCTAATCTGCCTTGCCGCATTCGGCGCCGGATTTTCATGGGGATCGGCGTTGATCCGGTGGTAACGATCTTTTCCGGATGCATCAAACCGATTTCCCTGATGTGCCTGGAGAGTGAATGCGATCTGTGCCGTGGCCACCGGGATTGCGATCCGTGGCATCGCTACCGGCAGACACATGCCGTAACGGACCTTCGCTGATTATCACGCATTCGATCACCGCTTATGCTTCTGTATCATTGCACGAACACATAAAAACGGACCTAACGTTGTTTGCCGACGGGCATCGTAAACTCCAGCCCTTTCTCAAACAGCTCCCGGCGATGCCGTGATATGCCAATCACGATCACCGGCACAACAAACAGGGTGAGTAGTGTGGCGAATGCCAGTCCCCCGATCACCGATTTGGCCAGCGGACTCCATGTTTCCGAACCGACACCGAGCTCCATGGCAAGCGGAATCATGGAGAATATGGTGGTCATCGCCGTAAGAAGTATGGGGCGCATGCGGCGTTTACACGCCTGCAGAAAAGCAATGAGATATACACGTTCCGGTATCCGTTTGCCGGTCTGCAGATGCGATTCCTCCTCTTCACTATCCGAACCGGAGACTTCGTCTGTAAAGGATTTTTCACGACCCGAGGCCGGCACGTTCCGGCTGCCACCTGTTTGCTGATGGATGTAATCAACCAATACGATCCCGTTGTTAACCACAATGCCCACCAGGATCACAATACCGATATAAGCCGGTACACTCAGAGGTGTTCCGGTGATAAAAAGAAACAGAAGCGAACCGAAAAAGGCCATCGGTACGATAAACATAATTATGAAGGGATCCCGGAAATTTTCAAACAGTGAAGCCATAACCATATAGGTCAGCAACAGAGCAAACAGAAAAGCAAACCCCATTTGGCGGGCGCTGTCGTCCTGAAAGCGGGTCCTTCCACTGAAATCATAACGATACCCGTCCGGTAGCACAATATCGCTGGTGATAATATCATCGATAACACGCCTGTACTGATCCGGTTCGGCCTGAGTCATGATACTCATATCCAGTACCAGTTCCCGGTCCCGCCGTGACAAACGCTGCAAGCTTTCATGCAGCTCAAAGGAGCCCAACGCCGTAATCGGCACTCTGGATTCATCCAGCTGAAGCAGTTCCAGATGGAACATATCTTCCCGGTTTTGGAACCGGTCGCGTTCATTGCGCACTTCAATAGGTATTTCGCGTCCCTCTTCCCGATAGTAACCGGCCCTGCTGCCGCGGGCCTGGGTGCCAAACGCATTGGCCACTTGCATGGTGGGAACGTCCAGCCTTGCAATTCGTTCTCGATCGGGATGAAACTCAAACTCCGGACCTGGCCGTGTCCGCGGATTGGAAACCGACATCACTTCAGGCTCCTGCAGCAGTCGTTCTTCGATGCGATAGGAGATATCACGCAACGTTTCCATATCGGATCCATATAATGTTAGCTGGATACCACGGGGGCCCCATCGTCCTCCCCGCATACCTCCCGGACCGGAGCCGGCCACCGATATATCAAGTTCCACATCCGCATCATCAAACCGCTCCTCGACCTCCATTATGACGTCATCCGTTGATTTTCTGCGTTCCCGCTGATCTACCAAAAGCACATTCATTTCTCCGAGATTGCTTTGCGACGACCAACGCTGCCGGCCGATACTGGTAATAACAGTGCGTATTTCGGGCATATCAAGCAGTTCATCGGTATAGCCACGCAGCCGATCCGCAGTGGTGCTAAGCTGGGTTCCGGCCGGTAAATCAACACGCATCCTGAATTCGCCGGT
This sequence comes from Balneolales bacterium, assembly GCA_007132495.1. Lineage (GTDB taxonomy): Bacteria > Bacteroidota > Rhodothermia > Balneolales > Natronogracilivirgulaceae > SLOL01. Next base: position 27,557 of record SLOL01000018.1, read on the forward strand.
ATCGCTTTCCGGGAAAAATTCCCCCGGAATGGTCCTGAACAGGAAAAAGGAGCCTCCTATAACTCCAATGACAAACAGTATTACCACATACTTGCGGCGCAAAATCCAGAACAGAATTTTTCCGTAGTTATTTTCCACCAGGCTGATCAGCCGGAACATCCGTGTCTGCTTTTCAAACTGATCTTTTTTCAGAATCAGCGAGGCCAGAACGGGAATGAGTATAATGGAGGCGAGAAAAGAACTTGTGATAGCGATGGAAATGGTCAGTGCCAGATCGCGGGTAACCGTTCCGGTTATGCCGGTAACCCCCAGAATGGGGATGAATACGGCCAGGGTCGTCAGTGTGGAACCCAGAAGCGCCCCTGCCACTTCGTTGGTACCATCAAGCGCTGCCCGAAACCGGTCCTCTCCCCTGGCCAGCCTGTTGGCAATGCTTTCAGTGACCACAATGGAGTTGTCCACCAACAACCCGATCGCCAGTGCCAAACCGGTGATGGAGATAATATTCAGGGTGATATCGGCAAAATACATCGCTGCAAACGTGGCGGTAATCGATACGGGAATACTCATGGCCACCACAAAAGCGATACGCCACCCCCCCATGAACAGCAGCAGAATCAGCACAACCACGGTTAAAGCGATCAATGCCGACTGAGCCAGATTATTGATGGAATCCTGGATAAAGTCCCCCTCATTACTCAGGACCTGCATCGTGATACTGGAAGGAAGCAGATCCCCCATGCCCTGCATTTCACTGATGACATCATGGGCGACATCCAGCGTATTGGCATCAGACTGCTTCTGAATCTCAACGGTCACGCTGTTATTACCATTCACTTCCTCGATGGAGTTGATATCCGCGTAGGTGTTTTCAACATTGGCTACATGAGCTACCCGTATGGGAGTGCCGTCCTCGCCGGTTCTGACCACCGTCTGTTCGATTTCAGACAGGGACCGGTACACGGACTGGGCACGCACACTGTAACTTATACGATCGGTAACCAGATTTCCGATAGGCTGGTTGACATTATTTTGCTGTATCGCCGATACCACTTCGGAGGGGACTACCCGGTGTCTGCTCATGGCCGCCGGATCCAGGCTGACGTAAAAGTTACGCCGAAGTCCGCCCTGGGTTTCGGCTGAAGCAACACCGTGCAGCCGTTCAAATCGTGGTTCAATAAGATCTTCAGATAGCTGACGCAGCTCATCAAGACCAAGCACCGAAGACTCGATACTGATCTGCATAATGGGTGCACGATCCGGGTCAAACTGAAAGATCACCGGATCATTGGCATCGGTCGGAAGCTGTGGGCGTATCCGGTCGAGTGCCTCGCGCATTTTCATCTCGGTATACTGCACTTCGGCACCGGGCTGAAGTTGCATAATAATAAAAGCGCCACCTCTTCTAACGTTGGATTCCACCTGATCCACACCTTCCACACCCATGATGGCGCCTTCGATGGGCTCGACGACCAGCCGTGACATGTCATCCGGCGCCACATTGGAGTAGTTAACCGAGACGGCAAGAACCGGGATGTTGAATTCCGGCATCAAGGTTATTTTCAGGTTGGCCAATGAAAACAGGCCGAAGCCGACCACAAGCAGCGACATCATGAAAACCGTAACCGGCCGCTTCAGAATCCGCTCTGTTATGGTGATCTTTTTCATGTGTTGATATTTTTTTATTTAAGGACACATGTAATGTCCATTACTAATATAATCATGCTCTTGTGTGACGGTTTGCCGTCATGGCCATTTCATCTGTTTAAAATTTATGGTCAGCTATTTGCTTGAAGAGGATCTTCTTTTGACACCGTCTCAAATCCGGCTTTTTCCACCAGCCGGGTCAACAGATTATACATAGAGGGTACGGCAAAAAGCATAAGTAAAGTAGACATGGTGAGTCCGCCTATAACGGTTCGCGCCATGGGACTCCAGGTCTCTGCACCTGCCCCGAGTTGCAGGGCGAGTGGCGTCATCGCCAGGATGGTGGTCAGGGCGGTCATCAGGATCGGGCGAAGCCTTCTCGTGGCGCCGTTGACAATCGCGTCGTGAAGCGACTGGCCTCTGGCACGGAGAATCTTGATATAGTCGATCATGACGATCCCGTTATTAACCACAATACCGGTAAGCAGGACCAGACCCACCATGGCCGTTACACTTACAGCGGTTCCGGTTGCCCAGAGCATCAGAAGAACACCACTGAGCGCCAGTGGAATGGTGACGATGATGATCAGGGGTTCGAGCAAACTTTCAAACTGAGAAGCCATCACCATATAGGTCAAAATGCCGGCCACCATGAAGGCGATCATCAGATAGAAAAAAGAGGTCTGTTGATCTTCGGCGGCACCGCCCACTTCATACCGGTAACCGTCGGGCCAATTCATCTGATCAAGCGACCGGCGCGTCAATTCGGTTGCCGTCCGGAGGTCCAGTCCCCCGAGGTCGGCGTTGATCTCGACCATCCGCTCCTGATTAATACGATGGATGCTGGAGGGACCGGTCATCCGTTCGATGCGAGCCAGATTTTTCAGCGGCATCCAGTCGCCTTCGGGGGTGCGCAGCTGTATCTCCTCAAGCAGTCCCGAGTGGGCACGGTCGAACGGGTCAAGCTGCACCTGAACTTCAAATTCTATACCCTGATCCACATATGTGGTAGCCACATCACCACGCACCGCATCGCTTACCGCGCTGGTCACCTGGGAAGTGGTCATGCCGACCCGTGCGATACGTTCCCGATCCATATTAATACGCAATTCCGGCCGCCCCTGATCCGCCGAGCTGAACAGTCCGGCGATGCCTTCAATACCCCGCATCTGCTGCATGGCGGCGTACGCCAGGTCCTGTCGTATTTCCGGGTCATATCCATATATCTGGACAATCAGACCGGTTTCTCCATCCGGACTCAAAGGATCTTCGCGCAACTCCCTGATATTGGCAGCCGGCACCTCCTGCAGTGCTTCCAGCAGAATTGCGGTGATTTCCTGCTGACTGCGTGAGCGCTCCTGAACGGGCACCAGCTCAATACGCATCACACCCTGATTTCCACCCGGGTTGTCGGCTCCCTCAATCCCGATTTTATCGCCGTAATCGGCCACTACCAGCCGGGTTTCCGGTACCTCCCGGGCAATAACATCTTCAACCTGGAGGATGGTGCGTTCCAGCTCAAAAAGGTTGACACCGGGTTCGCGCTGCACTTCAAGAACGATATTGTTTTCATCCACCGTGGGGAAAAATTCACCACCGAGTTGATAAAAAATCGGAAGTGATGCAAACAACAGAACGAATGCAAGCAGCACTGTTATACCGCTGCGAGGCAATACGACGTCAATAGCACGACGATATCCATTCTCCAGCTTCTGGAACATGCGCCCCAAAGGAGGAGCGACCTTTTGGCTGAAAAAACGGCTGATTTTATGGATGAGGCCGGAAGACAACAGATAGAACGGATACAGCGGAAGAAATACCAGAAAAACCGGGATACTGAGAATACGCTTTAAAACAGACTCCCGACGCCAGGCGATCAGGCGCCGAAGCGGAGTATCGGGTTTAACCCCGGCCGGGCTATTACCTGACCGGGATGTATCCGGTGGATTGCCGGTGGTTTTTGTTCCGGAGTCTCTTTGCAAACGCTGCTCCCAGCTGAAAAAACGGGATGCCATCAGCGGAATCAGTGTCAGGGCCACCAGTACCGAGACGATGAGCGCAAAAGATACGGTCAGGGCAAGATCCCGGAAGAGCAGACCGGCGATGCCCGGCACAAAAAGAACGGGCAGAAATACCACGAGGGTGGTCAGAGTGGACATGACTACCGGTCCGGATACTTCCTGTGCCCCTTTAACCGCTGAAACAGCCCCTTCTTCGCCATCCTCCTTGAAGCGGAAAATATTCTCGAGCACAACGACGGCGTTATCGACCACAAGTCCAACCGCCAGGGTGAGTCCCGAGAGCGAAATAATGTTCATACTCACATCCGCCCAGTGCATAATGCTGAAGGTGGCAATGATTGAGACGGGAATGGAGATAGCGACAATAAGCGAAGAGCGGCCGCTGCGCAGGAAAAGCAGCAGCATAAGCATGACCAGAAACACCGCCTGAAGACCGGTAAGAATCAGGTTCCGGATGGACATTTCAATGAATTCGGCCTGGTTGGTAAGCACATCGAGTTGTACACCGGCCGGCAGAATGGTTCGGAGATCATCAAGTGCCGACATAACGCCACCGGCTGACATGACCACATTGCTGTCGCTCTGGCGGTAGACATTGATAATGACTCCGTCGTTTCCTTCCACCCGGACATTTCCGATCGGCTGGGCGATACCGTCTTCCACCCGGGCCACATCCCGCAAGTACACCGGATTACCCTCATTGGATGCTACGATGGTCTGACGAATCTGTTCGATATTCCGGAAATCTCCGACGGTACGCAGCGAATAGGTGGTCTCTCCCTCCTCCAGCTGTCCGGCCGGCACCTGAATATTTTCCTGCGACAAAGTATTCGATATGTCCGATATGGCGAGGTTGTAAGCACGCATATCGGCATTCCGCAGCCGGATATTAATTTGGCGGTCATACCCGCCGGCGGTTGCCGCGGATGCCACACCCCGGATGCGTTCAATGCGCTGCTCAAGCTGCTGGGTGGCGATCGTCCGCAGTTCACGCGGACTCCGGTTTTCCGAAGTCAATGTCAGAACCACTACCGGTTCGTCATTGGGATCATAGGAGAAGACGATCGGCTGCTCAGCCTCACGAGGCAGAGAACGGCGAATCATATCAAGCTGTTTACGCACCTCCGTTTCGGCCTGGAAAAGATCCGTTCCCCAGCTGAAATTGAGGCGCACGACCGAGGCGCCCTGACTGGACTGGGACCGGACTCTTTCAATGCCGGAGACGCTTCCGACACTCTGCTCAATCGGGCGGGTGATGAGCGTCTCCATATCTTCCGGCGCCACCCCTTCATAGGTAGTGTAAATCGTCACGGTCGGAAACGACACATCCGGATAGAGGTTGAGCCGGAGATTCATCAAGCCGAAGATCCCGAATCCGATAAGTATAAGGCTCGTCATAAGAAAGGTGACGGGCCTTTTTACGGCAAGTTTGGACAGATTCTTCATAGTTTACCGGTTACCACCTGTTGATTGTCCCTGGCCACGTCCCTGGCCTTGCCCTTCTCCGCTTCCCGAGCCGTCTCCACGTCCGGAGCCATCGCCGGGAGCCGAGTCATCCCCGCTTGCTGAGGCTTCATCCCTGTTAGGTTCTGCGTCTTCACTATCGGCATGCTGCATACCGTTTTGATCGTTTTCGTCTTCGGAAGATTCGTCATACGGTCCGGCGGGTTGCCCATTTGCCGGCGGGCCGTCTTCAAGACGCTGTTCGCCGGTTGCATCAGGCCGCCTTTGAGCCGGAACACGAATCCGGGAGCCGTCACTGAGGTTACGCTGCCCTGTCACGATGAGCTCCTCACCCTCTTGCAGGCCTGCGATCACTTCAACACGTTCGCCCTGCTCCAGGCCGAGTTCCAATTCACGCTGCTCGGCGGTGGTATCTCCGACTGCCACAAAGGCGTTATAAGACCTTTGAATTTCCACGGTATTGGTTTCCGGTTCAATGTACGTATCGATCTGTTCGATCATCGCCGAACGCGGAATTACAATGGTATTTTCATGTGTATACAATGTGATGTTCGCCTCTACAAGAACCCCCTGGCGAATAGATGGAGTGACATCGACCAGGCTCACCACCACTTCACCCAGCCCGCTATTAGGGTTAAGCTGCGGACTGATGCGCGATATGGTTCCTTCGGCTGCCACACCTTCGCGGTTGGAGAGGCTCATGGTTACCGGAAGACCGATACTCACCGTTTCCCAGTCCTGCATGGGCAGGAAAAGCCTGGTTTCATATCCAACAAGATTGGCCACTTCGAAAGCCGGTTCACCGGTTCGTGCCAGATCCCCTTCGGCGATCATGCGATTGAGGACAACGCCTTCGACCGGAGAGCGTATTTCTGTGTTTTGAAGGTTTTCGCGACTTTGGGTAAGTGCCGCCCGGGCGGATTCAAGCTGGGCACGACTGCTTTCATATGTCGAGCGGGCATCGTCGTATTCGCTTTGGCTGCTGGCACCCCTCTCAAAGAGCTGCTGCTGGCGCACATACGTCGTACTGTCCCGTTCAAACGCCGAACGGCTTTGCCTTAGCTGCGCCCGGGCCTGTTCCAGGGCATCACGAAACGGGACATCGTATATTCTGGCCATCACCTCTCCCTGCCGGACGGTATCGCCGAGATCGGCGTGAATTTCCGTAATCCGGTTGCTGACCTGGGGGATAATGGACACTACGTCCTGTGCCCTTATAGAACCGAAAGAACGAACACGGGCGGATATGGACGAAGATGTGACGGTTTCGGTTTCTACACTGGTGGCAGTTCCGGACCCCTGGCCCCACCCACCGGGGCCACCGGCTCTGCCGGACCCGCCGGGACCGCCGTTTCCATTATCTCCACAGGAAACAAGCATACCTGTCATCAGAAGAGTCGCAATGAGTGAAAAGCTTTGTAAATTCAATAGTTCAAAAAATTAATGATCAAAAGATTGATTATACCGTACTGGTGGTCCAATGATATGGGTTTTTCAATGACATCCGGTTTGGTGACCTCTGTTTATCATGTTAACGCCACCCCCTTATCACGTTAATGCACCCCAGCCGGCACATCCTTTCCGAAGCAGCATCAACATCGACATAGAAAGTCATCATCATTTACATAAAAAAGAAAGGCCCGAATTGTAAAATCAGGCCTTGATATAACTGATTACATCAATTTATACGATTGAACTTTCATAAAGTTGGAGATTGATTATATAATGCTGCGAGGATATACCACCACAACCTTTACCGGACACTTTTAAACAGGTTATTCAGGGACGGGGCGAAGCCGGAAAGGCATGCCTGCAACCGGCATCCCCTCCCTCACGATTCAGGTCAGGTACCCCCTGCAACCTGTCCGGATCATAACAATACCCGGACAGGTTAATTCCGGCTCAGAGCCGCTGTATCGCCGGCAACAGACAAAGGGTCATACAAAACCCGGACAGGTTACTCCATGTAAGGATAGGTCCAGTCCTTTGGTGGGTCGAACGTTTCTTTGATAGCACGAGTCGAGAGCCAGCGCAGCATGTTCTGCTTGCTGCCGGCCTTGTCATTAGTACCGGATCGCCGGGCGCCACCGAAAGGCTGTTGATTGACGACGGCGGCGGTTGGTTTGTCGTTGATATAGAAGTTGCCGGCGGCATCTCTGAGTATGTCCGACATTTTCTGGATGACATACCGGTTTTTAGCAAAAATGGCACCGGTCAGGCCGTATGGTGAAGTTTCGTTACAGAGTTTGAGCGTCTCCTCGAACTCATCATCCTTGTAAACATAGATGGTGAGTACCGGTCCGAAGATCTCCTCTTCCATGGTCTTAAACTTCGGATTGGAAGTAAGTATCACCGTAGGTTCCACAAAATAGCCCACAGAATCATCATAACCACCGCCGGCGATGATTTCAGCGTCGTCGGCTTCTTTTGCATAGTCAATATATCCGGTGATACTTTGAAAGGCTTTTTTGTCAATGACCGCGCCCATGAAGCAAGAGAAATCCTCCACATTTCCGGTTTTGATCTTCGCCACTTCTCCAGGTAGATGATCCCTGAATTCGGGCCAAATGGAATCCGGAACATACATCCGGGACGCTGCCGAACATTTTTGCCCCTGATACTCGAATGCGCCACGTATGGTAGCTGTGGTCAGCTCTTCAATATCAGCCGAGTTGTGTGCAAAAATAAAATCCTTGCCTCCGGTTTCACCCACTATTCTCGGATACGAGTCATAATGTTCAACATTTTCGGAGATGGCCTTCCAGAGGTGATTAAAAGTCGCCTCTGATCCGGTGAACTGAAGTCCGGCAAAATGGCGATTCTTCAGGACGGGACCGCTCACTGTGGGACCAGAACCCGGGAGGAAATTAATGACGCCATCAGGAAGTCCGGCTTCCTGAAGCAGCCGCATCATATAATAGTTGGAAAAAATGGAACTGGTGGCCGGTTTCCAGAGCACGACATTGCCGCACATAGCCATGGACGTCGGAAGATTAACACCGATGGCGGTAAAATTAAACGGTGTTATGGCCAGGAGGAAGCCCTCCAGCGGCCGATACTCCACCCGGTTCCACATGCCGTCCGGTGAATATGGCTGGTCGGACATCACTCCGGTCAGATAATGTGCATTAAACCGGAAAAAATCAGCCAATTCTCCCACGGCTTCGATTTCGGCCTGATGGGGTGTTTTGGACTGGCCGAGCATGGTGGCCGCATTTATCGTATAGCGCCATGAATCCGTCAGCAGATCTGCCGCTTTCAGGAATACGGCAACCCGGTCCTCCCACGGAGTCGCCGCCCACTGGGAACGGGCATCCATGGCGGCCTCCATGGCCATTTCAACCTCCTTCTCCCCGGCCATATGCAATGTTCCGAGTTTATGCTCATGCTGATGGGGCAGGACTACAGGCCGGGTATCATCGGTCCGGACATCCTGTCCGCCAATGACCAGCGGAATGTCAATTTCCTGGGAGAGCATTCTTTTTATGGCGGCCTTGAGTCCTTCCCTTTCCGGCGTGCCGGGAGCATAAGAGTTATATGGTTCATTCTTCGGGATGGGTACGTTAAAATTCGCCTGGGTCATTCCTTCTCCTGTTATTTTTAAATTTCAATTAGACACGTTGAAAGCAATACATCGGCATTTGCAATGGTGAAAGTGTCATTACAATTATTCCATCGCAATTTAACAAAAATTTTCGCCTGGGCTACCTATCCACTCAACAATAACCGAATACAGTGCATTCCCGCACTTAAGCGCAACCGTACATGATCGATCACCGGATACAACGAGTGACGAAGTTGCCTCCCGGAAGCAACGGATGTCGGAGTGCTAGCCGGACATTACGGATGTATAAACCCTTGCCGGATGCAACGGATGTATAAACCCTTGCCGGATGCAACGGATGTATGAACGCTTGCCGGATGCAAAATGGCCGAGTGATCGTACAAGCAGGTGGAAGTCCCCTCTTTCCATGCACTGATTTCAATTTTTCATACCATATTTTCACAATCATACCTATTATCCTATTGAGATTTTTATATATCATTTATTTTGTTATTACTAAATACACAATAAAAAGCCCTTCCATCTTTGCTTCCAATAATTTTTTTGTAAAAATTTTTCTGAAAGCGATTTCCCCATTTTTTAAATCTCAGAAAAGCGCTTTTAGAACAATTTTATGGTATATCATGAATATTCGCCCCCTCTCTTTTATCATCAAAAAAGCCCTTTCACATAATTCCTGATTTCTGCCCTGAGATACAATATGAAGCGATTTGAACGTTTATTTCGGAAAAATGGTTATATTGGCAACGAAAGAGAGAAGAACAGAAAAAGGACAAATATGAATGATCTTCTTTCATAAAATAATTATCCGATTAATAAGGAAATAATTTTAAATAAAGATCAAGTAAGAACAATAAAACAAGGAGTAACAAAATGAGAAATCCTATCAATAACAGACCGGCAATAATATTTACCGCTTTGCTACCTTTGGCAATCGGAATTGCCATATTCTTGAATACAGATAACACAACCCCCACCCGTGATGCCGTAAGCAATTACGATCAGTGGACCGTACAGATTGACGATGTAACCTTCGCATCCGATTCTCTCGGTATGCTGACAGAGCAACTCTATGAAGAGGCTCACGGAGAGCGAAATGCCGAGGAGCTGGTATCCATCATCCGGAAGATCAATCGGGAGCTGGAGAACGTAAATAATCCTTCAACACACTTGCTCACCGATCTGCTCCGTGATCTTTCTCTGGAGCATTCCGACAACCAGGTCCGACGCTACGCGTACCATGTCATGATGACCGCTCTTGAATCCGAGCGCGAACCGTTCGATGCCGGCGACATCGCCGCGCATTGATCGGATTTAAAAGAGAGACTCTTCGGCACGATTGCTATATTGGGGTAAATGTGAGGTGTCTATGGATTTCAGAAACAGATCCGTCATCGTCACAGGGTCGGCAAACGGCATCGGCCGCTGTGTGGCAGAAAAATTCGCACATGAACAGGCGCGTGTTATCATTGCCGACATTGACCGTGACCATGGAGAGCAGACAGCCTCCAACATCCGGAGTCGAGGTGGCGATGCCCATTTCCTTCATGCCGACATGGCCGATCCCGATTCAGTGAACACATTGATCAGCGGCACGGCAGAGCGCTGCGGTACGATTGACATCCTGATCAACAATGCCGGCATATCGGCGTTCACCCCCATTGATGAGTTAACTGTTGAACAGTGGGATCACATCCTGAATACCAATCTGCGGGGATATTTTCTTTGCGCACGTGCATCGGCCGGCATCATGCGCAAAAACGGAGGCGGATCGATCATCAACATTGCCTCCACCCGTGCGTTGATGTCAGAGCCGGACTCCGAGGCCTATGCGGCGTCAAAAGGCGGTGTTCTCGCCCTGACCCATGCCATGTCGGCTTCCCTGGCTGAAGACCGGATCCGGGTCAACTGCATCAGTCCGGGCTGGATCCAGACCGGCGACTACGATAAGCTGCGCGACATCGACCATGAGCAGCATCCCTCCCGCCGGGTCGGAAAGCCGGATGATATCGCCCGGGCCTGCCTTTTTCTCGCTGACCCGGAGAATGACTTCATCACCGGGGAAAATCTGGTCATCGACGGCGGCATGACCCGCAAGATGATCTATGCGCATTAAAAGCGGGCTCTTCACTGCGGCAAGTATGCAGCGAAGCCGGCATCACAAATTCACTTCCGGCCAATCAGGCCAGCGGAATTTACATCCGGTATCGCGGACCATACGGGGTGCCGTCACGCTCGACCAGTATGAAACAAATCCGGCATCACAAATTTACTTCCAGTCCGGCGCGGACCCAGCGTCCCGGCTGAGGGACATTGGCGATGTCAAAATAGCGGGTATCCAGGGCGTTGGAAGCCTCCCCGAATAGCCGCACCACGCCGATTTCATAAAATAGAGTGAGGTTCACCATCCAGAACGGTTCAAAAGGTCTTGTATCCGTAAATTCACCATCCTCAAAAAGCATATAACTTCCGGCGCGATCCTGCCATGATGCCGATGTGCGGATCCCTGCCCGCTCGGTAACCCGGAGGGAGAGGATCAAATCCAGTTTGTGATTAAGATGATCCAGGGCGTAGTTGGAGATAAAATCACCGCTTTGTTTATTTGCATGCAGATAAGTGTACTGTATGGAGAAGGTGCTTGCGGGCGATTTAAATCCGGGGCTAGCGCCTGAGTCTGAACCTGTTCCTGAGTCTGAGTCTGTTCCTGAGCCTGAGCCTGTTCCTGAGTCTGAGCCTGTTCCTGAGTCTGAACCTGTTCCCGAGCCCGAACTTGATCCGGAATTCGTCTCCATACCCGGTGCTGCCCCCCGAATGCCGGTTAAGCTCCCCAACGGAATGGTAATTCCTGTCTCGACACCGCTGGTGGTAACCTCGGTGAGGTTTTCGCTCCGCCAGAGGTCATCGCCCGGACTGCGAATCCAGTCGATCATGTTGCTTCCCCATCGCCGGAAAACGGCCACATCGAACTGCACTCCCCGCCGACTGCCTTTCACCCCGGTCTCCACCGATACGGCTTCTTCGGGCAGGAGGTCGGGATTGCCCAGGTTACCCGGACCGCTGTAATAGAGATCGGTAAAAGTCGGAAGCCTGAGGGTTCTATTGGCCGTGGCATACCATCGCAACTGTTCATGAAACTGCCATCCGAGATCGACACCGGGAAAAAGTACAGGCCGGTCGAGATCGGTATTGGTGTATATCAATGTACCGGCCGAAAGCGAAAAAGGGCCGTGGGCAATCGATTGTTCAAGCATCAGGCTCAAGCCGCTCCGGTCATAGGCATGGGTGAACCAGGCATCGTCATAGCCGGAGACCCTCCGGGGCCCGGACATGGGTTCTCCAAGTACATTACTGTATATATGCTCATAGCGATAGTCAAGGCCCACGGAGCTGGTTCCCAGACGGTTGATATGCGCCCAGTTCAGAGAGGCGCCGACGATATCGGTCCGGTGGTAATTGTGCCCCTGATACCAGTCGGGGGCTTCATGGCGAAACAGTTCGAAGCGGTCGTGATGCCGCCGCCAGTAGACCGTCGGAGTCAAATGAGGCGAGCCCTCCGGAAGCCATCGAAGCGAAGCAAAACCCGAGCGGGTATGTTCAAATTGATCGGGAAACCTCGGTGTGTAGAAGCTGTTGGCTCCGAATGCTTTTTCATTATATCCGGCCTGGAGGTCGAGTCGACCGGAATCCAGGCCGAGCTTTGAGCGATAAAAGAGGTTGCCGGTAGTAAAATCAGTATTGTCGGTAAACCCGTCGCTGGTCATACCGTTAACGGAGAGGTGGTGGGTCAGCGGTCCGGTGCCGAAACCGGTTGCGATTCCGGCCGATCCGAAACCGTGCTGGCCGCCGGTGATTGAAGCGCTTAACCGGGGATCGCCCGGCTCTTTGGTGATGATATTAACAGCGCCGTTGAAAGCGTTGGGACCAAAAATCCGTGCACCGGGTCCGTGGAGCACCTCGATACGCTCAATACTTTGCAGGTCGACCGGCACATTGAGGTTATGATGGCCGGTCTGGGGATCGGTCACATTCACACCGTTAAGGAGGATCAGCGTCTGGTCAAATGTGCCACCCCGCACACTAACATCCGACTGCATCCCGTAGGTACCCCGGTGCCGGATATCGAGGCTTCGGATCTGTGAAAGCAGTCCGGCCAGATCATGCGAGGCTGATTCGCTGATAAACTGCCTGTCGAGTACCCGGATGGACCGGCGAAGATCCGAATGACGCACCGGGACGCGCTGTGCACTGATGACCACCTCTTCCAGATCGCGGGTCAGTACCGTATCGGGCGAGACTACGATGCGGGGCTGATCGGCCTCCGGTTTCATGTACGCATTTTCTGAAACCGATCCAAAGTATGAAATCTCTTTGGCCATCACTCCGCTGTCCGGCGATAAAAACAGCAGCATAGCCATGCCCCAAAAAAAAGGAATCTTTATAAAGCGCATAACAGCACGCCTCTTATTTATAAACGGTCCTTTGTCACCATCTGGAAGTTGCGTATCCATATGTCCAATATCTACAGTCCATTTGCATTACCTGTTCAGTACTGTAAGATAATCATACGAAGAAGAAATACGCACCCGTTATTTCTTCTTCATTTTGGCCCAGGTATCACGGAGGGTGACGGTCCGGTTGAAAACCGGCTTCTCGCGGGTGGAATACTTGTCCGGATAGTAGTACCCCTTGCGCATGAACTGGAAATACGGCAGGTTGTCGCCCGACTTCTCCGTTGAGGCAAAATCATCCGCCAATGCGGGTTCAGCGCAGGCGGCCGGAGCGATATTCAGGCTATCGGGGTTCACATAATCAGTGAATACTCCCTCCTGCTTTGCGGCCTCCTCGACCGGTTTCTCCACATTGAAAAGCCGGTCATATTCGCGGACTTCGATGTGGTGTACATGCGGAATGCTGACCCAGTGCAGCGTCCCTTTGGCCTTGATTCCGGAGTTGTCGCTGCCGCTGCGGCTTTCGGGGTGATACCGGCAATGGACTTCGGTCACATTCCCGCCGTTGTCCTTGACAAAATCATCACAAGTGATGATAAAGGCGCTTTTCAGCCGTACGTTGCGTCCGACAGCCAGACGGAAAAACTTTTTGGGCGGATCCTCCATGAAGTCGGCCCGTTCGATGTAGAGTTCGCGGCCGAACGGAATCATCCGGCTGCCGGCGGTTTCATCCTCGGGGTTATTCTCGCTTTCCAGCTCTTCGAATTTGTCTTCGGGCCAGTTGGTGATCACCAGTTTGATGGGATCAAACACCACCATCCGCCGCAACGATATTTTGTTGAGGTGCTCCCGGGCGCAGAACTCCAGCAGTGACACATCGATCAGGTTATCCCGTTTGGCAACGCCGATACGGGTGCAAAAATCACGAATGGCTTCCGGAGTAAAGCCGCGGCGACGTAATCCGGAGATTGTCGGCATGCGGGGATCATCCCAGCCGTCCACGTACTTCTTTTCCACCAATTCCCGCAACCGCCTTTTGCTCATGATAGTATACGACATATTAAGCCGGGCGAACTCATACTGTTTCGATGGAAAGAGCTCCAGTTTGTCAATAAACCAGTCATAGAGCTCTCTGTGCGACATAAACTCAAGTGTACAGAGTGAGTGGGTGATTTTTTCGATGGCGTCGCTTTGTCCGTGAGCCATATCGTAGGTCGGATAGATGCACCATTCATCACCGGTGCGATGATGGGAAGCGAACTTGATGCGATAGATGACCGGATCCCGCATCAGCATATTAGGCGAGGCCATATCGATTTTAGCGCGGAGGGTGCGGGTCTCCTCCTCAAACTCACCGGCACGCATCCGCCGGAAAAGATCCTCGCTCTCCTCCGGGTCGCGATCGCGATACTGGCTGTCGGTACCCGGCCGGGTCGGGGTTCCCTTGCCGGCGGCGATCTCCTCCGAAGTAGAGTCATCGACATAGGCAAAACCCTTGCGGATAAGCCGGATGGCAAACTCGAAAAGCTGTTCAAAATAGTCACTGGCGTACAGCTCCTTCGCCCATTCATAACCGAGCCAATTGACATCATGCTTGATGCTCTCAACATACTCGATCGTTTCGGTGACGGGATTAGTGTCGTCAAAACGCAGGTTGGTTTCGCCGCCGTATTTATCGGCCAGACCGAAATTGACCGATATGGACTTGGCGTGTCCGATATGCAGATAGCCATTCGGTTCCGGCGGGAAGCGTGTGAGAACCGATGAGTGCCTGCCCTCCTTCAGGTCACGTTCAATAATTTCTTCCAGAAAATTTTTGGAGTTTCGTTCCTCTGCGGTGTTATCGGACATGAAAAAGTGCTTTAGGTTAGAAAGTTGATTCGAAGTGCTTTAGGTTAGAAAATTGATTCGAAGTGCTTTAGGCTAGAAAGTTCATTCGAAGTGCTTTAGGTTAGAAAATTGATTCGAAGTGCTTTAGGCTAGAAAGTTCATTCGGGGTTACTGATTTGCGAATGTTATTGATTCGCGGATTTTGAATTTCGGGAGTGCTACTCTCCAAGTGCATTAAATATTCCAAAGATAGCCATTAAAAAGGAGAACACCATTCATGCAAGCGTGAAAACCGCAGCGACGATGTGATTCCATTAACCCGGGTATCTGACTCAGTTAAAGCCAAGCGGTGCGATGAATATGGCGTATTTCCAAAACACTTGCCTAAAAATATGTAATACATTATTCTATGATAAAGATACAAAAAGGGAAAAATGGGTATAAGAAGAGCACACACGGGCGGAAACAGTAAGAAGGGAGTTGAATAATAGTATCGTTGAGAAGCAAGTAATTCGTCCGTGATATGCCTGTGTTCTGACTGTGACTCACAAGGCGGAGCTATAACCTAAGGGTGGGAAAACCGGCTTTTATGAGCTAAATTCGACTATCAAGTGGGCTTCGCACTGCATTACCGGCTGTTTTAAGAACATGCGTATATATCATGGTCGTTGCGACGTCATTATGGCCGAGAAGCTCCTGAACGGTCCGTATATCATAACCGGCCTCAAGAAGATGGGTTGCAAATGAGTGCCGGAGAGTGTGGGTAGATATTTTTTTGGTAATTCCGGCAATTCTTGCAGCCTGGTGCAATTCACGATGCAACGTTTCACGCGAGATATGGAATCTGGAGCGCAATCCGGTACGGGGATCACGGCCGATCTTCCTAGACGGAAAAAGGAACTGCCAACGGAGGTCTTTAGCTGCAGCGGGATACTTTCTGGAAAGCGCATGAGGAAGCTGCACTTCGCCCAGGCCATGAGCGAGATCATGATCGTGCAATTTTTCCACGAGTCTGATTTGATGAATAATAGGATCAATCAACGAGGTGGGCAAAACGGTAGTACGGTCTTTTCGGCCCTTTCCGTCATGAACCGTAATCTGCTTGTATTCAAGATCGATATCCAGGATTCGAAGTTTGATACATTCCGAAAGTCTGAGACCGGTGCCATACATAAGCTTAACCGGAAGTGCCGCTTTTCCCTGAAGGGCATCCAGCAGTTTCCGAACCTCATCGGTGCTCAACACAACCGGCAGGCGCCTGCTCTTTTTTGACCATACGATCTCCGAAACATAAAAATCCTTAAAGTTAAGAACAGAGCGATACAGAAACAGTAGTGCACATAAAGCCTGGTTCTGGGTTGCAGGTGCGATATGACGTTTGTTAACCAGATACGTCAAAAAATCCCGGACCTTATCCTCCCCCAGCTCCTTTGGATGTGTATGACCATGAAAAAGCACATACTCCTTAACCCATTTCACATACGTTTTTTCCGTACTATAGCTATACCCTTTCAATCGTATTCGGTTTCTCAGAGCTGACAGGAGACTGGACTTACGCGGTTTTTGATACATTGGCACATAGAATAATCCGATATGGTAATCTGTTTAACATAAGATCTCCATACCCCATCATTCCTTACACAACTTATGTTATTTTTCTCTCTCCCTTATGTGACATGTTTATTCAGAAGAACAATGAAGCCCATTCGATCACATACTGATGTTGCAATATTAGCCCCAAAACAACATATTGCCTTATCGATATTTTTGCAGGTTAATAAAGAGTTATAGTGCGCCAGTTGGCTCTTCACACAAGGAAGTACCTGTGTTGCTTTTTCAACGTATGAGGTGGAACCAGTTATAAAAGCTCATGCCGCTAATCGCTTCTGCCATGGCTGCAGCACG
>SLOL01000009.1 GCA_007132495.1 Balneolales bacterium
GGATCTGCCCGTCCGGATGGTAAATGGGGTAATGGAGAAGCTGGGGATCATAATGATCCAGAAATTCGTCGCCGTGGATATATTCGCCGGTCAATTCCTGACGCCGGGCGTGACACTGGGCACAGGTGTTGATCTCCCCGGTTTGGGAGGCGCCGCGCGCCAGATTCAGATCCTGCCGGATGCGCTCCGGTCCGGCATCGGCAGAAGCCTCGCTCTGCATAAACGCTACATGATCGCCGCCGGGACCGTGACAGGCTTCGCAGCTCACGTTGATTTCCGACCATTGCGTGTCGAATGAATCGGCTTCGGGGAAATAGTTGTGGCGCAGATTAGTAGAATGACAGTCGGCACACATGGTATTCCAGTTCATGGCGCCGCCGGTCCAGTGCAGCCAGTCATCCGGCTGGATTTCTTCATCCGGATAGAGTGTAAACCAGCGCTCCCGTTCGGTATCCCAGGAGGCGTGCAGTGCCTGGTACTTGCCGCTGCCGAAATCGACCAGGTACTGCTGCAGCGGTTCCCATCCAAAAGTATAGATGACTTCATAGATCTCCTGTTCGCCGTCGGGACCGGGCGCCTCCACCATAAAACGATCCCCTTCGCGGAAAAAGCGATAGTTTTCGTATCCGGCGTTCAGTGTCGCATCGTCGAAATCGCCCCGGACGGTCTCGTCGGTGGCTTCGGCCATGGCATAGTGGTGGTGCGATTCTTTCCAGGAGTCCCACTCCTTTTCGTGGCACGACCGGCACTGCTGACCTCCCACAAAAGCATGATCGGCCGGCATCCGGTAATCCGGGACACGACCGGGCTCATCGGCATCAGGCCGGAATACGTAGTAAAGCACACAAAAGACGAGAAAAGCCAGTAAAATGACACCGATGATCCGGGTGGAGCGAAGTTGCATGGTATGAAATGCTGAGTGTTATTGCGTCACTTGAAATGTCATGACCGTAGTTTATCCTGAATCGGTGGGCGGGAAGCAGAACCCGGTTATAGGTAAACCTGTTTTGGGTTATGTAAGACTAAAAGATTGAAAAGTTTAACGTAACAAATATCAGGCTAATAATAAATGGTCAGGAGAGAAGAGAATGTGATCTGCAGACTGATGATCGCCATGCACCCGGTCAGGTCTGAAAAAAAACCAATATTTTTCTTGACCGGAAATTTGGAAGGCCGTATAATTAAGACAAAATACTCCTAATTACGATATATGCATTTTTCCAAGGCCAGCACATACGGAATCCGGTCGGTTGCTTATATAGCGGCCCAAAAAGAGAAGGATGTGGTTTCCATTCGTGAATTGAGCGAGCAGCTGGGCATACCGGCCGCTTTTCTCACCAAGGTTATGCAGCGGCTGGCTAACGGCTATATTGTTAAAACCATGCGTGGTCATGGGGGAGGCGTATCGCTGGATAAGCCGGCTTCGGATATTTCCCTGAAGGAAATTATTACGGCTATCGACGGTGAGGAGGCTTTTGACCGGTTCTGGCTGGGTATTTCGGAGAGGCACATGGAGCTTGTTCCCGAATTTCGTGCCAAATGGCAAAATCTGAATAATAATATTGACGATTTTTTTTCCAATACCCGGCTTACCGAGCTGTATCCGTCTGAGGAAAAATCAGATCAGAAACATATTGATCTGCCGGCGTCTTTTTTTTAACCCTTATTTAAGATAAAATACACTTATATCCTATTATTATGAAGCGACTATTGATCCTGGTAGCATTATTACTGTTTTTTTCGGCATGCGGTAATGGAGATGAGGCGGCTGAAACAGCCAGAGATGCCGCCGAGGCCGAACTGACCGAATTTGAGTTGCAACACGGTATTGGCCCGATTGATGAACCCCTGGATCTCGGCGATGTTCAGATCGAAAGGGCACGGGCAGGAGCTGAATATTTTGACAGCCGGTGCGCCTCCTGCCACCGGATGGAGCAGCGGTTTGTAGGTCCGCCGGTAGGGAATATAACGGAAAGCCGGTCTCATGAATTTGTGATCAACTTCATCCTCAATCCGGAGGAGATGACACAGCGACACCCGGTGGGACAGGCGCTCCTTCAGGAGTATCTGACGACCATGCCATACCAGAATGTGACCGAAGACCAGGCTTTTGAAATACTTGATTTTCTGCGTCACTACGCGGATACGGGAGAGGACCTTCGCGAGCAATAGCATACGGAAAAGTAGTATCAAACAACCACCAATCACTTACTATTAGCAAACACGGAGAAATATATGGTACAAAAAATAACATTATGGAAGGTGTCGACGGTTTTGTTGGGCATCGGCCTTTTGTCGGTTCTGATGTACGGGTGTCCGTCACAGACCGAAATGCTGGATACAGGGGATGCCGCCCAGAGGGTATATGTCGCACCCGGAGAATATGATGAGTATTATGCGTTCCTGTCCGGCGGGTACAGCGGACAATTGAGTGTATGGGGACTTCCGTCCGGACGTATGTTCCGCAATATTCCGGTTTTCTCGCAGGATCCGGAGTCGGGGTACGGCTACTCGGAGGAGACCAAGCCGCTGCTGATGACCAGTTACGGCTTTATTCCCTGGGACGATTCCCATCATCCCGAATTATCGCTGACCAACAGCATGCCCGACGGAAGATGGATGTTTATCAATGCCAACAACACCCCGCGTGTGGCACGGATCGATCTTACTTCTTTCGAAACCGTGGAAACCCTGGAACTGCCCAATACCGGCGGTAACCACGCTTCAACATTTGCTACCGAAAACACCGAGTACATTATCGGTGCCACCCGGTTCAGTATTCCTTATGACATGGATTTGGATGTGCCGATCGATACCTACAGCGAAAATTTCGACGGTTCACTCAGCTTCATCGGGGTGGATGAGGAGACCGGTGAAATGAGTATGGATTTCCAGATCCTTATGCCTCCCTATCACTATGACCTGGGGCGTGCCGGCAAGGGCCCATCGGCCGACTGGGTATTCTTTACCACCTATAATACCGAAGAGGCGCACACGCTGTTGGAAATCAACGCCTCGGAATTTGACAAGGACTATATCGTCGCCGTGAACTGGAAAATGGCCGAAGAGTATGTCCGGGAAGGACGGGCAGAGACTGTTCCGGCTGAGTACTATCACAATATGAAGGATGAAAATACCAGTATAGCGGTTTCCAATGTGCATGACGAGGTGCTGCTTCTGGATCCCCGTGATGCTCCGGATATGATTTACTTCCTGCCGACCCCCAAATCGCCGCACGGCGTGGATATCGATCCGACCGGTGAGTACATTGTCGGAGGCGGTAAGCTGGCTACCATCATCCCGGTTCATTCCTTCAGCCGGATGCTGGAGGCGATCGAGAATGAAGCGTTTGAAGAGATCATTAACGGTATTCCGGTTCTGGAATATGAGTCCACGATTGTAGGTGAGGTGGAAGATCCCGGACTGGGGCCTCTGCATACCGAATTTGACGGTGACGGTCACGCCTATACGTCGGTCTATATCTCTTCCGAAATTGTAAAATGGTCGCTGGAAACGTTTGAAGTGGTGGATCGCATCGACTCCTACTACTCCATCGGACACCTGATGATCACCGGCGGTGATACCCCGAATCCCGACAAGCGATATATGCTGGGACTGACCAAGACCAGTCGCGATCGTTTTCTCCCGACCGGACCCAAGCAGCTGCACCCCGCCCAGCTTTATGATATCTCGGGCGACCGGATGGAGATGTTGCTCGATTTCCCGACGATTGGCGAACCTCACTATGCCCAGGCGATCCGGGCCGACGAGATTCGTGATAATGTCAAGCAGATCTATGATCTGGACGCGAATAACCATCCCCATGCTGTCAAACGGACCGCTGATGCTCGAGTGGAGCGGGACGGAGATGTGGTTCGGGTCTATATGACCAATATCCGAAGCCATTTCACCCCGGATAACATCGAGGGAATCCGCGTAGGCGATGAGGTCCATTTCCACCTGACCAATATTGAGCAGGACTGGGATATGGTGCACGGTTTTGCCATCAAGGGATCGAATAATGCCGAAGTGCTGATTGCACCGGGTGAGACCAAGACCTTCGTATGGCATCCGCAGCGCACCGGTATCTATCCGTTCTACTGCACGGCCTTCTGCTCAGCGCTTCACCAGGAAATGCAGGGTTATGTGCGTGTCTCGCCGGCCGATTCTGACGTTCCTCTTACCTGGAGAACCGGTGAGGATTGATTTTACCCCTATCCGATATACGAGGTAAACCGTGGGCAGGACTGTGAAAGGTTCTGCCCTGTTAAATCAGATGAATGGCTGCGGCTGTATTTACCTGCTGCAGATGTTTAAGTATCACAATCAAATAACAATCCCATGAGCAGGACATCCCGTCTCGGATTATTTCTTGCAGCGTTGTTGCTGATTCCGGTTTTTTTCACTCCGATATGGAGCATAACTCTGACCGCCCCGCAGTATCCGGACGGCATCGGGATGTATATCTGGGTGAATGATATTACGGGTCACGAGCGACACGATATTCAGAATATCAATATTCTGAATCACTATGTCGGAATGCAGGAAATTGACCCCGACCAGGTACCGACCCTGGATATTATACCCTGGGTTATAGCCGGACTGATAGCACTGGCTGCGGCTGCAGCCGCCACAGGTTCCCGGTGGCTGGCATGGATCTGGGTCGCCCTGTTTGTTATTGCCGGGGTGGCGGGAATGTATGATTTCTACATGTGGGGATATGAGTACGGACACAATCTCGATCCCCGGGCTGCCATCAAAGTGCCGGATATGACCTATCAGCCACCGGTGATTGGCAGGGAAACGTTGCTGAATATTACGGCACATTCCTGGCCCTACTGGGGCACATTGTGGATCGGACTGTCATTATTAACGGGTACCGGTGTCCTCTTGTGGGACCGGATTGCC
>SLOL01000022.1 GCA_007132495.1 Balneolales bacterium
ATATCATCGCCGAGCTTGAGCGCATTGGCGACTATGCCGAAGGAATCGCCAAAATTGTCATCAAACTGGGGGATCAACCCCCTGTCAAGCCGTATATCGACATTCCAAGAATGACGGAACTGGCCACCGGCATGATCTGCAGGTCACTGGAGGCTTACGCTGCCCGGGATGCCGAAAGCGCCTACCGCATTACCGATGAAGATGACAAAATTGATGAGTTGTATCATCAGATCCTTCGTGAACTGATCTCGATCATGATCGAAAACCCGAAGACCATTACAACCTGCACACACCTCATTTGGGTAGCGCACAATCTGGAGCGAATCGGCGACCGCGTCACGAATATCTGCGAGCGGATTATTTTTCTGGTGACCGGTGAAATCGTGGAGAATACGGACAAAAGAGAAGATGCTTAGATCTTCTTTGGAGATATTCATTTTATCCGATCATTTAACTGCGTAACTTTTCATAAACGACCTTTAATTTGAATAACGAGTCTACATCCACTGTGCCGAAAACCCGCATACTCCTGGTTGACGATGAGCACGACATACTCGAACTGGTTGAGTATAACCTGATCAAGGAAGGCTTCGAAGTCATTACGACCGACAACGGTGCTGAAGGTATTGAACTGGCTTCAGAGCATCGACCGAATCTTATTCTGCTCGACATCATGATGCCTCAAATGGATGGTCACCAGGTTTGCAACCGTCTGAAAAGCAATGCCAACCTGAAACATATTCCGGTCATTTTTCTGACAGCCCGCAGCGATGAAATGACTGAAATCCGGAGTCTCAATGAAGGGGCGGATGATTACATTACCAAACCGATCTCCATTTCCCGACTCCTGTCACATATAAAGGCGGTGCTGCGAAGAGCCGGGGATGAGGTAAACCATGCCATTGAGCCCATCAAAATCAGGGATCTTGAAATAGACCGGGATCGATACAGGGTGATTAAACAGGGCGAAAGCATCCGGTTTCCCCGGAAAGAGTTTGAAATACTCCACTACCTTGCAGCAAATCCGGGAAAAGTCATCAGTCGGCAGGCTTTATTGAATGAGATCTGGGGAAGCGATATTTATGTTATCGACCGCACCGTGGATGTACATGTCCGCAAGATTCGCGAAAAAATCGGAGAAAACTACATAGAAACCGTCAAGGGCGTCGGTTATCGACTTTCAGAATGATGCACACACCAGACCAAATACGTTTCCAAACGGGGGTTCGGCTGGCAAGGGCTCCGGCGCTGATAACAGGGGCGGTAATTTTCTTTGTGCACTTACTCTGGCAGGATTCGCTTCTTTTCTCATTTATAACGGGGGTTTTTTTTGCATTGCTGGTCTTTTTACTGATATATGCGAATGCGCTTTATCTTCTCAGAAAGCGTATTTCGTCGATACGGACTGTTATCCGGAAAACACCTAAAGAACAAATGGAACCGACGACAATGAAACCTTCCGGTATACGGGATGAAGTGGATCTCCTTGCACATGAATCAGATGAGGTATACAAAGCAACACACGGCGAATTTCAGAGGATGGATGAGACCGAAAACTACCGCAAAGAGTTCATTGGAGATATTTCCCACGAACTGAAAACACCCATTTTTACGGTTCAGGGCTATCTGGAGACATTACAGGCCGGTGCCCTCGAGGATCCCAAAGTCAATTACCGGTTCCTCACCAAGGCAATGGATAACGTGAATCGCCTGATTTATCTGACCGAGGACTTGATGGAAATATCGAAACTTGAGACAGGTGAATTGAACCCGGAGTTTGAAATGATCCCGTTGAACACGGTAATTCGTGACGTTATCGAAAACCTGCAGTACAAGGCCCGTGAGAATGAGGTAAACATCATCTTTGAGCAAAAGGCGTCCAATATTTTTGCCTATACGGACCGCAACCAGCTACGACAGATTCTGGTTAATCTTATCGAAAACGCCATAAAATACAACAAAAAGGGTGGGTACGTCATGATATCTGTACGTCATCTGACCGATCCGCCCCGTAAAATTCTCGTATCGGTGCAAGACACTGGTATCGGCCTCAAAAAAGAAGATCAGGCGCGGGTCACCGAGCGTTTCTACCGGGTGGACAAATCACGCTCCAGAGAACAGGGCGGAACCGGACTCGGTCTGGCAATTGTCAAACATATCCTCGAGTCACACAAGGAAAAGCTGATAATCGAAAGTACACCGGGTAAAGGGTCCACCTTCCGTTTCACTGTGAGAAGTGCGGATGAAGCGTAAAAAGGCATTTGCCGATGTAAGTAATGGAAACACCATATTCTTGATCCCTTTTATTGGGGTGTTGAATTAGAAATGCGAATTGATGGTAAAGTGTTGTTTCACATAACTACCTGTATATGATGCTTTGGGCTACAAAATCCGGCAAGAGCAGACGCCTCTCTTCGATAAACCGGTCAAAATCTTTTTCTTCATAACCCAGAATCATTATCAGTGACTATGACTATGTGCCGCACCATTTTCCGCATCCATCAGATCGTAAACGGGCTTGACAAAATGAATAAGCTCCACGTAGTTGTGGACATATTCGCGTCCGGCTTCCACCTTTTCAGGATCGAAATCTTTGCTCCTCAGAGTCTTTTCAAAATGTGCATAGAGTTGTTGCTCAAATGCGTTCACGATCAGGTCCCGAAGATCTTTGGCCGATCCGGTTTCAAGCGCCTGATCGGTGGCGGGAATCACCGGTCCGGTTTCGGATCCGGCAGATTTCAGGCCCGTATAGGGAGCCCCTTCCGATTCACGGTGTAACCGTACCAGCGTCTCAAAAAACCAGGTGTCGGCCACTTCCCGGACACTTTCGCTCTCATTACGAACATCGAGCGTTTTTGTGAAGGTTTCTCTTATCTGCTCTTCCTGAGCCTCATTTACCCAGATCAGAACCAGGTCCACATTGCCGGTCTCCAGGGCTTTTTGGGCTGCCTGGACAACCGGTCCGTCCATGCTGTCGCAATGGGCCTGGGCTGTTCGCGGGATTAAAAACCCGGAAATTAACAGCGCTGTAAGAAATAATGTTGATTTAAAATAGGTCGTATTCATGATGTTCTCCGTTTGTGATGGTTGGTTTATTCACAAGGTAACGGAGAACGGGCCGCACTAAAATGAGCCGGATCAATCAAGTGCGAAAAAATTAAAAAATGCAGGCGATCAGACAGAGAAAGCATTAGCTGCCCATAATCGCCGTGAGCCCCTCTTTATCCCGGATAGCGACCCACTGCCGGCCGGATGTAATAAAACCATTCTCTTGAAACCGGCTCATAATCCGGCTGGCTGTTTCGGTGGAGGTGCCCGCCATATCGGCAATATCTTTGCGGGACAACGGCACCTGAAGCAGTTGCCCGTGTTTGCTCTCCTCGCCGAATTTTTCACACAGGGTAATCAGAATATGAGCAATACGCTTCTCGACCGCCATTGTGGTGAAGTGTCGTGTCATTTCCCGGGCCTTGTTCAGCTTTTCGCTGGTGATGTCGAGTACCGTAACGGCAACCGCAGGCCGGGAATTCAGGATGTCCCGGAATTCCCGGTTGGCAATAACCAGAATACACGAATCGGACTGGGCTACGGCAGTTTCGGTGTAGTGATCATCTCCCAATACGGAAAGGCTTCCGAAATACTCTCCCGGTTTCAGCATATCCACCAGAATGTCTTTTCCCTCGGTGGTGTGCTGAATCAGCTTGACGCTTCCGTGAACAAGCACCCTCAGGTAGGATGCCGGCTCGTCCTGGTAATATACCACATCCCCGGCGGCACAATGTTTGGCACGGAACATTTCGTTTACCTTTTGCAATTCTTCGGCACTCAGTTGTCGGAAAAACGGTACCAGACCCAGTTTTTCCAGTTGCACATCAACGGTGCAATGGTGGCCCATAACTTTCGGAGGATTCAGTGGTGTTGTTCTTCTTTTTGACACAAAAAAATATGAGTACCTGGTCTTTAGTAAGAAATGTTATTGATACCGTAATCCAAATATAAAGCAACTGTCAATTGAAATCCGGTAAAGAATACCGTTCTCTCGGGCACAGCGATCATCAGGGGTAACTCATACATAGTACTCCCCCCCTATTTTTCAGGTAATATATCACAAAACCAGAAGCCGGGGTTGGGCTGTTTTTCGCGATCCGATCCACAATCAAATCCATGCTCTTCCGGATCCGGTTTCTGACTCCCGTTTTCATCAGCTTATTTTTTTCACTTCCACGGGAGGGCGGTGTATAGGTTCGGTAAACTTTTTCGCCCCGCAGCCAGCCCACCGGTTTTGTGAAAATCGGTCCGTCATAGATAAAGGTATGAAACTCGCCGTTTTCCCCGCAAGGATCCACACCATCCGGCAAATCTCTCAAAAAAGCTCATCATATATCCGTCCGGAAAAAACGGTGATCCGGTCGAATTTGGCATTAATTGTTGTGAAAAGCAGAGAGACATCGTAGCTATCCGACCGCAGTATCTTTTGTAAAGCCATAGAACAGTCCTTGCCTCCGCTCCAGTTTAATATGGTTTTGGGTTTTGGCATTTAGCAGAGTATAACGCTTGAATTTAGTGCCGGTATCGAATCCAGGCCGAATGATCTTGCTTTCGCGGCAATCTGCTCATCTTGCTTTCAATCCGTGCAAATTATGAGTCGGTTTGAGCTCTTTGATTTTTTCCGTTTCCACATTGAAGATAGAGAGTGTCTCATCAAGGATTGCTTTCGCTGAACGGTTGATTTCGGTGCTGCTTCCGCGTTTCTGGTTGCACGGCCGGCCGCAAACCGGCAATTCCTGTAACCCTTTCAGGATAATCACACTCATGGGAGCGTCCAACCAGATACGGCCCCAGTCCCAGGGCACAAACGGTTTCCGTAGCGGACGGAAGCTGGGACA
>SLOL01000049.1 GCA_007132495.1 Balneolales bacterium
CAGCAAAATATCTTATCGCGCATGCTGGAGGTAGAGGAATCGGTCCACCAGCGGGATGAAGACGAGGAAGAACGACTTGGGGAGTCGGCCGATGATTACGATCCGCGTGAAGTACCGGAAATGACCATGGAGGAGCTGCGGGAAAGGATACGATCCGGTGTGCAGCAGACCGACTACACCCGGTTCAGAGAAGATTACCGTGAACTGATAGAACGGTATTTCCAGCTGATGGAAGATCAGCTGGAGACGCCCGACGCGCAATCAAGACGATAGCTGACTGCTTTTCCATTCTTTTTTATTGGAAGCAATGATAGCTTCGTAAGCTTCAAGGACACCGATAGTTGCCTCCCCGTTCATTACCTCCGCGCGCTGTTTCACTTCCACTATACCATTGGATGGAGCAAAAGGGGCACCCACCCACTCAAGAGCCTTGATATCGCCGGAGGTATCACCGATATAGGCCATTTCATCAGCAGACACGCCGTGCGTTTCTGCAAAATACTGCAGTCCCGAGGCTTTGTTGCAGGCCTTGACGATGATATTCACCGAGATATCCGTACTGTGCACCTCAAATTCCGGATATTCGTCCCCGATCTTATTTGAGGCGATTTCATGAACCTTCCTGATTTCGTCAATATTGTTATGCACCACTCCGACATCGGTTTGTTTGGTGAATTCCATCATCATACCGGGAAATTTCGGCAACACATCCCGCGTAAACCATTCCCGTATATCACCGGATTTCCGGGCGATTTCTGAGGTAAAATAGGGTGACCAGGTAAGCTTGTTTTCCACCGGATGATAAAATCCGCCGCCACTTTCAAATATGAAGGTGTGCCGGATACCGAGCCACTGCGCCACCGCTTCGGCGTAAGGCTGCGGTCGCCCCGTACACAAACTCAGGGCGGGTATTTCGTTTTCATCAGCACTTCTGAGCTGCAGCTCCCGGATTGCGGTTATCGGTTGCCAATCGGGAGCCTGGAATGGATAAGTAAGGCAGCCATCCAGGTCCAGAACAAAAAATTTAATCATTACCTTGTTATTTCTGATGCGTGGTTACTTAATCCGGGTACCATTTTTCACCCGGTTATGTTATTTCCGTTTCCTGATTAGTCGTCCCGATGTTGATTTGCCACTTTGTCGCCGCGGGATTGGGATAGGTACCCCGGTACCAGGAGCACTGTTGCGAAACACAGCAAGCTGAACAGTGCCGGGACATAATATCGATCCTGGTACCGTGTGATCTCTTCAGTAGCGAAAGTACTGCGCTCAAAGTGATCGAGCTGCCGTATGAAACCTTCGATATTATGTGCCGTACGCGAGACCTGATAATACTGCCCCCCCGACATTTCAGCCATTTCACGAAGTTTTTCGGGTTCGAGCCGTGTGGTAACGACCTGTCCCGTGCGGTCCCGGTGAAAATCATCAAGCGCTCCGGATTCCGGGTCCCGCTTCGGTATATTCCCTCCTTCTTCGGTTCCGATGCCTACCGTAAAAATATAAACGCCCATATCCAGTAACTTCCGGAGCGGTTGGCTGTAACGATCGAAGTGATCTTCACCATCTGACAATATCAGTAGAACCCGTGCAGGATCTCCCCCAATATTGCGGCGCTCCGGATTGCTTTCTGAAGAGCTGAATGCCGAAGCGGCTTCCCCGAACATCTGACTGAAATCGGTTGTAGTGGAAGGCATGATATCCGGTTCGGCGATATCCAGAAACATCCGGAACGCAGAATAGTCGGAGGTAAGCGGGCAATGAAGCATGGCGTTACCGGTGAAAACAATAAGTCCGATGCGGTCATTTTCCAGATAATCGAGCATCCGGTTGATTTCGAAGCGTGCTTTTTCCAGACGGTTGGGCCGAACATCCTCAGCCTTCATGCTCAGCGACAGATCCAGGGCCACAATCAGATCCAATCGCTCTCTCTGAACCTCTCTGACCTCCGTTCCGATTTTAGGACCGGCAAGAGCCATCACCAGGAAAAATAAACCGGCATAGAAGAACCCTTCCCTGACCCTGGTAGCGGTTGACCATCGCCGTGACTGCAATTGATCAAACAATGCGTCGGAAAAATATTGCTTCCGCCATTTGCGGCTCAGAAATCTTATATACCGATTCAAACCGTACAACAGTGGCAGAGTAACAAGTAACCATAATAAGCCGGGTGAATCCCAAATCATTTATCAATCAATGCAATTTGTATATCCATGAGATTATTACCCGTAACGCCTGTGATCAACAATCCGTCTGTTTTCCTGAAAAAATTCCAGGAATCGTTGTTTTCCAGGTAGGATTCGGGTTCGATTCCTGCCTTTCGGGCATCCAGAGCTGTCTGAGCCGTACAGATAGCTCCGGCGGCATTGGTTTCTCCATCACGACCGTCTGTCCCGCCGCTTAAAAAAGTAATGTGGTGCTGTCCTTCCAGTGCCATTGCCGCGCTCAATGCCATCTCCTGATTCCGGCCTCCTTTGCCGCTTCCTTTGACATTAACGGTAGTTTCTCCATAAAAGATCAGTGCGGCCGGTTTGGTGACAGGGTTATTCCGTGCCAGCACGTCTACAGCCTCACCGGAAATGGTTTTCGCAACCTTTCGCGTTTCGCCCGTAATAAATCCGTCGTGGACCCGGGCATTATAGCCCAATGATATGGCTCCTTTTTTTATGGCATCGGCCACTTTTTCAACAGTTGCTAAAATGTTGATATGGGTTTTGTAATCAGAAACGGGCGATTTTCGGTCCGATTGCATGTTCTGTTCCATTTCACCGGATCCGGACGGGTAGTGCTGCCGCTCAAGGAAACGGATAACGGGGCGTGGAATCCTGTTATCAATGTGATAAGTTTTCAATAATCCGAGTGCTTCATCCGGTGATACGGGATCATCAACCAGTGGTCCACTGCCTATTACAGCCGGATCGTTATCGGGCACATCGGAGATGGCAAGCATTTCCACTACAGCATTACCGAAAAACGGACGAAGCTTTCCCCCCTTCACCTGCGATATGCTTTTCCGGATGCGATTCATGTCCCGTATGGGAGCCCCACAGTGCAGCAGCTGACGATACAATTCCCGGACATCATCCAGTTCCAGTTCATCACAGGGCATGCAAAGCAGTGAAGAACTACCTCCACTCATCAAATAGATTACCACATCGGTATCCCTCACATCGGATGCGACATCCAGCATCTCGTATGTCGCGGTATGTCCGTTCAAATCGGGTACCGGATGTGATGCTTCAAACTGCTGAATGCGCCTGGTTGCGGTCTTCAATCCATAAGGGCAGATAACGATTCCGTCGTATATGTGTCTTCCGAGAATCCGTTCCAGTTCCAGAGCCATGCGTCCGGCTGCTTTACCGGAACCAAAAACCCATATTCTGCGTTCTTCGGGCAATGCATAAGAGCGTCCGGCGATATTCAGACTGTCATTTTCCATTACCACCGATTCGCGGATGATCCTTTCGGGCGCAACCGCCTCCAGGCCATGGTGGAACAATCGCTTGACATCCTTCAGCTGTCTTCGGTAGGTTTCATCCTCCTTTATCGACGTCATATAACACTCCGGTGGTATATTCCAGTATTCTGTTTTGTGTCATTCGTTTTCTGTAATTCGGCATCCGTTTCTGAATATGCCCACTGAAAATAAGAAATCCCGCGTAATCCTACGGAAGAATATCGGCATTTTTACAATCCGGATTTATCCTTTCACTCAGCCTTTTGTATCTTTGGGTTCAGATGCACAATTAATTGATCACTAATATTTTATTTCCGGCATCACATCATCTATGCAGAATCTCCAGATATTTAATACGCTAACCCGAAAAAAAGAGCCCTTTACTCCGATAAAAGAAGGATTTGCAGGCATATATGTCTGTGGGCCGACCGTTTACGGTGATCCGCATCTCGGCCATGCCAAAAGCTATGTCAGTTTTGATATTGTCGTACGCTATTTCCGATATCTTGGCTACCGGGTTCGCTATGTGCAGAACATTACCGATGTCGGTCATCTGACCGATGATGCCGATGACGGAGAGGATAAAATGGCCAAACAGTCCCGTCTGGAGCGTCTGGAGCCCATGGAGATCGCGGAAAAGTACACCTACCGCTATTTCCGTGATATGGACCGGCTGAATGTCCTGCGACCTGATATATCGCCCCGGGCAACCGGTCATGTTCCGGAGCAGATCGCAATGATCAAGAAACTTATCGAGCGGGGTCGTGCCTACGAAGTCAATGGCAATGTTTACTATGACGTAACCTCGCAACCGGATTACGGAAAGTTAAGCGGGCGGAGTTTGGATGAAGCAGAGTCCGGTTCCCGTATCGAACAGAGCAGCGACAAAAAACATCCTGCCGATTTTGCTTTATGGAAGAGGGCGAATGAATCCCATCTTATGCGCTGGGACTCACCCTGGGGCGAAGGATTTCCGGGTTGGCATATCGAATGTTCGGCCATGGCTACCAAATACCTCGGCAAAACCATTGATATTCACGGTGGGGGCCTTGAAAATCAGTTCCCTCACCACGAGTGTGAGATTGCGCAATGCGAAGGAGCACATGATGAGCCCTTTGTACGTTACTGGATGCATAATAATATGGTAACGCTGAACGGGCAGAAGATGGGCAAGTCCCTGGGAAACGCCATCTCCCTGGATGAGTTTTTTACCGGACAACATAAGTTGCTCAGCCGTCCCTGGTCACCGGATGTGATCCGTTTTTTTCTGCTTCAAAGCCACTATCGCAGTACCACCGACTTTTCGGAGTCGGCCCTGGAGTCAGCCGAAAACGGCTTTAGAAATCTGACCGAAATACTGGATCTGCTGCATAAGACCGTGCTCGACCAGCGCGGGTCCGGAAATACATCCGGTAACGTGGACGACACACAGGAATTCGATCTTCAAAAGCTGAAAGAAGGGCTTCACGAGCGGATGAATGATGATTTCAATACCGCCAAAGCCATTGGATTTCTGTTTGAACAACTGCGTCCATGGAAAGCAAGATTGCAGGACGGCAATTTTCCCGCCAATGTAGAGGAGCTGTCTGACTTTGTGACGGTTTTTTGCCGTGATGTACTGACTATCTGGGCACCCGGAGAATCCGATTCCGGACAAAATGAGCTTCCCTTTGACGAAGTAATGCAAATACTGCTTGACATACGGCAGCAGGCCCGGAAAAATAAAGACTGGTCGACCGCTGATATGATCCGTGACCGGCTGACAGAGCTCGACATATCCATCGAAGACGGACCCGGGGGGTCCATCTACAAACTCCGATAAACGATTATCATGAATAACGATTACTTTTTCTGGGAAGGAAATCCGGTTCTGATCAACCTGGGAGAATTGACGATGCCTTTTCCGGTCAGTGTGCCCGGAATCATTCTTGCCATTATCGCATTTCTTGTTTTGCCCGGCTATTTGGTTGACAACGAAACGGAAAGTGAACAAACCGGAACCGACAAGAAGAAGCGTCGAAAACGAAAGCGCAGTCAGGCATCCGGGAGCCAGCCTGAAGAGTTGAAAGCCTGGCAATCGGCTGCTTTACTTCTGGGCTCCCTGGCCGTCGGGCAGCTGATTTTTCTGATCATCCCCTCACCGACCGTCGAGCAAATTGGTCCGATTATGATACGCTGGTACGGAGCTTTGTTTGCCGCCGCTTTTCTTTCCGGGTATTTTATCGGGCGCAAACTGTTCCTTGATGCCGGCAAGGATGTGATCCTGGCCGACCGTCTTTTGATCTATATCGTCGTTGCCACCATTATCGGCGCCCGGCTCGGCCATGTCATCTTTTACGAGTTTGACTACTACATACTGAATATTCACGAAGTGCTGTATATCTGGCAGGGAGGGCTTGCCAGTCACGGCGCCACAGTTGGCATTTTGCTGGCATTGTGGCTTTTCATCCGGAAGCATCCTGATATTCGCTTTTTCTGGCTCACCGATCGGTTGACCATCCCCGTTATTCTGGGCGGGGCATTTGTCCGGCTGGGTAACTTTTTCAATTCCGAGATCTACGGGCTCCCCACTGAAGTCCCGTGGGCTGTCATATTTGCCCGTATTGATATGCTTCCCAGGCACCCCACCATGCTTTATGAAGCCATAATCTGCATCATCATCTTTGTGGTGCTCGTTGCAATGTACCGGTACTATCAAAAATTTCCTCCGGAAGGCCTTTTAACCGGTATTTTCATGATTACGCTTTTTACAAGTCGGTTTTTTGTAGAATACACCAAAGTGGAACAGGCTCCATTCACCGAAACGTGGTTATTCGGAATGGGGCAACTGCTCAGTCTTCCTTTTATCATATTCGGCGTCTGGATTTTGAAGAGTAAAGTATCCTGGTCACATCGTACCGGTAAAGTGCAATAATAAAGACCGGAACTTGGTATAAAAAAATGGTGAACTATTTCCTGCCCGGGCGTATATTAAACAACGGCTGTAGAAACAGGATTCTTTAATATTTACGACAAAAAGTGTTTAACCGATGCAAGTAATTCCTGCTATTGATTTGTTGAACGGACAGGTTGTTCGTTTGAAAAAAGGAGATTACAACGAAGTTACGGTCTACTCCAAAGATCCGGTCTCCTTTGTGAATAAATTCAAGGAAGCGGGGTTCAAGCTTGTACACATTGTCGATCTCAACGGAGCCCGTGAAGGACGGTTTGTCAATCTTCCGGTGATAGAGAGCATCATAGACGAGAGTGGTGTCGGTGTGCAGTTTGGTGGTGGTATCCGAAGCCGCGGGGACATCAAAACCCTGCTTCGTGCAGGTGTATCCCGAATTGTCAGCAGCTCCATGGCCTTCCAGCGTCCTGATGAATGGCAGGCAGCTATCGATTTATACGGTGGCGACACCTGTATTCTGGGCCTTGACATCAAAGATGGAAAGATGGCCTACGGCGGGTGGGAAGAGACTTCGGATGAAAGTGCCATGGACTTCCTCGGCGGAATGATCCGCCTGGGCATAAAAACGATCTTGTGTACTGATGTATCCCGCGATGGAATGCTGACCGGAATCAACTCCGGTTTATACAATGAAATATCTGAACGCTATCCCCAGGTTAATATCATAGCATCGGGCGGCGTTGCCAGTGAAGAGGATTTGCGCCATCTTGCCATTGAAGGCATGTATGGAGTGGTGGTGGGCAGAGCGTATTATGAAAACAAGATCAGTCTTGCACAGATGCGCTCCTACCACGATCCTGAGGAAAGTTGAAAGGTGCAGCCAATTATAAAAACAACCGGAAAAAAATTGTTAGCAAAACGTATTATTCCATGCCTTGATATCAAGAACGGCCGAACGGTCAAGGGTGTCAACTTTGAAGGTCTTGTGGACGCCGGAGACCCGGTAGAGCTTGCCGGCCGCTATTCCGAAGAAGGTGCCGACGAACTGGTTTTTCTGGATATAACGGCTACCAATGAAAAAAGGAAGACGCTGGTTCCGCTTGTAAGGGATATTGCGCGTCAGCTCCGGATTCCCTTTACGGTGGGCGGAGGCATTGGAAGTGTGGATGAAATAGCCGCATTGTTGCAAGTCGGTGCAGATAAAGTATCACTGAACAGCAGTATTGTGCGTGATCCGGAGCTGATTACCCGGGCAGCCGATCGATTCGGATCGCAATGTATTGTTGCCGCTGTGGACGCCAAGCGAAATGGCGATTCCTGGAATGTGTACATCAATGCGGGACAAAAAGACACCGGCCTCGATGCACTGGAGTGGTGCCGGGAAGTTGCCGACCGCGGAGCCGGAGAGATTCTGTTGACCAGTATGGACAGGGATGGAACCAAGTCCGGGTTCGATAACGAGCTGCTTTCCAGAATTTCAGATGCGGTCCCTATCCCCCTGATTGCAAGCGGAGGGGCGGGCACCATTGAACACTGCATCGATGCCGTTACCGTGGGTCACTCCGATGCCGTACTTGCTGCCAGTATATTCCACTTTCGTGAAATAGAAATAGCGGATCTGAAACAGGCAATGCACGATGCCGGTATTCCTGTCCGTTTATGACCCCCGGCTGCCGGACTTGTGAACCGATGCGTTTACAGCGAACCCGGAACGGGGATTCAGGCAGTACGATTTATACTATTCTCCTGTTTTCGATAACAGTTACAACTTTTATGTTATGATTTCCACCGACGATATCGTATTTAATGCTGCTGACGGCCTCGTTCCGGCAGTTATCCAGGACCGGAACACCAAACAGGTTTTGATGCTCGGCTATATGAACCGCGAAGCTGTCCGGATGACGCTTGACACCGGAAAAGTGACCTTTTACAGCCGGTCTAAACAGCGGCTCTGGATGAAAGGAGAAGAATCCGGGAATGTGCTCCATATGATTCGTATTCAAAAAGATTGCGATAACGACGCCTTGCTGGTCGAAGCGGATCCGGTCGGTCCGACCTGCCACACCGGGAACACATCCTGTTTTCATGAATACACTTATGATGTTCCCCCGGAAAGCAAATCATCGGGCTCCCTTGCTTTCCTGGATGACCTGGAGCATCTACTCTATGAGCGCAAACAGAAGATGCCTGAAGGTTCCTACACCAGCAAAATGTTTCACAAAGGTCGGGACAAACTGGCCCAGAAAGTGGGCGAAGAAGCCATAGAGACGGTGATTGGTGTCAAAAACAGTCGGGTGGAGTTTACCTATGAAGCCTCCGACCTGCTGTTTCACCTGATGATGCTGCTGGTCGGTGAGAACATGAAGCTGGAAGATCTGGTTCAGGAGCTTCAGAAAAGGCATAAATAAATTTACATCCGTAGTTTGTCGCCTTTAACCTTTCAACATCGTACTGATGTCCCGGTTACTGTTATACCGTCTGAATATCGGTAGATTGATTCCACACCGCCTGTTGATGGCTCTCAACCGGACAAATTTCAACTGTAGAATGGAGTCCATTCACCGGCTCATGATTACCGGTCTGTTTTTTTTAATCGTCCTTCTCCCCTATCCCGGGAGAACAAAGGTCTCCGTCAATGAAGCGCAATCGGTAGAATCGCAGGTCGTGATCAACGAAATTCAGGCTTCCAACAATACGACCATTTCCGATGAAGACGGGGATTATGAGGACTGGATCGAACTTTATAATACCGGTGTAGATACAGTGGCTCTGGGTTGGCATGGTCTTTCTGATGATGAAGAACAGCCGTTTCGCTGGATTATTCCGGCCGGAACCCGGATAGCTCCGGGTGAGCACCTTATCATCTGGGCTTCCGGCAAAGACCGCCGGGAGCCGGCCGGAGAACTGCACACCAATTTCAGTATCGCTCAAAGTGGCGAGCCTGTGCTGTTAACCAATCTGCAGGGCAGCCGGATCGATTACTTTCCTCCGACACGTATTCCATCCGACATTTCCTACGGGCGATATCCGGACGGTGCCGGCGGGAGCCCCGACTGGGAGCCGGATTCCCTCTACTTTTTTTCCACACCCACTCCGGGCCGGGCCAATGATCAGCCAACATACAATGATCAGGTATCCGACCCCGAATTCTCCCATACAGGCGGTTTTTATGATGCGCCGTTTTACCTGACGATCTCGTCACGTTCCAATGCTGTTCTCCATTACACCCTGGATGGATCCGAACCCACCAGGGATGATCCCGTTTGGCCGGACAGTTTGAAGATATCGCTCAGAGAAGCGGATGAAAACCTGCTCTCCTTTATCCGGACCAACCCGCCCGAAGCGTCCGACCAGCACGCCTGGCGTGAACCCGAACATCCGCCATTCCTTGCGTCGGTAGTACGCGTCAGAGCTTTCCGGGAGAATGCCATGCCATCACAAACCATTACCCACACCTATTTTGTGTCACAGGGGATCGATCAAACGCCGACCGGAATCCACGACTCCCACGCCCCACAAAACTCATCATCCGGCCCTTTCGACCGGTACCCGGTTGCTGTGGTGTCGATAGTCACCGACTCGCTGCATCTGTTTGATCATGAAGACGGGATATATATTCCCGGCAAACGATACGAAGACAACCGTTATATACCTCCGTGGGGAAGCCCCTATGCCAACTATTTTTACCGGGGCGATGAGTGGGAGCGTCCGGCAAGCATGGAATTTTTTGATCCGGGGGAAGGCCGGGTGTTGCAACAGGACATCGGTATCAGGATACATGGAGGGATGTCACGCGCTCTGCCGCAGAAGTCACTGCGTCTGTATGCCCGAAGCGAATACGGGAAACGCCGTTTTGAATATCCCTTTTTTGACCACCCGGATTCCCATCCGGAATATATGAACGGACAGCATCAGAGTGCGGACGATTCACCGCCCTCCTACAACCGGCTTATCCTCCGTAATTCAGGACAGGATTTTTACCGTTCAACCACCATGTTCCGCGATGCGATGGTCCAGGGGTTGGTCAACCACCTCAACATGGACACTCAGGCATATCGGCCGGCTGTAACTTTCATCAATGGCGAGTTTTGGGGGATCATGAATATTCGTGAACGCTACGACCGGCACTATTTGTCACGCACCTACGAAATCGATCCGGACCGGATCGACTACCTGACCGGATATATGTCTGTTTCCGAGGGATCCCGGATCCACTTCCAGACATACCGAGATTATTTACAGGATCATGACATCACCGACAGTACACATTATGCCCGTATCGGGACCATGCTGGATATCGACAACTTCCTGGATTATAACATTGCCAATATCTTTGCCAATAACCAGGACTGGCCGGGCAACAACCGTGAATATTTCCGGTATCAGACCGATTATGTTCCGGAAGCAGGTCCGGGCAGAGACGGACGATGGCGCTACATGCTGATCGATACCGACTACAGTTTCGGTCACCAGGACCGATGGGACGAGGTTGAACACGATATGCTGGCTGTTGCCACGGGTACACCGGCCGACGGCATTCCCAATCCCTCATGGTCCACATTTGAACTCCGCACACTACTTGAAAACCAGGAATTCCGCCATCGGTTCATCTCCCGGTTTGCCGATTATTTGAACACGTTCTTATCACCGGATTACGTCGTTCAGCACCTCCATCATTACCGGGACATGATCGAGCCGGTAATGGAAGAGCACATAGCCCGCTGGACTTTCCCGCATCAATTATCACACTGGCAGAACAACGTTGATATTATGGAGCATTTTGCACGGGAACGTTCCCATTATATGCGAAAACACCTGATGGATAATTTCGATCTGAAGGATACTCTGCGGTTGACTCTTGCTGTCGATGGTGCCGATCACGGCGGTTATATCAAGGTGAATGAAACAGCGGTAAACGGACATACACGCGGCGTCTCCTCCCGGCCCTACCCCTGGAGCGGAATTTATTTCCAGGATATTCCCATTACACTGGAGGCAATTCCACGAAAAGGGTACCGATTCAAAGGTTGGTATGAATATCCGGATCATCCGGAACCTGTTATCCGGGTCACGCCCAATGAAGACACCGTTGCTACGGCCATATTCAAGAAGATTGACACATCGGACTTTGAACCGCAGCCCCATGATCTTTCGGAGGATCCCTTTGTGTTTGATCACTGGTCACCCGATTCTTCGCCCGAAACATATCCTGAACATATGCATTTTTACTATATGGATCGACCGCATCCGGGCCTTGAAGCATGGGTGGCCGGAGATGTTCAAATGTCTTATGACCGCGAATCAGGAACCCGGATTATCGGGCTCGGAGATCACGGCATTGCCATGGTGAACAGTGATACCGATGCAGATACGACCGATTTTCATGAAAACCGGCTTGGAGCGGTTGTTTTGGGGCTCAATACCATCAATCAGGGACAGATACGTGTAAACTGGACCTCCGGGACCATTCAGCCGAATTCCCGAAAATACGGATTGCGCCTGGAGTACCGTACAGGTGACGAGGAGCCATTCGAGCCGGTTCTGGACGACCGCAATCATCCGGTTGTCTACTCCCGGAATGAACAGGAGGGAGATTCCCGCCGGATGGGTCCTGTGACCCTCCCTGAAGATGCAGAAAATCAACCATACATCCAGTTGATGTGGCGATATTTTGATATGGATGGAAACACAGCGGATGCGGATGATCAGCCGTCGATGTTGCGACTTGACGATATCTCCGTAACAACGACTCCACTGGATGCCGAAACCGGTCCGGATGCCCCATCCGAATTTATAATCGAACAAAACTATCCGAATCCGTTCAATGAGATTACGATTCTGCCCTATCAACTGCCACAAAACGGAGTCGTGACCGTGACGGTGTATTCCATCGACGGCAGACGGGTTTCGCAATATAATGAGGGATACCGGCTTGCAGGCTCCCATGCCGCAACGATTCGCATGGATGGATGGGCGAGCGGTGTTTACATTGCCCGGATTCAGGTTCAATCAGAAGAGGGGGTATTGCGGTATGATGGTACACGCCGGATGACATTGCTGAAATAAAAATCTGAAGATTGTGAAATGCAGTGCATTGAAACTTAACTTGTTGCCCGGATGAACCGATAATAATCAAAGGGCTAAGAAATATTCGGCATTTTTTCTAACTTGTTATCATGTATCAGAGACGTGTTTCATAATCTGCTTCGCCCGCTCAATCTGCCAATAGTTTGGTTGCATGCCTGCTATGCTACCAGGTCAAAACCATGAAGAAAGAGATTACAATAGGGCTGTCCCTTTCCAGAGAACAGCGTATTCTGCTGAATTCGCACAGTTTCCTGAATCTCATTAATGTTCTCGCCGATGAGTTGCATTATCTGAGAGAGCTGGCTCGCAGAAAAGAGGCCTTTGATGGTACACTCCAGGTGATCAAACATATTCGCCACAGTTTGGAAGATGACAGTCCCGCCATGATCACTCCCCATCAAATGCAGGAGTTCTACTCCTATATCGAGCAGGAAATTGCCGCTGAAGTTCAAGAAGGGCATCTGTCGAACGAGCAGAAAAAGAAATTCAATCGTTCAACGGATAATATACGCTCCATCTTCCGCATCATCCATATCAGAGTTCGGGAATTAATGGCCCGGTCCGATGAATCGGAAACCTGGACCTCCCACCCGATCTCGCAAATCATGGAGAATTTACACGGTTTTCTGGCCGCCATAGAAAAGAACAGCAAAGGGAGTTACCGCATTGTTCATTCAGAAAACCATAAAGAAGATTCTGATTATTTGATTACTCTGCAAATTAAGAGTCCGGATAAAAAAAACATCTTCATGCCACCGGTAGTGCAGGACTTCCTCTATGATCTTATTGCAAATGCCCGCAAATATACCAGACCCGGTGGCTGCATTCATGCCTTGCTGGAGGAGGATCCGGAAAAGATTCTTTTTCAGATAACAGATACCGGCATCGGTATACCGGAAGATGAAATAGAGCAGGTTGTTACCTTTGGGTACCGCGCCGGCAATGCCATTGACAAAAAAACTCATGGAGGTGGATTCGGTCTGACCAAAGCGTATTATCATACCCGTGAAATGGGTGGGCGGATGTGGATAGCGTCAACGGTCAGCCGCGGTACCACCATTACAATCCACATCCCGAAAAATTCTTCCGATTCCGTTTGAACATCACCCTTTTTGCGGATACGCCTGATCAGCCATGATTTTACACTTTTCATGGCCGGCTTCCGTCACCCGCTGCACCTGCAAACCATTGTGAACCGTTTCCGCTTTTGACTGCAATCTGCACACATCCATCCCGTCACGCTCTGTTATCTGCCGGCCATTGTTAACGCAGGGAGCCTTAACTCATCCAGGGATTTTTTATATTGTAGCTTATAAATCATCACCCTTCACATAAAAGGTTAAAGTTATTCATGAGCAGCAAACGGATTTTTACCGGCGAACACTTCAAGCAAATCAGGGACAAAGGTATCGATCCTGAACAGATTGAAGAGCAACTATCCCGATTCGAACAGGGGTTTCCCGATCTTAACCTGGTACGTCCGGCCACTGTGGGAGACGGAATTGTTCAGATCCCGGAAAACGAACATGACTATTTATTTGAGCGATATCGACAGGCACAGCATGAAGGCCGGTTAATGAAGTTTGTACCGGCCTCAGGAGCAGCCTCGAGGATGTTTAAAACCCTCCAGTCCATGCTCCACTCGGAAAACAAATTGTCGGATGAATATTTTGAGGCTCATCCCGATGATGAAGAGGTGGTTTTTACCCGTGCGTTTCTGGAAAATCTGGAAGTATTTGCATTTTACGAAGACCTGGTGGACGTATTGTCAATGCATGGCAAACATCCGAACCAGCTCAAAAAAGAGGGAGACTACCATACACTGCTCACATATGTCCTGGAAGAGAAGGGGCTTGGCCTTGCTTCTCTGCCCAAAGCATTAATCCCGTTTCACCGCTACGCTGACCACCGGCGCACTCCGATGGAAGAGCATCTGGTCGAGGCTGCCGAATATACAAAAAGTGAAAACGGCAATGTGCGTATTCATTTTACCATTTCACCGGAACACGAAGCGGCATTCCACCAAAGGCTGGAGGCGGTTCGAGCCCGGTATGAAAACGAAAACACCAATTTTCTGGTGGAAACATCCTTTCAAAAGCCGGAAACCGATACCATTGCGGCCGATCTCCAAAACCGGCCCTTTTTTGATGAAAACAACGCTCTTGTATTCAGGGCAGGTGGTCATGGTGCACTTCTTGACAATCTTGAAGATCTTAAAGGGGATGTTGTATTGATTAAAAATATCGACAATGTTCTTCCCGATCACCTGAAGAGTATCACTTACCGGTATAAAAAGCTTCTGGGCGGATATCTGTTTATGCTTCAGGATCGCGTCTTCTCCTATCTGAAAGAACTCAGCCGGGGAAGTATCCAGCCTGAATTTCTGAAAGAAGTCCGTGAGTTCATCCGGAATGAGTTTTACATCGATATTCCTCCCAAAATTGCCGGTAACGATGGTGATTCCGGCAGTGTGGTCGCCCAATGGCTTCATGATCGCCTGAACCGGCCAATGCGCGTATGCGGAATGGTGAAGAATGAAGGAGATCCCGGTGGTGGGCCCTTCATCGTTCGCGATGAAAACGGCAGTATTTCGCCGCAAATCGTTGAAAGTGCCCAGGTCAATATGGATGATCCCGGACAAAAAAGAATTTTTGAATCCTCAACCCACTTTAATCCGGTCGATCTGGTGTGTTCTCTGAGGGATTATCAGGGCAAACCCTTCCGATTGAAATCATTCCGCAATCCGGAGACCGGGTTTATATCACGAAAATCATACCAGGGGAGAGAGCTGAAAGCGCTGGAACTACCGGGGCTCTGGAACGGAAGCATGGCATACTGGAATACCGTATTCGTTGAAGTGCCATCGGAGACCTTCCAGCCCGTTAAGACCGTAAACGACCTGTTAAAAAAAGAGCACCGGAATGAATAGCATCCGTTGCGGTGTTATTCAACTGTAAATGTGAGATGGTAATCCGTCACAGTAGATGGAAGAACTTTGGGGTTTCGAACCGAACATCGATTACCATCCCAATGTTGCCATGTGTGCAACCATTGCATCTTTGATATAACATAAAACATCTTAACAAGGAGACTGATTATGCCCAAACGAACAGCAAACGCCGAATGGAAAGGAACCCTGCAGGATGGAAGAGGAACCGTATCTCTGGAAAGTGGAACTTTCGAAGGGGTCTACTCCTTCTCCTCACGCTTTGAAAATGACACCGGAACCAATCCGGAGGAACTGATTGGAGCCGCCCATGCCGGATGCTTCTCCATGGCATTGTCAGGTGGACTTGGTAAAAGTGGATTCAACCCGGAAAGTGTAAAAACCGAAGCAACCGTGCATCTTGTCAAAGATGACGGGGGATTTACCATCAAACAGATCGATCTGGATTGTGATGCCCAAGTCCCCGGTATTGACGAAGATGAGTTCAAGAAGTTTGCAGAAGACGCAAAGAAAAACTGTCCGGTATCCAGACTGCTGAGCGGTGCAACCATTAATCTGACGGCTCGTTTAAAAAACTGATCGCCATTGCTGCCTGAGGCCGTTTATCGGGAACGCATTACCTGTTCCCATAACCGGGCCTCATACCGCCATTAAAAGCCGGGTACCCCTCCGGCTTTTTTTTTACCTTTTGCTTGCTGATGCCGACAGTAACTTGTTTTCCAGATACACCCGTATAACCCGGACGTACTTCCCTTTCCATTTTCATCCGTACCGATGGTCAAAAAGTTCTTATTACCCGAATTTCAAAAAATGAACAAAAGGTCAACCATTCCTGCCGTTCTTGTGATATTCATGCTCCTCACTTCGAAACCGGATGCAGTACGCTCCCAGGGTATAGAGCATCCGATCCGGCTTCCCGCCTTCTTTCAGGAAGAACTGGTTTATCTGCAACCGGTAACCGATGAAGGGGATACCCTGCGCTTTTTTACCGATACCGCCGATGCCACACTCATATACCGGGAGATCGCGGAAGAACACGGACTTATAACCACCGATGCCCTGATTCAGGATGAAATGCAAAATGCAGCGTTCCTCCCGAGGTTTGATACAACCCGGTTTATTCCACCACCGCTGATCTCCGACGGACTTATACCTGTTCGTGAAAATGAGCAGATGCCGCCCCATCACGAGTTCATACTCCGTCAGGGTGACGGCATACTGGGCAGCACCTGGTTTGCAGGTCGAACATGGTCCATCAACTTCAGGGATGAGACTTTTTATGTACGACCCACCGGAGAATACAACCGCTCTTTGGAGAACATCGCGGATGAAGAAGATAATACCGTGATACCCCTTCATTTTTACGAAGAAGAGGGAACACGATTCTACCATTTTGCCCGACTCCTGGTCACGATCGGCGGTGAATCCCTTTCCATGGTTTTAAAAACGGGCAGCAATATCATATTGAATGAGAACGTACAGGATGTAATGGGTCGTGATGCTGCCCTTATCCCGGCCGGCCTCATAGCGGAAAACGTTTTTGAACAGTGGCGGGAAGACCATCCCGATTGGCCTGTTTATGAAGAGGCTGATG
This sequence comes from Balneolales bacterium, assembly GCA_007132495.1. GTDB lineage: Bacteria > Bacteroidota > Rhodothermia > Balneolales > Natronogracilivirgulaceae > SLOL01. The sequence goes on from SLOL01000049.1 coordinate 16,973, forward strand.
CCAACTACGGAAGTGCCATGATCGAAGTCCCGGAAGTGCAAATCGGCAACCATACAGCCGGACCGGTTCATTTTGCGGTACGGCAGCCCGATGACCTTCAAGGTTGGTTTTCACAGTTTACCGATGAACCGGTAGTGGGGGCCTTGGGAGCGGATGCACTTCGTGGTACACATATTACTCTTGATTATCCCAATGCTCTGCTCATATTTCACGATTAAACTTTTTACCTGTAACAGGAAGCTTTTTGACGACCGATCACACCCATATCGACCGAACACATACCGACAAAAACCCGGCTCAACGCACCAACATTTCTGCTTTGAGCAGGGAAGAACTGGCCGATTTTTGCCGGGATCTGGGCCTGAAACGCTACCGCGCCGACCAGCTTTTCCAGTGGATCCATTACCACGGCGTGAGCACTTTTGATGAAATGACCAATCTGTCCGGCACGCTGCGGAAGCAGCTCCTGGAGACGGCGGATCTGAAAGGAGCCGTCCGGACAAGCCTCAACAAGTCCAAAGATGGAACCGTAAAGTGCCTGTTCCGTCTTTATGACGACAAACTGGTGGAAGCGGTGCTCATTCCCGAGTTTTTTGATGACGGAGTGGCCGATCGTCTAACGGTCTGTGTCTCCTCACAGGTGGGATGCGTCTTTGGCTGCAGCTTTTGCGCAACCGGGAAAATGGGACTGTACCGGAACCTTACGGTTGGTGAAATCACCAGTCAAGTCCTGTCCATCAATGCCATCGCTGAAAAAGAGTATGGAAAGCGGATCACCAATATTGTCTATATGGGCATGGGTGAGCCGTTTCACAACTATGAGCCCGTAGTTGAATCGGCGGCCATTTTATGTGATCCACTGGGGCTTAATCTCTCGCCCCGACGTATCACCGTCTCCACCGTCGGACTCACCAAGCAGATCAGGCGGTATGCCGACGAAGAGCGCCCCTGGAATCTGGCCATATCCCTCCATGCTGCGGATGATGATAAGCGGAACCGGATTATGCCGATTAACGAGAGTCTTGACCTGTCGGCATTGAGAGCGTCGCTTGAATACTACCACCGGATTATGGAGCGGGGTGTGACCTATGAGTACCTGTTGTTTGACCATTTTAATGACAGCCCGGAGGATGCCCGGAAACTGGCGAAAATCGCCCGGTGGATCCCATCCAAAGTCAACATTATCATGTACAACGACGTTGAAGGAGTAGACCTGCAGCGGGCCAAAGAAGACCGGCTGAACCGGTTCATGTCGGAACTGACCCGGCTTCAGGTACGGGCGACCGTCAGGCGCAGCCGCGGAGACGATATTGATGCGGGATGCGGTCAACTTGCCATTCGGGAACAGGATGGTGAGGGGAAAACGATCGGATGATATGTACACCGGCTTGCCAAAAATTATTGCAGTCTCCTTCATCCATAAATCGGATTCTCAGCGACAGGGAGATACAATAGCAGGAAATGATGGCAATATCCCGCCTGGTTAAAACGGGAAATCCTCTTCCGGCTCTTCGTAGTCCAGCTCTTCAAAAACGGGGGGAACAGCTTCATCGTGATGTTCAATGCCGTCGACATAGATGGCACGGTAGGGACGCGTAGGACAGATATATTCGCAGGCACCGCAGCCTATACAGTGGTCATCATGGATTTCAGGTATGGTCAGGCCGTCCTGGTAGGGAACCATCCTCACGGCCTGGGTTGGACAGTGTTCAGCACAGGCACCACAGGCGGTGTTTTCGGTTTTGACAACACAGTTATCCAGTTCAAGGTGGACCAGTCCAATCCGGGAAACATGTTTCTCCTCCATGGTGAGCGGCAAAATGGCTCCGGTCGGACATATTTCCGTACACAACACACAATCGAAATTGCAATAGCTTGCATGGTAGTCCATTCTCGGCTGCATCATTCCGGTAAATCCGTGCTCCAGAAAAGACGGTTGCAGCACATCGGTGGGACAGGCACTCACACACAGCTGACAAGCCGTACAGGTATCGGTATAGTGTTGCAATCCCAGAGATCCGGGAGGGGAAACCGGATAATTCTTCACCTCAGGAATGGTAGATGGCTGTGTGACCTCCACATCCAGATCATCACGTATGTCATCCTCTTGCAATACATTTGCCTTCACCAGTCGTGAGGCCATTGAAAAACCGACAAAATAGGCGACGATCTGAAAAAAGAAGCTTCTTCGATCCCTGCCAAAGTTTTGGTCGTTATCCGGTTTACGGCTGATGTCAGAAACCTCTACCCTGTTCACAGGTACCGTTTCACGGTTTGATTCCGGTTCCGGCTCGCCCATAAAAAAAGGCTCCGTCACAGGTTCGGATATCTTCTTTTCCGGAAACCACTGGTTCTTGTAATCAATGCCCTGTTTGCTGCAGACATCCAGACAGTTGAAACAGCCGACGCATCTTGTGAAATCTATCTCATTGTTTTTCAGATCAATACACTCCGCCTTGCAGTTCAGTGAACATTGGGCGCAGTGATTGCAGAGCTGGTCATCGATCTCCAGCCGGTACATCGAAAATTTGGAGATCAGGCCGAGAAAACTTCCCACCGGGCAGATGGTATTACAGTATAATCGTCCTCTTGTAAAGGCAAGCCATACGACCAGTCCCAGCATAATCGACGGAAAAATCAACGGTAAAAAAGTCGAGCTCCGTGTTTCAACATGATAAAAAGTATAAATTCCATACGACTGGAAGATATCGGCCATAACATTGTTCACGCCGAAATATACCGGCCTGACCAATCCCGACGTAATCTTGCCGAAAAGACTGAACGGATCCAGCAGGTTCAGAAGAAACACACTTCCGGACAGAAAAAACAGCGTGGTTACAGCAAGCAGTGAATATCGCAACAGATCTTTCGGGGAGGAGGGTCGATAACGAACCCGCTTTTTCCTGATTTTCGTGGTGTACACTTTGGAGACATAGGAGAGCACATCCTGCAGGATACCCAGTGGACAGACGGTGGAGCAGTACACTCTGCCGAAGATAAGCGTTGCCACAATCACCACCAGGAATCCAAGCGCTAAAAATCCGGCCAGATTAATGAATTTGATCAGGGACGGAACAAACTGAATCCACGTGATGCCGTTGATCAGTGAAGATGAAAACGTCCCCGTAAAATCAAGAAACAGGAATCCGGTTGCAACCAGAAACAGCAGGGAGATAACCACCCTTGAAATCTTGAGTACCCTGTTGCGCATCACAACCTGCTATATTCGGATTCTGCTGATATTCAGGTCTTCCAGCTGCATGGTTCCGATACCCATCTCCTCTCCGATACGGATATGCCCCACATCCTGCGGCTGCAAACCGAACATCAAGCTGGAAGCCGCATCCGCTGCAACAATATCGGGTGAGATCACCTGAGCTTCCATGGTTACGATATCCTCCTCGGAAACTCCCCTCGGGCCGTTTCTCATGATTACCCGGTAAGCATCCACGATATTCAGGTCGGGTTTGCGCAAGGTCGAATAATCGGCAACACACTGATGCAAGTCATTTCGATGATAGTAACGACGGTCCCAGACATTGCCCATCATGTTCTTCATGGCTATGGATACGGATGCTCCGCCGTGATGTTTCAATACCGGCACATTGATGAAAACATCCGATTCATGCAGCAGTTCGTGCTCTCTGGTTTCTGTCAGGCGGCGTCCATTGGGGATGGAAGCCTCCTGATAATAGCCTTCGGAATTGGCAGGAACCATCTGTCCTCCCGCATCATTAACCGCTTTTTCAATGCCGCTTCGCGAATAGCTTTCGCGCCATCCGTCCAGGGTGTGATCAAAAACCCGTACGCGACTTGCACCGGCCTCCAGACAATGCTCCACAATTCTGCCCATCAGCTCCGGATTGGTATTGGCTGCCCTTTCGGGCGGCAGGTCAAAACTGGCATTGGGTTTGATTACCACTGATTGACCGCTTTGTACGAATTGACTCATTCCGCCGAGTTCGGCCATACCGCGATCAAACATCTCGGCGGCACCCCCTCCGCGTACAGCCACCAGATCATAGGGAATGCTGCTCCGGGTTGCCGAAAATGCCGATGAAAAACTGCCAAAGGTGGACGCGGAACCGGCTAATACTCCGGCACCAATACTTTTCAGAATAAAGTCTTTTCGTTTCATGTGTTTAAATTATATGTATCACAATGTCACATGTAATGACATGACCGTATTTAATCATACGCCTGTGTGTCCGGGCGCATGCCCGGTCATGTGCATTTCATATGTTTATTTTTTAAAGTCTATGGACATATGTAATGTCCATGTCGAAAATAATCATGCTCATGTGTGTTGGATTGCCGACATGTGCATTTCATGTGTTTAAATGTTTTATTTCAAGAACTGCACCAAATAATTGTATGCCAATCCAGCTGATTAGCTATTAATGTCCGCAGTACAGTCACTCGGTCATTGCGGTTTTAATCCGGCTTCAATAAGTATTATTTTGAAAATTGCACCTCAATAGTAATTATGTAATGTTAGCATATTATAAAATTTGAAATTATGCAAATTAAAATCATATTTTATAATCATATTGATACCCGATAACCATTGTTTTTTAGTACTATACAAGTATCATAATATTATTTTATTAACATACCGATGCTTGATAGACACAAACTAATACCATGATGATATCCGCTTTGAGGATTAAGACATTTAGTAAACCATACAACCATTTCAATGAAAATTTTATATTACGACTGTTTTTCCGGTATTTCGGGTGACATGCATCTTGGGGCGCTTGTCGACGCCGGTGTAGATCCTGACCATCTTATTCAAGAGCTTAATAAACTTCCCCTGTCAGGATTTCGCCTGAATATCTGTCGTGACCAGAGGAAAAGTATTGAAGGCACCCGGGTGGATGTGATCATTGATGATGAGCCCGACGGTGATCATCATCAGAATGATCATGATCACGGACCCGCCCACGAACATGGGTCAGGCCAGGATCACAGCCATCACCACAGCCATGGACATAACCATGATCACGACCACCATCATGTCCATCGTAACCTGGACGATATCAAAGAAATTATCTCCACAAGCGGGTTGGCCGAATCTACGAAGTCCCGCGCATTGAAAATGTTCCGGCTGATTGCTGAGGCGGAAGCAAAAATCCATGGAATGCCCGTCGACAAGGTTCATTTTCACGAAGTGGGTGCCATGGATTCTATTGTGGATATCACCGGTGCGGCTATCTGTCTGGAGTATCTCAGCCCCGACCGGATCTTCAGTTCCACCATCGAATTGGGCGGCGGTATGGTGAAATGTGCACATGGACTGATGCCGGTCCCCGCACCGGCAACTTCGGAGATATTAAAAGATATTCCGGTCAGGCTGGGTTCGGTAAACCATGAAGCGACCACCCCGACCGGTGCAGCCATCCTGGCGGCCAATGTCGACCAATTTACAGACAATCTCCAATTCCGCACGAAACATACGGCATATGGCATAGGTCAACGTGACGCCGAAACGCCGAATGTGCTCAGGGTATTTGTCGGAGAGACAGAAGATAAGCCGGACACCACGGGGGATTGTGTTCTGATCGAATGCAACATCGACGACATGAATCCCGAACTGCATGGACATGTTATGGAGACACTTTTTGACCAGGGTGCATATGATGTCTTCCTTACTCCCGTTATCATGAAGAAAAGCCGGCCGGCTGTAATTATCAGTGTGCTTGGTAGTAAACCGGATGAACAGAAGTTATCCGAAATCCTCATCCGTCACACCACCACCCTGGGGGTTCGCAGTCAAACCGTCTCGCGCATCATGCTTCGGCGGGAAAGCGAAACGGTAAAAACCTCGCTGGGACCGGTTACCATAAAAAAAGCATGGTATAAAGGCTCGCTGCTGAAATGGAAACCCGAATACGAGGATTGTAAACTTTTGGCCGACAAGCACAAGCTTCCACTGCAGGAAATTTACAACATTATTGAATCGGAAATCGAACTGACCTCTAAAAGCAATACTTGACTATGAATAACTCAACCACCAACGGAAGCCTCCAACAGAAATATGAAAACCTTCAGAAATTGATTCGCGACCTGGGCAAAGTCGCCGTAGCATTTTCCGGAGGTGTGGACAGTACTTTTCTGCTGGCCGCTGCCCGTCATGCACCTGCAGAAAAACTGATCGCCCTGACCGTCAAACAGGCCTATACACAGCATTGGGAGCTGGATGAGGCGAGTACTTTTGTTAAAGACCTCGGAGTTCCTCACCGCATCATTGAACCGGAAGTGGATGAGCGTGTCATGGAAAATCCTTTAAATCGCTGCTATCTCTGTAAAACCGGTACGTTCACCCTGTTCCGGAAAGTAATGGATGAGCTGGAGTATGACGTTCTTGTGGATGGAACCAATGTCGACGACACCGGTGAACATCGACCGGGCATGCGGGCCAAAAAGGAGCACGGGGTTCGGAGTCCGCTGCTTGAGGCCGGTTTCAGCAAGGTGGAAATCCGGGAGATGTCCCGTTTACTCGGTATTCCGGACTGGGACAAACCGTCCAACACCTGCCTCATCACACGCATTCCGTACAACACGAAAGTCAGTGTCGATGATCTGAGGAAAATTGAAGATGCCGAACACTATTTAATGAAGCAGGGCTTCAAGCAAGTAAGGGTCAGAAAACACGGCGACACGGCCCGCATCGAGGTAGATCCCCACCTGATCGGGAAACTTGCGGAGAGTGAAAACATCAACCGGATTGTTCCCTATTTAAAAAGTCTCGGTTTTACCTATATTTCGCTGGATCTGGAAGGATACAAGACCGGCAGTCTGGATAAAGCCATTTTAAACAATTCGGAAAAGTAAAATGAACAAGGAAGCATTAAAGCAGTTGCTTGACAAGGTCAAGAAGGGGAGTACTGATGTCGAGGAGGCTGTTGAAAAACTGGTGGATCTACCCTATAAAGAGCTGGGATTTGCCAAGATCGATAACCATCGGGAAATAAGGACGGGGTATCCGGAAGTAATCTTCGGCCAGGGGAAGACCCCGGAGCAGGTTCACGACATCGTTAAATTTCTGCTGAGTAAAGACGGTAATATACTGGCTACCCGGGTCACCCCCGAAATGTTTGACGTCGTACGAAAACTAAGCGGAGATGCCGAATATCACGAAACAGCTCGCTGCATCACCATCCGCCAGAATGCACCGGTACTGCCGGATACACACATTGCGGTGGTCACCGCCGGCACCACCGACTTGCCTGTTGCGGAAGAAGCGGCTGTCACCGCAGAGATATTCGACAACCGTGTGAATCGCTTTTTCGATGTGGGAGTTGCCGGGGTTCACCGGCTGTTCAACAGTCTGGATGACATCCGGAAGGCCAGAGTGGTAGTAGTGATTGCAGGGATGGAGGGTGCGCTTCCCAGTGTTGTAGGCGGCCTGGTGGATAAACCGGTCATAGCTGTTCCCACCAGTTCGGGATATGGTGCCAATTTTGGCGGGCTTTCCGCACTCCTTGGAATGCTGACCAGCTGTGCCAGTGGTGTCAGTGTCGTAAATATCGACAACGGATTTGGAGCCGGTTATCAGGCCGGCATGATCAACAAACTTTGACAATCAGTCCATGGAAAATCCCGAAGCAGACTTATCCGGGATTTCCAGGACCTCAAAACGTCCCTATTCAAAACTGCGGCGTTCGGCAACTTCCCTGGCTGTCTCATACTTGTAATAGACCTCCTTTCCCAACCAGATAATGGCAACCGGAGCAATGACCACGTCAATTCTAAGAAAAAAAAGTTAACATGAATCCATCGCGCAATTTCCGGTTGATAATCATGGCATTCGTTGCTGCCGGAAGCACTTTATTAGTGATTGCCTGTGAATCCGGTAATCCATCAACCGAAACATCCGAATTATCCATGGAACGCAAAGAATTTGCCATTGCCCTTCATGGCGGGGCGGGCGTTATATCCCGCGACATCGACTCCGGGGTCCGGGACGGCTACCTATCATCACTGGAGGAAGCGCTTGCCATTGGAAGAGATCTGCTGTCGGGCGGCGGAAGCAGTATTGATGCCGTTGAAGCCGTTATTCGCTATCTGGAAGATGACGAGCGCTTTAATGCCGGCAGAGGCGCTGTATTCACCAGTGAAGGAGTTCATGAACTGGATGCTTCCATCATGGACGGAAGCAAACTCAATGCCGGGGCTGTCGCCGGTGTGCGAACCATAAAGAACCCTATTACCCTGGCACGCCATGTGATGGAGGAAAGCCGGCATGTCATGTTTGCGGCCGAAGGAGCCGAACTATTTGCCGATCAAACCGATGTGGAGCGGGTGGAAAACAGTTATTTCAGCACGGAACGTCGACGCGAACAGCTTGAATCGGCACGGGAACAGTCCTCGGTGATTCTCGATCACAGCGTACCGGGACACGACCCCGGTACTGCGCATGCCGCCGGCACATATAATCACCGTACCGAATCGAACCGGAATGATAAGCAAAAGAAATACGGCACGGTTGGTGTAGCTGCCCTCGATCGTGCGGGCAACCTGGCTGCCGGCACCTCAACGGGCGGTATGACCAACAAGCAACCCGGCAGAGTCGGCGACTCGCCGGTCATTTCGGCCGGTACCTACGCCGACAACAACTCCTGTGCTGTTTCGGCAACCGGTCACGGCGAAAAATTCATCCGCAACGCGGTAGCCTATCAGGTCTGTGCCGGAATGGAATACGGCGGCCTTTCACTGCAGGAATCGGCTGAAAAAGTAATTCGTGAGAAGCTGGATGAAGGCGATGGCGGCATCATTGCGGTCGATAAATATGGCAACATCACGCAAGAGTTCAGTTCTCCCGGAATGTTTCGGGGAGCAGCCGACTCCCGCGGCCGGTTTGAAGTTGCCATCTGGGATTAAAAGCAGGGTTTCCCTTTTCGAATAATAATATACTTTAAGGGGGAGGACCCATAATGGGTTTTTGTTGAGCTAATTACGATCACTATTTTGGTGAAGCGATACTTTTTTAAAAAAAATGAACGGGGGTATTCAGAAGCGGCATTTCGCTTTATGCGACAGACGGTCACCAGAACGGTCCGGTTTCTGGCGGATCCGCGGATGATCAATGTGCAAAATATGCCACTTACCGGACCCTGTTTCATCTATGCCAATCACTCCTCCAACCTTGACCCCTTCCTGATCAATCAGGAAATGACCCGCGAGCCCACCGCGGGAGTCATGACCCGCTATCAGTTTTTCAATACCCTGCCACGGATATTCATGGGCAGCATAGGCGTCATCCCCACCAGCAAATATGTACCGGAACCGGGTGTTATCCGGAGTGTCATGCACATGATTGATCAACGACGGATGATTGTGATCTTTCCGGAAGGGGGCCGGCGTTGGGATGGTCGCCCAAAACCTTTGATTGAAGCCACCTTAAAGCTGTTCTGGAAAATGCGGATACCGGTTCATGCCGTTCAAATTCATGGATCCTACCTCGCCTGGCCCCGATGGGCCGACCGGCCCCGGCGAAACAGTATGGCGCTGCACTGGATGGATCCGCTCAATCCCGGCGATTTCCCGGACTACGATACCTTCACAAAAAGATGCCGGGAATTAATAGATTTTGACGAGAACGACCCACCGGCCGACACCCTGCCCGCCTCGGCCTGGAAACCTGCCCTGGGGATACAGCGCATTATCTACCGCTGCCCATTAACCGGAATACCGGAGGCCGTATACACTCCCGATGGCCATACCGTCAAAAGCAGGGCCACCGATGATTTTCACTATCGAATGGACAAAAACTCCCGGTTATGGAATAATGAAGGAGAGTCCAACAAAGTCGTCGAATTATTTGACCGGATCAATGAAATGCCCCTTCATATTGATAAAAAGCAAATTATCATACCTGACACCCCTTGTAAACTGTATCATATCGACCGGAATTATGTACTTCACTACCTGGGCCGTGCTTTTATCCGGATGGAAACCGGTCGGGTCGCGATCCGGAATGGAAGCAATCGCTACGATCTGCCCCTTGACGAAATACACTACATCTCTATTGAAAAAAATCACAAACTTATCCTCACCACACTCCGGACATCATATATGGTCGACCTGGGCAAAAAGAGCGTGTTGCAGTGGCAAATATATATCCGGCGGCTGCAACGCAACGAAAAATCCGTAACCTCACTGTAGATGAGCTCATGGAATCTGAATATTGCTGTCGGCGACTTCTTTCTTGACTTCGCCTGGATCGGTCTGTTGCTGTACACCGCCACACTGCTGCGAACCCATCTGCCTTTCTTTCAAAAACATCTTCTCCCGGCAAATCTCATTGCGGGGGGCATCGGCCTGCTGATTGGCATGAACGGCCTCGGACTGATCGGACTTACCACCGACCGGCTTGGTGCCTATGTTTACCATCTGCTTGCCCTGCTGTTCATTGCCCTCGCCCTGCGCACTCCTCAAAGTAAACTGGGTTTAAGCTCTGTAAAAACCGGCATGGCTTTCATTATCACCTATCTGGTGCAAGCCTTGGTGGGACTGGCCATCGCATTTTCATTGATATACACCATCATGCCGAATCTGTTTGCCGGCATAGGCCTGCTCCCTCCCCTGGCGTTCGGCATGAATCCGGGTGTAGCCTACACGTTCGGTCAAAACTGGGAGCAGTTCGGTTTTGAATCAGGTGGAGTTGTGGGCCTCACCTTCGCCGCAGCGGGTTTTCTGGTCGCTTATACTGTGGGAATCGCACTGGTGAAACGCGGCATCAAAAAAGGAGAGGCCGCCTACCTGGACCGGACATTCGGCTACACCTGTGATCGGAACTGCGGATCGGGTCCGGATCCATCATCCGACTCCGTACAGAATTCCAGGTCCACAACCGTACCGGGATCCGGATCCGACACTGAAAAGGATTACCGGACAGATTCCACCACGGCATCCAAACCGGATGCCCGGCCCTCTGAAGCACGTGCTTTCGGCCTTACAGCCGGACGAATCACGACATCTCCTGAGATTATCGAATCGCTGAGTCTGCATGTCGGTTTGGTCGGTCTCATTTATATTCTGACCTATGGTATCCTTGCGTTGCTGGAACTGGGATTGGTTGCCATCAATGCCGAACATGAAATCCAGACCCTCTGGTCGTTCCACTTTATTGCTGCGGCAATTATCGCGCTCTTTTTCCGCAAAGGAATGGACGGCATGGAAGCTTCCGGCGTAATCGATGATACGACCATGACCCGTCTTTCCAACTATTTTATGGATTTCATGATCGTGGCTTCGGTTGCCGCCATCAGCATAACGGTGGTCCTGGCCTACTGGTTACCCCTGTTGCTCATTTCCGTGTCGGTAGCCATTACCACCTGGTGGACCGTACACTCGCTGATGCATTCGGCCTTCAAAAAATACCGGCTGGAGCGATTCGCTTCTGTTTTCGGCAACATGACAGGCACTATCCAGTCGGGTCTTTTACTGCTCAGAATTCTGGACTCCGGCATGAAATCACCGGCCAGCTACAATCTGGTTTATGGATCAGGATTCGCACTGATCCTGGGCTTTCCGGTCCTGGTGTTGGTCAATGTGCCGGTGCACTACTTTGATGACCCCAATCTGGGTTACTTTGTGATCATGATCGCCATGCTGATCTATCTGTTAATGCTACTCGCAGGATGGAAGTACCTGGTGAACGCAGGATCCCGCTCATGACAGACCGTTTTCGATGTAATATCATCATGTCTTCAGCATAACATCTCAAGCGTATTTGCAGTAGTCGACTTGATCATACCTTCTGGGCATCAAAAGTGAGTGCTGCCGATCCAAGTATTTCAATATCGGGCTCTTCACTAACTTCAATGCGCAGTTTCTCAATGACATTCAGATAGGGGAATGTGCGCATGGCTTTCCACATATGGGATTCGAAAAAGGGATAAAACCGGGTGATATCCCCCCCAATAATGATCAGTTCAGGATCAACGCTGAAGAGAATGGTTTTTATCGCCTGGCCAAAATCCAGACCAAACTGTTCGAGAATAGCCAGTGCAATTTTGTCGTCTTTCCGTGCTCTTTCATACAGTTTCTTTGCTTTCAGGCCGTATTTGATTTCAAAATAGCCTGTTGTGCAATAGTATTCATAAGTATGATCCTTGTAGGGTATAGAACCGAACTCCCCGGCACCGCAGTTCTCTCCCGAGTAAAGTTTATCATCAATAATTATACCCATCCCCATACCGGAACCACAGACAATACCGACCATATTCCGTGACTTGCGGCCTTTTCCGAAATACTTTTCGCCAATTGCAAAGCAGTTGGCATCATTATTCACATGGACCCTTACATTAAAGTTTCTTGAAAGGATGTCCCCAAGATGTACGACGTTCCAGGACGGAATATTCTCCGGACTGTAGACAATGCCATGGTTAACATCTACAATACTGGGCACTCCAATTCCAATACCGGCCACCTCATCATTGATGACACTATCGATAGCCCTGATGACATGACCTATTATGACCTCTTCAGATTCCCGGTTGTCAATTTCGTAAGTACGGCTCTCTTCGATCCTGTAATTTTTGACACGGCCGGCCTTCAGCTGTTTTCCCTCAAGAAAAACACCGATGACCGACTGATCTGCAATGGACAAATCATGCAGCATTTGCGGGTTTCCTCCATATAAGTTGTGGTGTTGGGTCTGACGCCATTTCAATCGCTTCCATTGGGATATCAATACCGGAAGAATGATTCATATGTTATGGATCATACGGTACTGATGATACCTCAATCAGGTACGGAATCCGGTTGTGCCATGGCATCAAAACAGAGTGCGGCAGCACCCAGGATAGCGACATTGTCCAGTTTGGAAGGCATAATCCGGATCCTTTCAGCGGCTTTTCCATACGGGAAAGTAGCAACCTCTCTGAGCATTGCCGCTTCATAAAGATCAAAGGCTTTGGAGACCCCGCCGCCTATGATGATTGCAGCCGGATCCAGGCACGCCATGATGGTTTTTACGGTTACACCAAGATGTCGCCCATAGGCTTCAAACGCCTTCATCGCCACCGGATCCGCTTTTACAGCCCGTTCGGTCATCGTTTTGGCATTACCATCGTATTCGGCAGAAAAGAAATTGCCGCTGCAGTAATATTCACAGTCATGATCCAGATAGGGTATGATTCCGAATTCACCGGCTCCGCAATTCTGATCGGGCAGCAGTCTGCCGTCCTTGATGATTCCGGCACCCAACCCCGTTCCGGTGATCAATCCGACAAAATCGTCATAGTTCATACCACTGCCGAAATGCCGCTCGCCGGCGGCAAAGCAATTGGCGTCATTGTTGATATAGACCGATTTGTGAAGTTGGTCTTCCAGTTGATCTTTCAGATGCACCTCTTTCCAACAGGGTATATTTTCGACGTCGTATACGATTCCCTTCTTAACATCAACGACACTTGGGACCCCGATTCCTATTCCCGTAATGCCGGTGGACCATACACCCCGGATGGATTCAGCAATGACCCCGACCACCTCATCCGGATTATCGGTTTTCGGAACCGTCCTGGTTGTGCTGTCGATAATAACGCCATTGCTAACCAATGCGGATCGGATATTTGTGCCTCCAAGGTCTACCCCAATAACAGCTTCATTCTTCTTCATGACAGATAATTATGGTAGTGAATTAAGACCCTGCCGCAGATTCCGGCAACCCGGTATCCGCAGCAAGGTTGAGGTCAACATGATGCTCCGTTAACGGCTTTCTATTCAATATTCCAGCCCTGCAGGGTAACATCGATCTGCGATGCGTCAACATCCCCGGCCGGAATCCGGGCTGTAATGATACGGCTTTCTCCGGGAAGCAGCGATATATAGTTGTCATTCCGGAAGACCGGAAGCACCGGTTCACCGTCTGCCGATTCACGGACCTGCAGATCGATAAAAAAGGCAAGCAACTCTGTCGAATTACTGATTTCAGCGGTTATTATGATATCCTCACCGGATTGTTCGATACCATAGGAGAAGTCGACTTCTGTCATCGGCATATCGTGCAATCCCGTCAGATCGGCGTGCTGCTTGTTGGGCGTCCAGTACCAGGTGGTATTCTCGAAATCCGGGATATCATCTACCGTAGAGAGCCAGTAGAAGTTATTTTCGATCTCCTCGCCGTTGCTGCCAATCAGACGCAAATCAAGGAAATATGTCGTGGTCAAGCCTTCCACTTTCGGCCATTCCATAACCATATCTGAGCTGTTGGCCGCAATATCCAGAGTTCTTTCGTCCTCATACAACACATTGGATTGGATATCCAGCACTTTGGCGTGCAGTGTCAGGTCTTCCTGGTCCGTAAAGAAGTCATTATTGACATAAATGTTCTTGTCACCATAGTTGTAGACAGGCGTAAGCGGAGCTGCGGCCTTTTTGGTTGCGTAAAACGCACCGGTCGGCATCAGGTAGTAGTCGAACAGCTGCCAGTAGAATGCCGGCCAGGCCGTATTGTACATCCACTGAACCACCCCCGTGCTGTGGAACTTGTTCACTGCGAACGCCTCGAACATGGGTCGCATCGCCTCGTAATTGGAGATCTGGTTCTTGAATAAAAAGTCTTCCACATTATCGGATTCTCCATAGCGGGAATGGAATGCATCCAGGAAACGGTCCAGATTCTCAAACTGATTCCGACCGCTGTGATAGAGCCAGACTTCATCGATAGGCCAGCGGTTTTCTTCCGGAATCATCCGTTCGATACTGGGCATGGGAGGGATCTGCGGTCCCGGACCCGTTTCGGTGTTGAATCCAAACGCTCCGCCATATTGTTCATCTATATACCAATACACCGGCGGAACCCAGTCGTAAGGACCTTCCATCTTTACACCGGTCGGACCGCGCACTTCACTCACACGCGGATCGCTGTCGCCCATCAGCATGGCACCCCCGCAATAACTAAGTATCGGCCGGGTTGTGTCAGCGATGGCCATCCGCTCATCAAGCATTCTTTCGAGACTGGGCCGCGGCAGCTTGTCACTGCCATAGGTCCAAATAGCCACACTCGGATGATGACGGTGCCACAGAACCTGGTCACGATAATTGTTTGCATGCAGGGTTTTCTCCTCTTCACCCCGGATGGTCACATATTCATCATGGGGAATTCCGGTATAACTCTCCCATTCCCAATGGGCGGTCCAGCCGAGCATGAGCAGCAGGCCATACTCATCTGCTTTATCCATGATGGTCCTGTTTCTGCCCCAAAAACTCTCCAGCCGGATTGAGTTGAGGTTCAAGTGTTTGGCGTACTCCATCTGGGCGGCAACCTTTTGATCGGTATCTCCCAGAAAGATATCATCAACCCATCCGGCACTTTTTATCAACACTTTCTTGCCGTTGACCATAAATCCGCGATGTTCAGCCTCATTCCAGAAATCATCAATTTCGCGAATGCCGAAGCGAAAATGGTCCGAGTCACTGCTGAGGTCATCGACAAAGACCTCCAGCGAAAGGTCATACAAGTATTGTTCGCCGAGGTTGTTGGGCCACCACAGTCGCGGGTTTCTCATGGCGAGTTCTTCATAATCAGAAGGCCTAAAAAAGACCTCACGCATTTCACCCGGTTCAAGTGTTACCTCTTTGCTCAATGAGATGTCATCAAATTCTGCAAAAGCCGTGGCATTCTGTGATTCCAAAGTATGGTTGGTCAAGCGCGTTGCTATAGTAAGCTCGGCATATTCAAGCGTCTCGGTATCCACATCGGATACAACATTGGAATGGCGCATGGATACCGGACCGGTGCGTCCCAGATGTACCTCTCTCCAGATACCCATACTGCGGTCGGGAGGTGTGGGATTCCAGTCGACAAATCCTTTGCTGATATCCTGGCCGAATACGGGCGGAATGATTTCGACGGCCAGATAGTTTTCGCCGGACCGTATCAGGTCGGTGACATCAAAATGCCATACTCCATAAGAGCCCTGTACCGAATCCTGCCCGGCAACAAGCTCTCCGTTCAACCAGATGTTGGCCCTGAAATTAATGCCGTCAAAAGTGAGCTGGAAATATTCGTTATCGTAGACTTCGCCAACTTCAATAATTTTGCGATACCACCAGGGTACCTCGTAAGGTTCCGTATCCATCTCTTCCAGGACAAATGCATCGAAAATATCGGGAAAGTAGCCGTTTTGCCGAAGGCCGTGCATCACGGTGGCCGGAACTTCAATGGGATAGCCCAAATCCGCCTCGAAATCGGAAGTTGATATGACATCACCGGTCTGAGTGATTTCATCCGAAGAAAAAAGCCTCCAATCATCGACAAGTTGGGTCGTCTGGTCGGGAGTCTCTGTCACCCTCCCATCAACAACCTCCGGCTGATCGCATGCTGTTACCGAAAACAGCACCAGTAGACAAAGAATAGCAGCAACTGAAATGTTATTCATCGGTTTAAAGAGTTTTGATTCATAAGATCAGAAAGAGCATTCATACACGTAATCATGCATCGGTATGCTGAAAGTTTACGCAGGGATGCTTTATGGAATAATGATTGTGATACCCTTCCTGTGCAATAACTATTAATAATAGTGCAACCGCTTGCATTATATTAAAACAACAACCCTAATGCAACAACAATAAGAGAATCGTCGTGTTCAGGCCATAGCAATCCGGATGCGCTTCACGGTTTCTCCCAGCCGTCCTTTTTGAGCGTGCTGTTTCGGATGCGGAGTTGAAGGGGTGCTATAACCAGATTGTGCTCCGAAGAGCCGTATCTGATTTCATCAAGCAAATGCCTTGCAGCTGTTGCTCCGATATCATGGCCCGGCATGTCGATGGCGGACAGTGAAGGGTGCGTATATTCATGACACGGTTCATTGCCGAATGTAATGATGGAGATATCATCGGGAATCCCAAGTTGATAGTCCCTGGCAATGCGGATCACCAGAAGGCCGGTGGATGCACTGGCTGTAAAGATGCCGTCGGGCGGATCGGAACGGCTCATCCACTTGCGCATGGCATCATGGACGTCCGTCGTGGTGAGGTCTGTCGTAAGCAAAAAGCCGGGCTGCAGTGGGATATCATGGTCACGCAACGCTTCGCTGAATCCATCGGCCCGCTGCTGAAAGAGCTTGCTGCTAAAGGGTCCCCCGATAAAAGCCGGACGCTTGCAACCGGTTTTAACCAGGTGTGTAGCTGCCCTGTAAGCTCCTTCAAAATTGTCCACCACTACTTTGGTGCATTCAAGTCCGAAATGGACACGATCAAACAGTACGACCGGGATATTCCGGGACTGCAAACAGGCAAGGTGGTCAACTTCGTCGGTCTCCACCGAAAGAGAGGCGATCACACCGTCAACCCGGTAGGACTGAAACATACGGGTGATTTCCTTTTCCCTCTCTAGGGTCTCATTGCTCTGTGCAATGATGAGGCGCCCCCCCCGGTCTCTGACCACCGACTCAACACCACTTGCCGCCTGGCTGAAAAAAAAACGGTTGATACCGGGGATGATAAGTCCGATCGTGCCCGTCTCCTCTTTTGAAAGACTTGAAGCGATCAGATTGATCTCATAACCCAGCTCCCTTGCTTTTTCCTGAACCCGAATACGGGTTTTTTCACTGATCCTGCTGCTGTTGTTCAATGCCCGGGAAACCGTGCTGGGCGCAACATTGAGACTACTGGCGATATCATTGATCGTAATATTCCGGCGGGACATGGTATGGCTTATTACAGACGAATATTTGATAATCGCATAAGTTACGTATCATTGTTGTTTATTACGTAATTTTTTAATGATATTTCCATGAATAACCTGGTACTAATTTCGGATCAGGCCGTATTGCCATACATTGCAATATCAGTAATTCCGAAAATACCGGCCCATCAGAATAATAATCCTGTTTGCCTGGATTCAGGCATGGTTCCTTCATTAAACAAAACCATATCGACTGTATATGAAATATTTAATTGCGTCCGTCTCAATCCTGATTTTTGCACTTTGGTCCTGCGACCCGGGTCCGGAGCCCGATGATCACACCGAAATCACTAAATGGCAGGATGATAAAACCGGGGCGGTCACTATCACCTACGATGACAGCACGATCAACCATTTCCGGGTGGCTATTCCCCTGATGGAAGAACTGGGCATGCCGGGTACATTTTACATCATTACCGGGGCGGTACCCGATTCGGAGCACAAGCCCGAGTTCATAGGTCGCCCGGTTGATGAGATCATTGAAGAATCGGGCCGTATCCCCACCAATGAAGAGAACTTTTTCGAGCGGGCCTCGGCCATACGGTATCTCGGCTATGAAGATGTTCATCATTACCACACCCGGGCCGGACAGCGATACGAACAGGGAAATTTCGAAGAGGCTATTGCCATCATCGACGAAGGGTATTCCAACGTCAGAGAGGGCAAGTATGCTCCCGACGACGATTTCGGCGCCTATCTGAACAGCGTATTATATGTGGAACCGGGAACAGAGCTGATCACGTGGGAAGAACTTCGATCACTGGATGGCGATTTCCACGAATTCGGCAGTCATACCGTCACTCACCCCTACCTGGCCATAATGGATGAGGCCAATATCCTGTTCGAGTTGGAAAGAAGCAGGGAAGAGCTGCACAACCAACTCGGTCGTGCGCATACCTTCTCGGCCGAAGCACCTTTCGGGACTGAAGATGAACGGGTGATGGAGTATGTGTATGAAACCTATCCGGCAAACCGAAACCGTATGCCCGAACCGTTTCTTGAGGAATTGAATCGTGCCAGTCAGGAGGAACCGGGCGAATCGGAACAGGAGTATGTACAATGGCAACGCGGGCCGCTGACCGACACCCCGATGGAGCTGATGAAGTCATGGGTTGACACGACTCTGGCCCATGATAACATCTGGCTGGTTCTGGTATTCCACGGGGTGGAAGGGATCGGATGGGAGCCGAAGTCCGAGGAGGAGCTGAACACCTACTTCAGCTATATCAATGAACATGAAGAAGACCTGTGGGTGGCCACATTTGAGGATGCCGCCAAGTATGTCCGGCAGCGGATGTATGCCGATCTCAGGTCGCTGACCGATGGTGACCGGCTGCGGGTGGATTTCACACACACACTTGACGAATGGTATACACTGCCCATGACGCTGAAAACCCGGATACCGGCCGGCTGGCAGTCGGTAGTGGTCGCTCAGGGAGATCAATCACAGCAACCGGAAGTACGCAGTGATAACAACGGTTCCTATATCCTTTATCGGGCACTGCCGAATGATGAACCGATCGTTATTGAGCAAGCGGGTTGACCGTCAGTATTGACCGCCAGAGTTCCGTTTTAATCACATCACGGGATGCACCGGTACGCGAAAAATAATCCTGAAGCTCTGAATCCGATTTATCGGGGTGGGCGATACGGGCAAGGTCCATCCCGACCGAGCCCTCGATGTCCCCGAGTTTGCCATAGTAGTCAATGGTGCTATATGTGTAATTGCGGGCATCTCCTCCGGGCTTGACCAGTGTGTACATCGCCCAGCTGTTCAGGATATCCGTATCCAGACGAACACGGTGAATCGGTCCCCAAAAATCCAGCTCCATCGCCGTGTGTTCACCGGTACCGCCTCTGGAGTCCATGTAGTTTTTCGTGATGTATGCTCCGGTGTGAATATTTACATCCTCGCCTGTGACCTCTCCTTCCACCTGCCAGAGTTCGCTATTGACCGTCTCGGATCCGGCCCGCAGGTTTCTTTTCAATTCATTGAGTTCTTCACCGGGAAATACGGTGGTAATTACATCATCAGAGTAGCTGCTGTAAATATTACGAAAATCATCAAACGTATGAATAATCACAAAGTTATAAGAGGCACCGGGCTCATGGATCAACACTTCGTACATACTCCAGTTTGTGATGACCCCGCGTTGCAGTCGCTCTTCGTGAACAGGCTTCCAGAGCTCCTCCATCATCTGCAGAAAATCAGTTATGTCATCCGGAGCCACTTTCAGGTAATCGATTTGCAAATAGACCGACCGGGCTTCCTGCCGCGCATCGGACAAAGTGAAGAGACCTGCCAGTAAACTAATCGCTATAACACCAAATACTTTTTTACCTGTCATGATTTCGTGAATTGAAGAATGGAAAATTTTTATTCAAACCGGTATGATCAGCAAATCTGCTTTATTCCGGTGGTGGACTACGGGATATTATAGGATTCCGGGGAGAGCCGCAATAATATATACGGTATGGAAGATCATCGGTCGTCTGAAAGTCCATCCTGCATCTGTGTGTCTGAAGTATCGGTCATCGATGCTTCGTATTTCAACCCCTTGTACAGGCTCCTGCACATCAACAGCATAATCACTGTAAACGGCAGAGCAGCGGTAATGGCCATCTTTTGCAGAGCCTCCAGACCGCCGGCATAGAGCAGTACTGCAGCCGTACCGGAAATTACCAATCCCCAAATGATTTTTTTGTACGCGGGTGGATGAAGTTTCCCACCCGAGGTCATCATGGAGAGTACAAATGTTGCCGAATCGGCGGAAGTAATGAAAAAAATCGACAGCAGGAGAATAGCAACCCCACTCAGCAACGGAGTAAGGGGATAGTATTCAAACAGAAGAAAGAGCCCGATCGAGACATCGGCGGCGATGGTTTCGGCAATATCGGCCTGCCTGTTCAGCTCCACATCAAAGGCGGCTCCACCGAAGGTACTGAACCACACAAAAGTAAGCAGTACCGGTACAATAAGAGCACCACCGACAAACTCCCGGATGGTTCTGCCGCGTGAAATACTGGCCACGAACAGACCTACAAATGGCGCCCATGCAATCCACCAGGCCCAGTAAAACAGGGTCCATGACTGCGTCCACTCGTATCCCCGAAAAGGGTTGGTTGACAAGCTCATATTGACAAAATCGGAGGAGAATGCCGCGATAGTCTGTGTAAAGATATTCAGGATATAGACCGTCGGACCGACTATGAGCATGAATCCCAGCAGTGTCAGTGCCAGGATAATATTGGTTTTACTAAGAATCTGAATCCCCTTGTCAATACCGGTCATGGTTGATATCATGAACAGAACGGTGACTACAGCGATGACGGCAAATGTTTCACCAAGTCCTGCTTCAAATCCGAATACTTCGCCGAGTCCGGTTGTAATCTGCATGGCACCGAGTCCGAGTGAGGTGACGATACCGAATATGGTGGCGAACACGCCCAGAATATCAATCAGATACCCCGGCAGGCCGTAGATCCGGTCGCCGATAAGCGGATAAAAACAGCTTGAAATCAAAGGCGGCATCCCGCGACGGAACGAGAAGTAGGCAATACAGAGGCTCATCGTGATATAAATGGCCCATGGCTGAATGCCCCAGTGAAAAAAACTGTATTTCATTGCAAACCGGGCGGCTTCACCGGAACGGGTTTCAATATATTCCGGGGGGTTGAGGAAATGGCTCATCGGCTCGGCTACTCCCCAGAATATGAGTCCGATACCCATTCCGGCCGCAAACAGCATGCTGAACCATCCAAAATAGGAAAATTGTGGCTTTTCATGTTGTTTACCAAGCTTAAATGTGCCGTATTTGCTCAGGGCCAGCCATATATTAAAGATGAGAAAAATAAAGGCCGCAACCAGATAGCCCCATCCGAACATTTCGAGAATCTGTTCGTGTAGAAAAGTGGCAAATGCAAACAGTAGGTCCGGGTAAAAGATCCCCGGTATGGCAAAGGCCAATACAAGAATCAGGGAGACCACAAATACCATATTGTCTTTCAGCTTTTCCATCAATATCTCAGGTTAAAATCAAAACGGAGCTGTAAACCTTGTGCGGAACGGCCTCGGCTGTAGACCCGAGCAGCTTATCCATTGGTTTCTTTTTGTCATTACGCCCGATGATGATCAGATCGGCATTCATTTTCCGTGCATTGCGGGAGATTTGTGATCGTATGGAGCCGGTGACGAGTATTGTATCAATGTGCTTATACCGGTTCCGGCATTTTCCGGCAAGTTGATCCATCTTTTCCTGAACCTTGCGTCTGTGTTCATCATCGGCTACCGGGTCCGGAGCCCGCTCCCTGACGTGCAGAAAATAGAGGGTATGCGCCTTGAAAGGGACCGAAGTCAGATAGGGGAGCACCTTTTCATCCGTCTGTTTGCAATCCGTGGCATAGACCACGATATCCGGCTTGCTACCGGCATCTCGAAATGACGATTTTTTGAATATGAGTGTCGGATAACTGCAAATACGAAGGATATCAATATCCGGGCTGCTGAGAATGGTACGTTTGATCACATTTTTGCGCTTCCAGGGAATGGTTATATAATCAGGTTTGTGCTGCTCCACCAACCGGCACACCTCATGGGCGATACTTCCATGACCTAACACATAATCCGTCTTCAATCCATGGCCATGCATGTCTTCGGCAATACTTTCCAGTGCCGATGTCACCTCTTGCCTCTTTTTACCGGACTCGTTCTGCATAATATGGCACAACAATACTTTTTCTGTTCCAAGTCGTATTATAAATGCGGTCAAATTCCTCAACTTCTGGTGCGGCTCTTTCAGGCTGAGTGGCAGAAGGGTTGTTTTGAGCATTATTCCGGAAATACTTTTTATATGTAATGGCGCAATGTTATTGACGAACTTCGTTGTAAGGTAAGAGTTTGTATCCGGAAGAACACGAATAAACCGCAATTCGTCCATCCGGCACCGGCTCCGGCAATAAATTCACCGAAAAAATACCTGAAAAGGGTTCATAGCTTACGAATGTGCAGGATTTATTAGATTATTTTGCTTCCAATTCCTTATATTGTGCCGTGCTGAAACTCCCGGCCAGATGACTGAAGTCTGGAATAAGTCCATGCCTGCTTTACCGATAAAATATTGTTGTAAATGTTACAGGATGTGAACAACCCGGCTGAACCAGCATAAAACGGTGTCATCTCATATATACCGTTTTTTTTTCGGGTTTTAAAACGAATCATCAACAGGTTGAACTCTCAAAACAAACCATGTATCGATATATCCATGATTGCCAGCGTTATGCCGCCCATCATAACCTTATAACGTCAAGAGTCATCTCTGTTTTGATCATAATACTGCTGCTGATCGCAACAGCTCCTGCGGTTATATTTGCTTCTGCTCCAACCGAACTCTCAACGTTATCCTCTCGAAACTATGCAACAGAGGCGCGGCCAACACTGTATCTGGATTGCCAGCGCTGCGATTACAACCATATTCGCGAAGAGATCACCTTTGTCAATTATGTACGGGACCAGGAGCAGTCGGACATCCACCTCTTTATCACGGCACAGAGCACCGGTGACGGAGGAACAGAATACGAACTCTCGTTTATTGGAAGGAACGGGTTTGCCGAAATGAATTATACCTTCGCTCATACAACCGGGCGAGACATGACCTGGAGTGAAATTCGTGACAGTTTGAATGATGCTATTCGAATGGGGCTGGCTCCATTTATGATGAGAACACCGCTGGGAGACCGTTTTGCCCTGTCATACGACGAATTTGATGATGATGAGTGGGAGCAGCTGAATGACACGCACGACCCCTGGAATAACTGGGTGTTTCAGGTTTATGCCGGCCGCATGCAGCTGCGGATGGAGAGTAACCGAAGAGATTTCTCCTCCCGCTGGGGTTTTTTTGCTGACCGGGTAACTCATGATTGGAAACTGCGATTCCGGCCCTATTTCAACTACGACTTTGAAGAACTCGATCAAAGCGATGGTGAAACGGTTTCGAGTCATCGACACCGGCACGGAATCGACAGTTACGTAATCAAGAGCCTGACCGATCACTGGTCGGCCGGCTTCTTTGCTGATTATCAGACACGATTTGACCGGAACCTCAAACATGATCTGCAAATCAGCCCCGGAATCGAATACAGTCTCTTCCCCTATCAGCAGGCCACCCGGAGGGCCATCATTTTCAGGTACAATCTCGGGTATAACCACCGGGACTACTATGATATGACGATCTACGAGAAAGAGAATGAAAATCTGGTGAGGCAACGTTTGCTTGCCAGAGCCAGGTACCAGCAGCCCTGGGGCAGTATCTTTGCCGGCATTACCGGATCGCACTATTTTCATGATACCACACTCCGGCGGTTGCAGACCTTTACGCGGTTTTCATTACGTCTGGCAGAAGGCCTGAACCTGAGTCTGCAGACCGATTATGATATCATACAGGATCAGTTGGCGTTGCGGGCAGGAGACCTGGATCTTGAGGACATCCTCCTTGCCCGGCAGGAGTTGGCCACCGATTATTCATTCCGTGTAATGGTCGCCATCTCCTATTCTTTCGGATCCGACTTTGCCAATATCGTGAATACCCGCTTTTAATGGTTTGGCTTTAAAAAAAACTCTTATTTATGATGACCTTATTGCGTTTTGGAATCCTTTTGCTGACTCTTTTTTTGGGGACTGCTACTGCGGTAACGGCACAGGAGCTTGAACAAGAACACACCCAAACCCGGTACTGGGTGCACTATACCCAGGGATTTTCAACAATGGGAGCCGGATCCGCTGTCGGCCTGTCGGTGGATTACAGCCGCCATGTCTTCTCCATTCGAACCAGTGCCACCGACAGGATACCCGGTAACGGCACCTGGGACGTGGGCATGATGTACGGTCGCTCCGTATTTCTGGGCTCGATGTACGTCTCCGGCGGGGTGGGTTTTTCGGTTATTGCCGGAGAACAATATTCCGGGCTGATCGGTGGAAATGCGGATGGTACCATGGAACCCATGCTGGCATTTCCGGTTGAAGGTCATCTCTCATTTCCCCTGACCCGTTTTGCGGCAATCGGCGTTTATTCCTTCCTCAACATCAACACCAATCAACCTTTTGGAGGTGTAGGCGCCGCCATCCGTATCGGGCGGGTAAAGTGACCGTTAATTGATCCGGTTCAGCATTCTGCGGAAACGTGGCATAAACCGCTCGCCGTCCCAGGAAAAGTAGATGACCCAGGCACGACCGACGATGTGGTCTTCCGGGACAAAACCCCAGAACCTGCTGTCTTCGCTGTTGTCACGACTGTCACCGACCATGAAGTAATAATCCTGCTGAACGGTATATTGATCCGTGGTATCCCCGTTGATCACAAACAGATCGTCGGTCCTGATCACTTCGTTATCTTCATATCGGGTTACAATATCGGCATACAGATGCCACGTCTCATCGGAAATCGTTACGGCCTGCCCTTCAAAAGGCACCACAAATTCGGGCATATGATGGTAGTTTCCCGAAAATCCCTGGGCGAAGGTAAATGGCTGCCGGGCAAAATCATTAGATGTAACAGGCAATACAAAGGGCTGCACGTCATCCACTTCCGGCCATCCGGTCATCTCCGAAGCCACTTCCCCGGTCATATTGATCCGGTATCTGTTATCGGACGACTGCAACACCCTTCCACCGGAAGATCGGACCTTGCTCGGACTCAAGCGCAGGCGTTCACGCACCTGGACGATGTACTGCTGCTCATAGGTTTCTTCCATCGTCTCCGGTTCACCATTCACGTACAAAACTTTGTCCCTGATGCCCAGGGTATCTCCGGCAATACCGACGGCGCGCTTGATATAATTGGTTTTTTGCGAGACGGCATCGTCATCGACAGGGTAGTTGAATACCAGAATATCATCCCGGCGGACATCCATGAAACCCGGCAGCCGAAACCATGGCAAATTCAGGTTCTGTATGTACACGCCGGTAAACGGTATACCGACGGTCATGGGGGTTCGGGCTCCATAATGCATTTTTGAGACCAGCAGAAAGTCGCCGGTCAGCAGTGTTGACTCCATGGAGGGAGTGGGAATGCGATATGCTTCCAGAAACAGCGCCCTGATGATCAGTGCTGCCACGGCAGCAAATAAAATGGCATCCAGCCATTCACGGGCCCAGGATTTGGCTCTGGTATTGTCCTGCCTGGCTTTTTGGTCGAGCGCCTGGCGTCGGGCTTTCTGTTTTTTTGATGTTTCTTCTTTTTTTCCAGCCAACTCTGTGTCGGTTAAAGGTTATTTGGGGTAAAAATCTCACTTAAGTGTTTCAGGCCGGCTAACCTTGTCGTTTGAAAATTCTCCGTTGCGATAACGCACAAGGTACCACTGACGCTCAGTCAATTCATAAAAATGATCTTCGTATTCAGCCAGCTCGTTGATATCCATCAGCTTCCTGGTGAGGGTGCGCTTGATTTCCGGCATCAAATCCACATAGCGACTCGCTCCGACAAATACCACCCCACTACCAAACGGCCCGTCAATATCCAGTACCATCATGGGAATTTCATCATCGATAACGAACCAATATTCAAATTGTATATAGTGTGCGGGCCGAAAGTTTGCCTGCCCGTAAAGATGCTTCAGCTTAACCGTCGGATCACCGTATACTTTTTGTAGTCGTGCCCGGATCTCGCGTGTTGGAATACGATCGATCACCGTACTTCCCCGAAAACCGGCACCGGTCCACCGGATATCCCGGTAACGCCGTTCAAAAGATTGGCGATTGGCATTATCCACTTTTACGATTTCTGGTTCGGCCAGCAAATCCCGGGGCTGCTGAACGGTCTTTTCTTCGGATGCCGGGGTGGGTGTGGCCGCCGGCAGTGTCAGTATGAAAAAGAGCACCAGCAATGCGGGTAATAGACGATCCGGTGTATTTGAAAATGTCGACATAGGCAATTCAGCTGTTTAATCATCATCCATGGCAAGCACAGCGAGAAACGCTTCCTGTGGAATTTCCACAGTTCCCACCTGTTTCATACGTTTTTTCCCTTCCTTCTGCTTTTCCAGCAACTTCCGTTTCCGGGTGATATCTCCACCGTAGCATTTGGCGGTCACATCCTTGCGCAAAGCCCGAACCGTGTCACGGGCGATAATCTTGGAACCGATAGCTCCCTGGATAACGACTTCATACATCTGGCGCGGGATAAGCTTCCGAAGTTTGCCGCAGAGGCGTTTACCCCATTCATAGGCTTTGTCGCGATGTACAATGCAGGAGAGCGCATCGACCGGATCCCCGTTCAGCAGAATATCCAGTTTTACCAAATG
>SLOL01000209.1 GCA_007132495.1 Balneolales bacterium
CTGTCGGCATGGCTGGTAACCGCCCCGCTTTACACCATGGTCGTGATGGCGGTACTGTTTCTGATGGAACTGGTGTGCTCGGCCATCGATGTCTGGCTGTTAGGTGCCGGTTTCGGATGGTTCAATCCGATGGACAGCGAAGTCTTGATGAAAATCATCGCTTACTTCGGCCTCCACAGTATTTTCCTGCTCGGCGGGGTGTTTTTCCGGAAAAACAACTTCATCAAAACGATATTGACCCTGGTGGTTGCACACATCGCCCTGGCCATGGTGTTCGGGCTGATCATGTACCTGTTATGGACCATCGTGCCCGGTTTCCCGGAAAATGTATTTGACCGGGAGGTTTTCATAGAGACGGCTTCACGCGGTGAACTCATGAAGGCGGCGGGATGGATCATTGTGATGCTCATATTTCTGCCGGTCGGTTATTACCGCTTTAAACACAGGCAACTCTGACCATGGACTTTACAGAAAACCGTCCCATATATCTGCAAATTGCCGACCATTTTTGTGAAAAAATCCTGCGTAAGCAATGGAAACAGGATGATCGCATACCATCGGTCCGTGATATTGCCGTGCAGCTTGAAGTGAATCCCAATACGGCCATGCGAGCCTTTGTTTATCTGCAGGAACACGATGTAATTTACAACCGCCGGGGCATCGGTTTTTTCGTGGCGGAAGGAGCCTTTGAAAAGGTGCGGGAACTGAAAAGAAAAGAATTTCTGGACAACGATGTTCCGGTCTTCTTCCGGACCATGAATTTGCTGGGTTTTACCTGCCGGGAGCTGGAGGAATGGAATGAAAAACATTATAAGTGATCGCAATTTATGGAATTGCCGCAAAAGTAATATAACTTGTCGAATAATGACAGATATCTGAAGGGAAGGAGATCTGACACTGGCAGGAACCCTCAAAAAAGGCTATTTTAGACAGTTCACCAGAAAATCATTTTAACCCACGTACCCGTTGCAGAACTCCAAAATGCAGGCCGTTGTTTTTGACATGGACGGCCTGATGATCGACACCGAACCGATTTATCAATTCTCCCTGCAGAAGGCGGCTAAAGAACTTGGCTATGAATTTGAGCAGTCCTTCTTCTTTTCCATCATCGGTCAGCCTAATGACGCCTGCCGGAAAATTATTGCCGGACATTTTGGACCGGATTTCCCGCTTGACACTTTCTGGAAACGGTGGCAGCAAATATGGAAGGAACATGCCGAATCGACGGGAATCAGTATCAAGCCCGGCCTGACCGAGCTCCTTGCTTTTCTGAACGAACACCGGATTCCCAAAGCCGTAGCCACATCCAGTGACGGGGAACAGGCCGCTTTCAGCCTCAAGGCCTCCGGACTGGGCCGACAATTTTCGCATATTGTGACCGGTGACCAGATCCCCAACGGCAAGCCGGCGCCGGATATCTATCTGGAAGCCGCCCGGCGCCTGGGAGTCGATCCGGAGAAGTGTGTCGCTTTGGAGGATTCTGAAACCGGTATATTATCGGCCACTTCCGCCGGTATGACGGCCATCATGGTACCCGATCTCAAGCAGCCTTCTGACGAAGTACGTGCCGTGGCATCCCATGTTTTGGATTCCCTTTATGAGGCAAAAGAGCTGATTCAGTCACAGCTGGTGTAGCGACTCCGTAATCGGTTACGGAATGCCGGAAGTTTGTTTCTCAAATTGAAGGATTTATTTTACATTGTTCCCAGAACAAACCTTCTTTTGAACGAAACATAATTGCAATGAACAAACCAGATTGCCTGCTGGGTATTGATATCGGCAGTTCTTCCGTAAAAGCCTCGGTTATCCGTTCTGACAATGGCGAACTTGTCGGTTCAGCCGTATCGCCGAAAGAGGAGATGAGTATGGAGTCCCGGCAGCCGGGATGGGCAGAACAGCATCCGGATATGTGGTGGGAGCATGTGGTCAAAGCCGTCCGTGAACTGATCAGTGATCATGGGGTGGACCCCACCCCGATCAGGGCGATCGGACTCTCCTATCAGATGCATGGACTGGTGGCGGTGGACCGGTCGAAAAATGTTCTGCGTCCATCCATTATCTGGTGTGACAGCAGAGCGGGGGAGATCGGCAGAAAGGCTTTTGATGATCTGGGATATGATTTTTGCCTGGAGCATTACCTCAACTCTCCCGGGAACTTTACCGCATCCAAATTGAAATGGGTAAGAGAGAACGAACCGGATCTCTACGGCAGGATCCACAAAATAATGCTTCCCGGCGATTATATCGGAATGAAAATGACCGGACGGATCAACACGACCGTTTCCGGCCTGTCGGAGGGAATTATGTGGGACTATCAGAAAGAAGCTCCGGCCGGTGATCTTCTCGACTACTACGGGATTTCCCGGGATTTGCTCCCGGAAGCCGACTCCTGCTTTGAAGTACACGGGGAACTGACGCCGGATGCGGCGGAAGATTTGGGGCTTACTACCGGTACACCGGTTGCATACCGGGCGGGTGATCAGCCGAATAACGCATTTTCCCTGAATGTGCTTCAGCCGGGGGAATCGGCCGCAACAGCCGGCACGTCCGGGGTGATCTACGGGATCACCGATCGTCCCGATTACGATCCGCAGTCCAGGGTGAATACCTTTGTGCATGTCAACCATCTTCCGGATAAGCACCGCTATGGCGTTCTGCTCTGCATCAACGGAACAGGCATCCTGAACAGCTGGCTCCGGAGAATAATCGGTACCGGAAAAGCGGTTTCATACGAGGAGATGAATAAACTGGCCTCACAGGCGCCCATCGGATCCGACCGGCTGAACTTCATTCCGTTTGGGAACGGCTCCGAGCGCATTCTGGAGGACCGTGACCTGGGAGCGCAGCTGAATGGTCTCCAGTTCAACCGCCACAACACAACACATCTGTTACGTGCCGCTCAGGAGGGTATTGTTTTCGCCCTCAATTACGGTTTCGGGATCATGAAAGGGATGAATCTCGATATCCGGACCGTAAAGGCGGGCCATTCCAATATGTTTCTGAGTCCCCTGTTCCGGGAGGCGTTTGTTAATGCCACCGGAACCAGTTTGGAGCTGTACAACACCGACGGCGCCCAGGGGGCGGCCCGCGGAGCCGGTGTGGGGGCCGGTCTCTATGCCGGTCCCGATGAGGCTTTTGAAGGCCTCCGCATCATCGATCAACTGGAGCCTGATCCCGTCAAACAGGAGCAATACCAGGAGGCGTACCACCATTGGCTGAATACACTTCAGGATGCCCTGAAGGAGTGATACCCTGAACAAAATCGTGGCATCGCGCCACAAGCTTTTGTATGAACCTTGACTAAGTCAGACAGCCTGAACTATTGACCATTTAAATCCAAAACATCCAAGTTTATGAGCACAAACGAATACTTTCCCGGTGTCGGTAAAATAAAATACGAAGGTCCGGAGTCGGACAACCCCTTTGCCTTTCAGTACTATCAGGAGGACAAGGTCGTCGCCGGCAAGACCATGAAAGACCATTTCCGGTTTGCTGTCGCTTATTGGCACTCTTTCTGCAACGTCAATAACGACCCTTTCGGAGTGGGGACCCGCACGTTCCCGTGGGACAAATCCTCTGATCCTCTGGACAATGCAAAGTACCGCCTGGAGGCGGCTTTTGAGTTCTTCTCAAAACTGGGCAATCCCTACTACTGTTTTCACGACGTGGATCTGGCACCGGAAGGCGGTTCGGTGGCCGAGACCGAAAAAAATCTCAAGGAGCTGGTCTCCCTGGCCAAACAGTACCAGCGGGATTCCGGGATGAAGCTGCTCTGGGGTACGGCCAATCTGTTCGGCCATCCGCGTTATATGAACGGAGCCGCTACAAATCCCGACTTCGATGTGGTGTGTCACGCCGGAGCACAGGTCAAGAACGCGCTTGAAGCCACCGTGGAGCTGGATGGTGAAAATTATGTATTCTGGGGCGGGCGCGAAGGATACATGCACCTGTTCAACACCATGATGCGCAGGGAGCTGGACCATATGGGCACCTTTTTGCGGGCCGCCCGGGATTACGGTCGAAAGATCGGTTTCAAAGGGACATTTCTGATCGAGCCCAAGCCGATGGAACCGACCAAGCAGCAGTATGATTTTGACGCAGCCACTGTGATCAACTTCCTTCGCGAGCAGGATCTGATGGATGATTTCAAGCTGAACATCGAAGCCAATCACGTGACGCTGGCGAGCCATTCATTTGCCCATGATCTGATGATTGCCGCCGAGGCGGGACTGTTGGGAAGCATCGATGCCAACCGGGGTGACGTCCAGAACGGTTGGGATACCGATTACTTCCCGACCGATCTCTACGATGCCATCGAGGCTATGATCATCCTGCTCGACAACGGCGGGATTGCTCCGGGAGGTCTGAATTTCGATGCCAAACTGCGCAGGAACTCGACCGATCTGGAGGATCTTTTTCATGCACATATCGGCGGAATGGATACCTTCGCCCGCGGGCTGATGATAGCCGACGATATCCTGAACAACTCCAACTTCCGGGAGCTGAGAGAGGGCCGCTATACCTCCTTCGATTCGGGCGACGGTAAAAAATTCGAAGATGGCAAGCTCTCACTGGAGGACCTTCGTGATCTGGCCGCTCAAAAAGGCGAGCCGGAAATGCGAAGCGGCAAACAGGAGCTGCTGGAGAACCTGTTCAACAGATATATTAAATAGATGTAAAAAAAACACTTCACACCAAATATAACGGATGCTATGAAGAGAAAAATAAGAATGGGAATGGTTGGTGGAGGCATTGGAGCCTTCATCGGGGCTGTACACCGGAAAGCGGCTGCCATGGATGGCCA
>SLOL01000190.1 GCA_007132495.1 Balneolales bacterium
ATAAGACAAACAGAGACAGAAGCGGTATAAGTTTGTATATTTTTTTCATGATGATAGATTTTTGGGTTCAGGGTTCAGACTGTCCTGGTAAAACGGGTTTGAACACGGAAAGAGGGGTTTACTGCAGTGGTGATGGCTTATGCCAATCCTTGATGTATACAGACCAGT
Organism: Balneolales bacterium; assembly: GCA_007132495.1. GTDB lineage: Bacteria > Bacteroidota > Rhodothermia > Balneolales > Natronogracilivirgulaceae > SLOL01. The sequence continues at coordinate 169 of SLOL01000190.1, forward strand.
TATTACGTCATGTAAGAGGCCGGAGTATAGATATGTCATGCGTAAAGCCGGGCAAAAATATGTTATGCAAGAGGCCCGGTTCTGTGACTTTTTAAAAATGTGCATTCATCATTTGAGGCTGTAATTGCCTATATTTCCCATCGAAGAAAAAAGAGTGGATTTTGACACAGGATATCCATTCGATATTGTTGGACCTGTTGTGTGTTCCAATAGATACCCCCATTACTCAAACTTCATTAACAACTCATTTATGCTTATTGACCTGATTGCCGGTGCACGACCCAATTTCATGAAAATCGCGCCGATCACCCACGCTATTCAAAAGGTGCAGGATGCACAAATGGAAGACCCTGTCGGACAAAAGCCCATGCGCTTTCGTCTGATACATACCGGTCAGCACTACGACAAGAATATGAGCGACAGCTTTTTTGATCAACTCAACATCCCCAGGCCGGATGTCAATCTCGGAGCCGGAGGTGGATCTCAGGCCGAGCAGACAGCCGCGATCATGACCGGTTACGAGAAACTGCTGACCGAACAGGAAAAACCCGACCTGACAATCGTGGTGGGTGATGTCACCTCCACCATGGCCTGTTCCATCACCGCCAAAAAACTGGGTGTGCATGTGGCTCACGTGGAAGGAGGAATTCGTTCGCGCGACTGGACCATGCCCGAGGAGATCAACCGCGTAACGACCGACAGTATTTCGGATTACTTTTTTACCACCTCCGAAATTGCCAACAACAATCTGCGCAGCGAAGGGGTGGAGGACGAGCGAATCTTTTTTGTAGGCAATACCATGATTGACACGCTCTATGCACAGCTTGATCGCCTCCGGAAACCGGCAATCTGGGATGATTTGGAAGTCGGGCAGGAGAGTAAAGCTATCGATGATCCGGCCAAACACACCGATGATCAGGGTAAAGACAACGGTGATCCGGTTAAACACACCAGTGTTAAGGCCGAAGACACCGGTGGCCTGACCGAGGGCCGCTATTTCGTAATGACGCTGCACCGGCCGGCTAACGTGGACGAGGAGCAGAAGCTGGGCGAACTGCTGCGTAACATTGCCGAGGGAGCAGGGGGGGAGCCGATAATTTTTCCGACCCATCCCCGTACCCGGAATATTCTGAACCGGCTTGGACTCACCTGGCCGAATCTTCACTATGTCGATCCACTCGGCTATCTGGAGTTCATCTACCTGGTTAAAAGGGCACGGGCGGTCATCACCGATTCCGGCGGCATCACCGAAGAGACAACAGTTCTGGGAGTGCCGTGTCTGACCCTTCGCGACAACACCGAGCGGCCCGAAACGATCACACAGGGCACCAACGAACTGATCGGTACCGACCCGGCGGCAATCCGGCCGGCACTCGAGCGGCTCATGAGCGGAACATGGAAAAGCGGATCGATACCCGAAAAATGGGACGGCAAGACAGCAGAGCGGATTGTTGAAGTGATTCTGCAGCTGGAAGCTTCCGGCGGACTTGAACCACACCGGCCATTCCGGGACGAACAATTACTGCTTACCCAATAGGTACATGTAATGGTGATTTGATCCCCCCAAAGCCTGTAAATCCACCGGGATCGCAAATTTCCTAAACTGGTGAATCTACCTGATTTATGAATCCACCGGGATCGCAAATTTCCTAAACTTGATGAAAGAAAATAATGGATTGCTGCCGATGGTCGATTGTGATATTTTCGCTCCTGCTATTTGGATGGGGATGTAATCCGGGTGAGAGACTTCATCCGGCCGAACCTGTTTCGTTCATGCTCTCGTGGCAGAGCGATCCCACATCTACCATGACCATCGACTGGTATCCGCAAGACCGCAGGGCCAGTTATCTGGAATATCGGAAAAAGGGTGATCAAGAGTGGCACATGGAAGAAGGCCGGTTTATTGAAATTCCGGGCGTCAACCGGAACCTGCAGCGGTTGGAACTGACCGGACTTATGCCTGACCAGCTCTATGAATTTCGATTTTCGGGGGAGGATCCGGTCTACATGTTTCGCACCATGCCGGACGAGCTCAACCGCCCCATACGGTTTGTCGCCGGCGGGGATATGCTGCATACCACCGAATGGATGCGCAATACAGCCATGAGCGTGATGAGAATCATGAGAGCGACGAACATGGGAAGAGAAGAACTGGATTTTGCCGTCATCGGCGGCGATCTGGCCTATTCCGACGGTGAAGCGCGGAAGATAGGCCGGTGGTATGACTATTTCCGGATCTGGTCGGAAGTGATGGTGACCTCCGAAGGGCGTGTTATTCCGCATCTGGCCGCCATCGGAAACCACGAGGTCAAACGGGCCTTTATCCATAATTACCCGTTTCAGGAATACAATAACCCCGATTTCCGGATCAGAGAGGCCCCCTATTTCTCCACTTTCATTCCCTTCCCCGGTGATGAGGGGTATGGCGTGCTTGATTTCGGGGATTATCTGAGCCTGTTTCTGCTCGATTCGCAACACACCAGCTTTGTGGAGGGCGATCAGTCCGAATGGCTGGAACGGGCGCTATACGAACGCCGGCATGTCCGGCATCTTATTCCCGTGTACCATGTTGCGGCCTGGCCTTCGGCCCGCAAACCGGAGAGCTATGTCGAAACCCTGGTTCGGGAAAACTGGGTGCCCCTTTTTGAAGAATATGGAGTGCGACTGGCCTTTGAACACCACGATCACACCTATAAACGCACCCATCCGATCCGAAATCATCAGGTAGATGAAACCGGCATTTACTATATCGGAGACGGAGCCTGGGGGGTACGCACCCGCCCGATAAGGGTCGATGAAGACGGCAACCCACCGTGGTATATCGCCAATGCCGACTCCATCCGCCATTTTATCCTGGGTGAAATTGACGGAGATCAAATTCGGCTCCGGATGTATGACGAAGACGGACAACCCATCGATCAACTCGATATTGATCCGGTCAGATAATCCTGCAAAACGGCCACCATCATCGAGCAGCATCTACCGGGCAACGACGCGTTAGTGCTATCCGGTTAGATAATGCCGCAATAAGTCACCATAACACCCTTCCAACCCGACTTCCAAACGCCGAACCCTGAATACCGACCTCTGCACCCTGAACCCCCGCACTCTGTATTCTGATTTCTGCCTTCTGAATTCTGAATTCTGTTTTCTGAATTCTGTCCTATTCCCCAAGGTAGCGGCGATTTAACGATTCCCATTCCTCGCCCGATATGTAATCCAGCATTACCCGGTTGATTTCGTTGCGCCAGATACTGTTAATCGGCAGGGCAATACCGTAGTACTGTTCGTTGAAGTTTCCAGGCAGGACGCGTACCCGGTTTGGAAACTCACGGGTTGCATAGTACCGGATGATCGGCGCATCATGGACAAACGCATCGATACGATCGTCATCAATTGCCTGCAATCCGTCGAAAATCGTTTCGTACGTGCGGTAGCGGATGTGATTTTCTTCCAGATAGTAGATGGTGGCGGACTGATCCAGAGCTCCCACCCGGGCGTACGGCAGATCCTGCGGACCCGAAATACGGGAGTCGAGCTGCGTTACGGTCAGACTCGAGGCGATGGAGGCTGTAAAGAACGAAATGAGGATGATACCGGCGAACATCCAGATGAAGCCGACCAGCCGTCCGGCAAATGAGCGTGGTGCTTTGTCTCCGTACCCGACCGTGGTCATGGTCACCGCCGCCCACCAGAAGCCGCTTCCGATACCCTCCCGGGCGTTTCCGCCGAACTCATCCGGGTTGTCACGCCTTTCAAAGTACCAGACCAGCATTCCCCAGAACAGCAGCAAAAGCACCAGAAGCAGCACTACCCAAAGAAAATCGATAGAAAAAACACTCAGAATGGCCTGCCGGAGTCCGGCCGGTTGGTGGGTCACGGCAATACCCAGGCCGGATACAAAGAAAGGATGGGTAAAATCGATGATCTCTTCACGTTCGGAGGTGATCGTCAGGGCCGAGGCCGCCGCAAACAGATAACCATCGGCATCACTATCCGCTGCAACGCCGTCTATCAATCCCTGGATGTCCCGTTCCACCCATTCGTATTCCAGTTCCAGCTCCGAGGCAATATGTTCCCACAGTGCAATGGTGAGACCGCTGTAACCGCCGTCCGGTTCCGCAATCACAAACGGGGGCACTACCCGGATTCCGACAGTGACCGGTTCTCCGGTTGACTGGACAACCGGTGTGCTGGTGGCTGCCGGTTGGAGGGGTGCGGGGGCAGTGGACAGGAGCAATGAAAGGAGTAGCGCTGTGAACAGGGGCATGATCAAAAACAGGTGAGGTGAACGCTGTCGGTTTCTTGCAGAGGACAGTCGGCATCATACCAATATACGTGATCACATGGCGAGAATACAAATCAGGGGCGTCATCCCCTGGTATGGTTCTTCTTGTCCTTATTCTTGTGGTTTTGTACTCGCTTAACTTGTATCCTGAAGCAGCGTGCGCATAGCATCCCGGTTTCTGTCGTTACTGATGTTTCGGGCTTCCGGCAGATAGAGATACTGCAGCAGGTCCTCATGACGATCGTTGATCTTGCTGCGAACGATTTTCATGGTGCTGTTCATCATCCGGTTTTCTTCGTTGAACCCCTCG
>SLOL01000001.1 GCA_007132495.1 Balneolales bacterium
CTGCCGGTATATCTGCTGGTCATGGTTATGATCATCGGTGTGGCCGGATGCGGGAATGCCGATTATGACCGTCACGGTGATGCGCAAAGTCAACGTTCCGGAGGTGCTTCCGCCGAAACCAATGAAGGTTCTGTTCCGGCATTGTTATCAGAGGTATCGTTGACGACAGACCGCAGCAGTACCCATCATTTCGGAGAGAAAGCGATCACGCTCTTTGGAGAACAGTGTGAATACAGCGGCCGGGAAATCCGCAGTAAACGGTATGGCGCTGTGACCGTGGATGAAGATGGCCGGGTACAGAGGTATCGTTCTGTGGAAAGCCTGGTATGGCATATGGCCGAACAGGATCGTGAAGCGGATACATATCCGTTTGTAGGCATTGTGGATTTTGTATCAGCGGAACAGATCATGCCGCCGGATGAGCTGATGTATCATCACAGCAAGCTGTTGCCGAGTCCGGGTGGTTCCTGGGTGAGCGCCATGGACCCGGATGCCGATGAAGATTTGCTCTTTAACATCGGAGAAGCTTATCCGGGCACCCGTTACACCTGGGAGGAAATCCGGGAAGTGTTGCGGGATGAAAAACGCTTACAGCAAGCGGGTATGTAAAGGTTACAGTTTATGGTTGCAATGACGAAAATGGAAAATATTCGAGAAATGAAAAAATTCGGCCGGTATGTATGGATGATGGGGATCGTATTGGTGTTAGCGGCCTGTGAACCCGGACCGCAGGATATTCGAATTGGAGAACAGGAGTGTGACCATTGCCGCATGATGATCAGTGATGAGCGTTTTGCGTCGCAGCTGGTAACCGAAAAGGGTCGGCAGTATGCGTTTGACGCCATTGAATGTATGGCGGCCTTTGTGGATGGCGGAGAAGGGCAAAGCATTGATATCCATAGCCTGTGGGTACCCGATTTTGAACGGCCCGGTGAGTGGCTTGTGGCTGAGGAGGCGTACTATCTGCAAAGTGATGAACTGCGCAGTCCGATGGCCCTGAATTTTTCTGCTTATGAGACAGAGGACAAAGCGGAACAGCAGCAAAACCGGTTTTCAGGTTCGGTGATGGACTGGCACGAATTGGGCGGAAAGGTGCACGAGGCCTGGTCAAACGGACATTAACATTAATTTCATGATAAAGTTCAAAGGCATAAACGGGTGGATTGTAATCCTGCTTGCCGTTGCGGGCACGATGACGACGGCAACCCCGCCTTCGGTTGAAGCATCGTCGCTATCGCCCGGTCAAACGAATCGTGTATTTAATATTGGCGAGGGAGAGGAATATTCACGGATTTCCGATGCTCTGGAGCAGGTCTCGGACCGGGACACCATCAGGATTCATCCGGGGGTATACCGTGAACATCAATTGATTGTTGCCCAGTCGGTAGTCATCATCGGAATAGACCGCCCAGTGATCGATGCCGGTCACCAGGGAGAGGGATTCCGTATTGTTGCCGACAGCGTCCATATAGAGGGACTGGAAATACGGAATGTTCCCACCAGCCACAGCCGCGATCATGCGGCAATACGATTCGACCGCGTATCCGGCGGAAAGATTATTGATAACCGGTTTGATGACACATTTTTCGGAATATACCTGGCCCGCTCACACGGTGTGGAGATCCGCGACAATCAACTGCGGGCTTATCAAACCAGAGAAGCTGTGTCAGCGAACGGGATCCATCTGTGGAACTCGAATCACGCCGTAATTGCAGGCAATATCATCAACGGTCACCGGGACGGCATCTACCTGGAATATGTGGAGAACAGCGAAATTTACGACAATCATGCCGTGAACAATATCCGGTACGGGCTCCATTTTATGTTCTCGGACGACTGCACCTATCATCGCAACCGGTTTGAAGATAACGGGGCCGGAGTTGCCGTCATGTACAGCAAGCGCGTCATGATGGAGGACAATGAGTTTCTACAGAACTGGGGAGCTTCATCCTATGGATTGTTGCTAAAAGAGATCACAGACAGTGAAATAAAGCACAATAATTTTTCAGGTAATACGACCGGAATTCGTGCCGAAGGAAGCGACCGCGTCAAAATTCACTACAACCGGTTTCAGCGGAACGGCTGGGCGATCCGCATTACAGCCAGCAGTATGGACAATATGATCACACAGAACAACTTTATTGATAACGCGTTTGATGTTTCCACCAATAGCCGGCAGAACAACAGTACATTTGAGGCCAACTACTGGGACAAGTACAGTGGTTACGATCTGAAAGGCGACGGGTATGGGGATGTCCCCTACCGGCCGGTGAGGCTCTTCTCATTGATCGTGGAACGCAACCCGATGGCCCTGATGCTGCTTCGCAGTATGTTCGTGCAGATTCTGGATCTGACCGAGCGCATCATGCCGACTATTACTCCGGAAACCCTGGTGGATGAAAAGCCGCTTATGAGCGAGGTATCCTTATGATTACAATTAAAGAGCTTGATAAACACTATGGTGCGCTTCACGCACTGAAGTCCGTGGAGGTGGATATCGCCCCGGGCAGGATAACCGCGGTACTGGGTCCGAACGGCGCCGGCAAGACGACACTCATCAAAAGTGTGCTCGGACTTGTAAAGCCTGATTCCGGGACCATCACCGTGGATGGTACGGAAGTCAATGGAGACAGTGACTATCGCCGGAAAATCGGCTATATGCCGCAGATAGCCCGTTATCCGGAAAACCTGACACTGCAGGAGATCGTGGATATGATCAAGGATATCCGGGGTTACAGCGGAATCTCCGGGACATCGAAGCACTTTTCAGGAGATCTCGATATGGAGCTGTGGGACCGGTTTGATCTGGATACCGAAAAGGACAAGCCGTTCCGGACATTGTCAGGCGGCAACCGCCAAAAAGTGAGTGCGGTTCTGGCATTTCTGTTCCGGCCGAAGGTGCTGTTTCTCGATGAGCCGTCCACCGGACTTGATCCGGTTTCCAGCAGTATCCTGAAAGACAAGATACTGGCTGAAAAAAAGCGCGGCACCACCATCATTCTCACTTCTCATATCATGAGTGAAGTACAGGAGCTGGCCGATCAGGTGGTATATCTGCTGGAAGGACGGATCTACTTTGAATTGAGCGTGTCCGATCTGCTTGCCGATACCGGACAACAAACCCTGGAGCGTGCCATCGCGCGGAAAATCGGGCAGAACGGAGCGGTCGCGTCACGGAATGGAATGACGCAAGGCCACCGACCGGCAGATGGGCAGAACAAGCCGGTTCATGACCATTATGCAGAGCGGGAACAGACATTTGTAACAGAAGGAGGGACGTCATGATTGCAAAGATCCTGAAATATCAGCTCAGGGATGTGATGCGCAGCAAATGGATCATCGCTTATGCGCTGTTTTTTCTGGGGCTGACGGATATCCTTTTCCGTTTTGGAGGCGATGGAGTGCGGGTGGCCACCAGTATGATGAATGTCGTTTTGATCGTGATTCCGCTGGCATCCATTATCCTCGGGGCATTCTACCTCTACAATACACGGGAGTATATCGAAATGCTTCTGTGTCACCCCGTCAAGCGCCACCAATTGTTCTGGGGGATGTTTCTGGGCCTTGGCCTGCCGTTGGTACTGGCATTCACCGGTGGCGTGATGGTCCCTTTCATATATCACGGTGCTGGTCCGGAAGCATGGACCGCCGCAGGGATGCTGGCCTTTACCGGATCCATGCTGACGGTTATCTTTGTCGGTATCGCCTATTATCTTGCCCTTCGCTTTGATGATCGCATCAAGGGACTCGGTCTCGCACTGGTTATCTGCCTCTTTTTCACGGTAATATATGACGGGATCATACTCCTGGTGATCTATATGTTTGCAAACTACCCGCTGGAGAAGCCGGTGCTGGCATTATCACTGTTCAACCCCATTGACCTCGGACGGATACTGCTGTTGCTGCAGTTTGATATATCCGCCCTTATGGGACTTACCGGTGCCGTTTTCCGGGATTTCTTCGGCACGGTGCTCGGAATGGCGATTGCCCTCGGCAGCTTGCTGCTCTGGCTGTTCGTCCCGGTATATGGTGGATTCCGGCGTTTTCTGTATAAAGATTTCTGATTAACACAAACAAGGTATTTACAATGGCTCATGATATTGATATGAACGAACACTTTGCCCGGACCAAACCGGACCGGGGGATACTGAGTGAAACCCTTTTCAAAAATGAACATACTTCCCTGGTGGTGATGCATCTGGCACCGGGTGAAGAACTGAATGAACACACTTCAAAGTTTCCGGTATGGATACAGACCATCGAAGGTGACGGGAAACTCAAGACGCCGGATGAAGAGTACGAAATGACCCCCGGCGGATGGATCTATCTTGAACCTGCCGAAGAGCATGCGGTTTTTCCCACCTCGGATGCAGTGCTTCGTTTTGCCCTGATAATCATGAAGAAGCAGTAACACCCTCAGGGCATACCATGTATTCTCCGTATCATGACACCATAAAATGGAAGAGATGGCGCGTTATATGGCTATTCAGCGGATGTGTAATGGTTTCTGTTATTCTTGTTGTAGGTGGTTTGACGCGCTTGAATCAGGCCGGACTTTCGATGACCGAGTGGGAGGTTATCAGCGGGGTAATACCCCCGATGAGTGAATCCGACTGGCAGAATACTTTTGAAACCTACCGGCAGTTCCCGGAATACCGGGAGGTGCACCGGGGTATGACCCTTTCAGAATTCAAAGTGATCTACTGGTGGGAGTTCTCTCACAGAATGCTGAGCCGGCTGCTCGGTGTGCTCTTTCTCATACCGTTTTTGCTTTTTGTATGGAAGCGGGTAATGCCGCCCGATGACGCGTTAAAGCTTGTCGGTATTGCACTTTTGGGTGGGGTACAGGCCTTTCTGGGGTGGTACATGGTACAAAGCGGACTCGAAAGCCGGCCTGTAGTGAGCCATCTTCGTCTGGGTATTCATCTTGTTGTAGCCTTTCTGATCTTTGCGTTTCTCTGGAAGATGGCTTTGAACCGGATTCCCGAAAGAATCCGGGAGGCAAATTTCCGGATCGGAAAATATCGTGTTACAAGAAGAGCATCGCGTCGGATTTTGTGGCTTACCGTTTATCAATGGGTACAGGTCGCGGCCGTCACAGCCATAGCGCTGCTGTTTATTCAGGTTCTGGTGGGAGGCTGGACCGCCGGCCTCAAAGCCGGTTTTGTCTATCCCACCTTTCCGAAGATGGGTGATTACTGGATCCCGCCGGAGTTGGGTCGAATGGCTCCCTGGTGGTATGATTTGTCGCACAACGCTATTTCGGTTCAGTTTTTGCACCGAATTATCGCTTTATTGCTGACGTTGGTGGTCGTACCACCGATGATAACCGGGCTGCAATCCGGGGTCAGATCGTTACAACTCACCGGACTTGCATTGCTGCTGATCATCGCATTGCAAATAACAACCGGGGCACTAAATGTCCTGTGGGGTGTACCGGTCTGGCTTTCATCGGTTCACCAGTTTGGAGCGTTGTTGATGCTTGCAGCATTACTCACCTGGAAACACTATTATGTGACTTCCAAACAGGTTGTCTGACAGGTATATGGTGATCCGGATGACATTGAAATTTCTGATATTATAGCATGACGTGCTTTATCCATGAATAAGAACCTGCCGTGGCGGCTGTTAAGGGATGATTAGAAAGTGGTACTACATACCGGCTCTGTTGTTTCTGATTCTGACCCTTGTCAGTGGTATCTGGCTCCGTTTGCAGTGGGCCTGGCCCCAGTGGATGCTGTTTCGCGCCGATTACCTGATACACGGACACTCTCATGTTGCACTGCTGGGTTGGGCCTTTTTAGGGTTGATGGGACTGGTACTGGAAGCGGGAACAATCCGCCGTACTCTTCCACGGCGCAGTGTCACCGGTCTGGGGATATTGACCATCGTGATCACCCTTGTTTTGTTCATTGCTTTCATACATGAAGGATATGCCCCGCTTTCCATCGCACTGTCGACCGTTCACATGCTTTTGGGCTATGGACTGGCATGGATCTTTTTCCGAAATGCCGTCAGGGAAGGCAATCCGGGCTCCCAATACTTCCTGGAAGGTGCTGTGTTCTGGATGGTGATGGCCACAGCGGGAACCTGGTTGTTGGCTGTTGGCCGCGGGCTGCCACCCTTCTGGCTGGATGCGTCCGTACAATTTTACCTGCACATACTTTTTAACGGCTGGTTTCTGTTTGCACTATGCGGTCTTGCATACCGTTATTTCATTGATCCGGAATACCGGAATATGACCTGGCCTTTCTGGCTCATGATGGTCGGGTTGCTTCCGGCTTTGATTCCGCAACTTCAACTACAGGAACCATCGTATGCAGCAGTTCTGTCCGGCTTGGCCGGTGCTCTTCTGTTTGCAACCGGAGGATTGGCTGTACTGGGTTTAACACTCCGGTCCCTCACCGGTCGCCGGTCAGATGCCGGTAATGTATACGCTCATACTCACGCCACCGGTCATCAACCTCATTGGGTATGCAAAGAACTGCTATGGTCAGGCCTTATTGGCGCCGTACCTGTCCTCCTGCTTCCGGTCGCCATGGCCTGGCCCCCTTTTCGGGAAATATGGCTGCATTCCGATTTTTTGGTGATCGGCTATATCCATTTGCATCTGCTGCTGGTGGTATCCACACTGCTGCTCTTCGGGATACTGCAACGATTATTCCATTTACGGCAGATTGGCCGTGTCAGAAAGATGCTTCATGCCGGGGCGTGGCTCTATCTCACCGGAAGCATTGCCATGGTAACCCTTCTGTTTCTTACCGGCATTATGCAGGTCTCCGGAAAAATGGTTTATTTCCCGGTGCAGAAATCACTCTTCTTCACCGGATTTATTACATTAGCCGGAATTTTGATTATTGCAGGCTTGCTTATAGGGATCAATACAGGACGGTTTAACCGTGGGGGTAAAAGTAACGAATGATGATCACCAGAAGTGGCTTACCCCGGTATCTTCTTCAGTCATCGTTTTGTTCTCCTGACTTTTAGTCTCCGGGCTTTTTACTTCATTCAGTTGCAATTCTCCCACAGGACTGGAGTTTCCATTGATCACGGCTGACTCTTTCAATGCACCGGGATTCGCTTCTTCTCCGACAGCGATTCCGAAGTTGCACAAGGCACCCTCTTCAACCTTGATATTTCGGGTATACACCTGTCCGTTTATTTCTCCGTCTTTGTAAATAACCAGATGTTCATGGGCGTGAACCGATCCGTACAGCTTCCCGTAAATCTCAATATCCGGGGCTTGAACATCTCCTTCAACAACACCGGTTTCGGTGATAATCAAACTTCCGCTGCAAATAATGTTCATTTTCACATATCCGGAAATTTTCAGATGAGATGGTGCTGTTATGGTTCCGTCACAGATGTTGACATCTTTACCAAAGAGGCCTGAATAGTCATAAGGTGTCTTTTTCATGGTATTGGTCGTTAAAGGATGGGATAACAGATACCGACACGAAATTTGCGAACACCGTCATTTCTTTAAAGTCTTTCGCCTAACAGCTAATTTGGGCTTCTCTTGTTTAATGAGCGGTGATGCTCTTAATCGCAGATATCCACATTGATATAATACTCCAATGCACATGAAGAATCCATAAAGAATGGGCAAAAACCCCTTCTATTAGCACATTCTAACACCGATGCGGGTTATATTAGAAAAAGGAAAAATATTATGATAAGGGATCACTCATTCAACAGAGCATCCAGCTCGCCCAAAAGCTCACCGTAACGACCCCATTCGCCGTTACTCATCGCCTGCCGCATGTCGTTCCACAGTGCCCGGATCTCTTCCAGCTCTTCGGCGGTAACAGCGTCAGCTACCGGCCGCACATCCGTTTCATCCACCGGCAGGGGTTCATCCATTTCGGCCAGCAGTTCTTCGTCATCGGGCACGGCGACCGGACCGATCTCCACATCCAGGAACTCAGCATCATCGCCGAAGATATCCACCATGGCGGCCTGAATGGTTGGCTGCATCGATATGTCATCACCCACCGCTACAATGACCCGCTGCAGCTGCGGAATGTCATCCCGGTCGGCCAGAAGGAATACTGGCTCCACATACATGAACGAGTTTTCAATAGGGACCACCAGCAGGTTGCCCCGGATAACGCGTGATCCGCGCTGATCCCAAAGCGCCAGCTGCCGTGATATCTCGGGATCCTGGTCAATGCGCGACTCAATCTGTGCCGGACCGTAAATGAGCCGGTCTTTGGGCAGCCGGTAGGTGACCAGTTCTCCGTAATACTCCGGATCCGATCGCGCCGCCATCCAGGCGATCATGTTATTACGTCCTTCCGGGGTAAACGGACTGATCAGTTTGAACTCCATCTCTTCAGTGGGTTCCCCGGGCAGGCGTCCCAGCACATAGTAGGGCTCCATCTGCAGTCGTTGTCCGCCATACTGCTCAAACGGCCGGCGCCAGCGGTCCTCGTCGTTGTAGAATACCCTTGGGTTGGTCATATGGTAGCGACTGTACTGCTCCAGCTGGATCTCAAACAGGTTGACAGGATAGCGGAAGTGTTCGGCAAGTCCGGCAGGTGCCTCTTCCACCGGGATGAACATGTCGGGGAAGATATCCTGGTAGAGTCGGATCACCGGATCGGAGTCATCCACCAGATAGAAATCGACGGATCCTTCATAAGCGTCGACTACAATCTTGACCGGATTGCGGATGTAATTGATCGAGCCGTGGGCTTCGGCATAGGGAAACCGTGTGGAGGTGGTATAGGCGTCCTGGATCCATACCAGCCGACCGTCATGCACCACCAGATAGGGGTCTTCGTCAAGCTGGAGGAACGGGGCAATCCGCTCAATGCGATCCTGTACGCCGCGCCAGATCTGAAGCCGGCTCCCGGGGTGGATGTAATCGGAAAGGAGAATATTGATGTCGCCAAGCTCCCATGCAAAAAGAAGTCGGTGGAACCAGCTGTTGAAGGCGATTCCTCCGCTGCCGGAGTAGTGGTGGTAGATGTTCCCGTCGCCGGCGGGATAGTGCAGCTCTTCGGTGTTGGTGTTGACAATATGATATCCGATGCTTTGGATACCATAATAGATGGCGGCGTTTGATATGGGGATATCGGGATGGGTGACGGGCGGCAGGTCACGGGCCAGCATCAGCGGTTCACCCTGGCGGTTGGCCTGGTTGACCGGGCTCATCGCTACCCCGTATCCGTGAGTGTACTGGAGGTGACGGTTGACCCAGGTATTGGAGCCGTCCGGCAGCTGTGGTGAGAGTTCACGGCCGGAAAGCATCACTTGCTGTTTCTCCCCGTCGATTCGGTAGCGGTCGATGCCAACCGAGTTGAACTGGTAGTAGGGGCGGATTTCCTGAAGCTGCCGGTAGGTCTGAATCAGCAGCCGGGGATCCCAAAGCCGGATGTTCTCGACCACTTCCTGGTTGTCACGGATGTCTTCGGCTCGCAGGGTATCGTCAGCGGGATAGTCAATTTCGCGGATGCGGTCCAGGCCGTATGCCAGGCGCGTCATTTCAATGTTGTGTTCAATGTAGGGACGCTCGACCTCCAGTTCATTGGGAGCCACCCGGAACTGCTGCACTGCGGTGGGCAGAATCAGCCGGCCGAACAGCAGGACGACGGCGATGAGGCCCGCTGTGCCGACAAGAACACGGTTCATGGATATCCAGCGGCTGGTGATCAGCAGGACCGCGAGCAGTGCCGTGAGGGCAGAAGCGATCCCAAGTGCGGGGAGCTCAATGGCTACATGGGTATAACCGGCTCCGAAAACGACACCGTCCGCCCGGAAGAGCAGTTCATAACGGGAGAGAAAGAAGCTGGCGGCAAGAGTCAGCAGCCAGAGGGCGGCGTTGATTTTGATATGCATCAGTACACCAGGTTCGGCCCGAAGCCCCTCATTGGGGCGTGCGCTGATCATGTCCGTTACAAAATAGACAACCGCCAGCAGGAAAGTGGTGAAGAAGGTCAGGGCGGTCAGTGATCCCTGCAGCAGAGAGAACAGGGGAAGCTGGAACATGTAGAAACTGATCTCCCGTCCGAAAATGGGATCGACGGCACCGAATGGCTGAGCCCAGAAGAAACGGAGTGCGTCATCCCAGCGCAGCATGATGGCGAGTGCGAAAACGAATGCGATAAAAAGGGCCAGGATGGTCAGGGTTCTGAAGAGCCATTTTTGCTGCCGGTCGGCGGGGATGGTGATATTCAGGTTTCCGATGACCATGGTCATGATGCGTGAACTCCTGAGACGGCGTCCCAGTATCCGGAAATTGATCATCATATAGAGGCCGGCAAGCAAAAACGCACCGGCAAACAGCAGAATCCGGGTGCTTTTCAATACCCGAAAGATATCGGTATAGCCCAGTTCTCTGAGCCAGAGCCACTCCATGATCCAGCTCGATGAGATCATAAGCAGGATGACGGGGATCAGAATGAATAGCGCGATACGCAGAATTCGCATTGCCATAACAGGTTCAGGTCAGAAAGTGAAATAGATAAATGATCGTCGTCTTATATACGATGAATAATAAGAAGTGCATCACCCACATCATAATATTACGGATGCGAAATACCGAATATTTTATCTGTTCAGCGGTTTCGATGTATATTGTCAGATGCAATGCCTGTTGGCCGGCCGGCAAATCTGTAACCTTTGTTCAGTATACGACGTTGTGCCCGGATGATTGCCCGTTTATGGTTATTTCTTCTTCTCCTCAATGGCATCGGCAAGCGAGACCTCTTTGGTGTAAAAGCGGCCCCATTTGGATTCGGGGTCGTGGGGGGTCAGCAGCGAGACTACGATCAGAACCAGGATGGATGCCGAAGCTGCCGGCAGGATGATATACTGCTCATTGAGCAGTTGTTCACCGGTGGTGCTCATCAGTATGGAGTTGGCCACGGTAATGAAAAGGGTAACTCCCATACCGGTGGCGATGGATGACACTCCACCGGCGACCGTAACCCGTTTCCAGAGGAAGGCGGCCAGCAGAGCGGGGGTGAGTCCGGCTCCCACCATGGTATAGGCTGTCAGCGCCATGGCCAGTATGGTTTCGAACTGGGTCAGCAGCAGCCAGGCCAGCAGTCCGAGCAGCACGACCATGGAACGTTGGAAGATGACGATGAGTTTGCTGTCGGCCGAAGGATTGATAAAGCGCTGGTAGATGTCCCGGGTCAGGTTGGTGGACGGGGTCAGCAGAAAGCTGTTTCCGGTGGATGTGATGATGGCGACCGAGGCCATAATGAGCAGCAGTCCGACGGCCAGAGGCAGACCGACTTCCGTTCCGTAGCGGGCCGTATGGAGGATGATGCGCTCGGAATCGCCACCGGACAGGAAGAATTCGGAGGCGGCCGGAAGTGCGTTGAAATGGCTGAAGGCAAAGATAGCGAGCGAGGCCAGGGCGGTCTCCACGATAATGGTGCCGATGACCCACCACATAACGGCAGATTTGGCCGATTTTTCACTGCGGGCCGAGAAAAATTTCTGATACATATTGGATTCGCCCAGCAGCAGGAAGAATGTGGGCAGGAAGATTCCCATGGCCCACCAGAAGTTGTTTTTGCCGAAAAGCTGGAAATAGGAGGGGTCGAGTGTGGCAGTGAGGTGTTCGGCGCCACCGATATGCAGATAGACAATCGGGACGGCGATAATGACGGATGCGGTTATGACAGCGCCGTTGATGATGTCCACCGATACGATGGAAAGCATCCCGGCAAAAGCGGTAAATATGACAATGAAGCCGGCGGTAAGCAGCACCCCCTGCCACTCGGGAACACCGGCAACCAGATCGAGGACAAATCCGCCCGCCCGGAACTGGTACCCGACGATGGTGGTATAGGCGATCACGATCACGATGGTGCCCAGGATGCGCGCCCATTTGTTGTACCGCAGTTCCAGGATGTCGGGTACGGTAAACTCGGCGATGCGGCGCACCCGGGCGGCCAGGAAGAAGACGATGACGATGGCGACCCAGGCACCGGCGGCCATCCAGAGTTCGGAGAATCCGATATTGGCGGCCAGTCCTGCCCCGGCCAGCAAACTTCCGGAGCCCATCCATGTACAGAGAAGCGTTCCCACCAGTTTGGGGGTGGATACCGATCGGCCTGCCACCATGAAATCCTCCTGGTTTTTGACCAGGAAGCTTTTCCAGATAGAAATAGACATAAGCAGGATCAGATAGCCGATGACGACATAAAAGAAAATCAATAGAGCCTCCGCAGTATGGCAATGGATTTAATCCGGTTATCCCGAAACTAATCGGGATTGTACCGGAATGGATTGTTCGTTGATCGAATCTGTATCAGTGGATTGCGGGATAATAAATGAATATGCTGTTATTCACAAGTATGTGAATGGATCAGGGCGTGGAACAGGCCTCGTTGTGTTAACGGATTACAAAAGGAGCGTTTGTCTGTATTCCAAAACTGATCAGATGTACATCGGAAGGAATGGCCGGGATGCCACTGTCGTGCAGGTATTCGTAATTCAAAGCAAACCTGAATGCCCCGCCGCTGCGATGAAATTGCCATCCGATTGAGGCTCCCCGGTTTAATAACAGATCACTGCCGGCTAGTATGAGATGCAATTGTGTTTCGGCAATAACACCGGAACCGTGCGGGTTAGCATGCCAGTGAAGGTTAAGAGTAAGTTGACGGCTCAGGTTGTTCCAGTCCGGGGGATGTTCTTCGAGTGCGCGGGGAATTCTACGGTCCCAGGTTATGAGATATCGCTCATAACCCGCCATGATCATGAGGTCGTCGCGAGTGAAAAGCCGGCTTGAACGTTGGTAGCGGGTTATGAAACTGCTGAAGATCAGAGAACGCTGCTCGCCGCGGTCCAGATTGTCGATATCGTGTTTGCAGCGGTGCATGAATCCGAGTTGCAGGTACCCGTTTTGCAGATCTCTGGTGTAGAGCAGACCCTCTTCCCAGAAAATGGCCCTCGGATTGAAATTGATGGCATTGTGAGGGTCGGCGATAAATTGTATCTGCCCGGTCAGCAGCAGGGATGCAGTGCTGCCCCGTCGCCAAAGCTCCACATAGCCCCCAAGATCCTGATACCAGAGATGGTGGTCATCGCTGCTGTAGGGAAAATTTCCGAATCCGGCCCATCCACCGAATGTGTTGAAAACCCGGGTTTCATCGTCCGGCAAATGATGCCGGTCATCCAGGAGCGGATTGATAATGAGGCTCCTGGCAGCATGCCGTTGGGCTTCCAGTGTTACGGGTAAAAGCAAGAGGAAGATCAGGAGCAACAGGGTTATCAATAAGGGCATCAGAGACCCGGCTGAACCCCCCGGGTTTACAGGTAGTTGTTGCTGCAGGCAAGATTTGAAGATACCCGGGACCCGAAGCAGCTCATTTCCGCCGGGCTGCCAGAAAAGTCCAGGCTTCGCCAAACGACGGTATGAATACCCTTTGTTCAATAAAGTCGACAAAATCATTCTTCAGCGCGGTATTGATGTCATGCATGATCTCTTCACGGGCAACCCCCGTCTCTTCATCAAACGGTTGTGTACCGCAACATTGCATACTTATCATGGCGCCAGGCTTGAGGCTTCCAGCTACCTTGTTCATCAAATCCTGAAGGAATTCACTTCGGGATTGTCCTTCCCGGACCGGATCAATGGTCAGATCATAGATGACCGCGTCAAGGTCCCGTTGATGTTCAATATATTCGAAGACATCGCCGACAATGACCTCGGCTTTGGGGTGTTCGAAAGCATCCCCGCAAAGTCCGGACAGATATTTTTGCGAAAGACGTATAACTTCCCGGTCTATGTCCATCATCACCGCCTTCTCAAGTCCGCGCCGCTGTTCGTAGTCTATCTCAAGCAACTCTTTGAGCACACCGCCGTCGCCACCACCGAGGATCGCCACACGGCGGAAATGACCGAGCATGATAAGCGGACTAACCATCGCGACATTATAGGACCGGTCCGATTCGGAAATCTGCAGATCGTTGTCTATCAGCAGCTGGTGTCCGAAGCGCTGATGTTTGCGTATTTCCAAGGTCTGGTAAGAGGTTTGAAGCTGCTCGAGTACCCTGTACTCCTTTCCGGTTTTAACCGTTTCTTCTTTTGGGGCGAACGCTTTTGGCATATAATAGTACTCTATTTACAGGTGAAATAGTTTTTCTCGCTTTATGTTTTCATGCACCGGCTGAACAGCAGGTCACAATTGCTGAACTTATACGGCTCAACAGTTAACGACCAGGAAAGCAGACCACAACAGGTAAACTTTTTCGGTCATGCAGGCCTTTGTATCTTGTAAAACAAAAATAATCTTTTTTAAACGGTTGACTCTCTGAAGTAACCGAATGGAGATGCCATGAGTTCCGGCAGTACCGAAGCTGAAAACAAAAAAATGATCAATCAGAAACCCGCCATTGCAGCGATAGCCACGGCGCTGGGTGAAGCCGGTATTTCGGTGATCCGGGTTTCGGGACAGGATGCTATTGAGAAAGTATCACAGGTCTTCAAAGGGAAAAAGTTGCCCGATCAGGAGACTCATACGGCACATTTCGGCCGAATAATGGATGGTAAACGAATAGTCGATGAAGTGGTAGTAACGATATTTCGTTCACCTAAATCCTATACCGGTGAGGACATCGTCGAGATTTCATGTCATGGCGGGGTGTTGGTGACGCAGGAAATACTGGAGGTAATGCTGCGTCAGGGGGTGCGTCATGCCGATCCGGGCGAATTCACCCAGCGGGCTTTTTTGAATGGAAAGATGGAGCTCTCACAGGCAGAGGCGGTGGCCGATATGATCCATGCCAAAAGCCGCAAGGCGGTCGAGGCGGCCGGTCAGCAGCTGGAAGGGGCTTTGGGCCGGCATGTAGCACAATTCCGTCAGCAGATCATCGATGCCACGGCAATGGTCGAGCTGGAGCTCGATTTTATCGAAGAGGACGTCGAGTTTGCCAATAAGGAAGAGCTGCTCCGGTTGCTGAAGGAGGTGGATTCGGAAAGCGGACGGTTGCTGGAGACCTACGAGGCGGGCAGGCTGGTCAAATATGGGGTTCAGACCGTGTTTGTGGGTCGTCCCAATGCGGGAAAATCCACCCTGCTTAACACCCTTATGGGCAAGGACCGGGCCATCGTATCGGCCACGGCGGGCACCACCCGCGACGTGATTGACGCCGACTGGAGCTTCGGGGGTCTGACCTTTACGCTGACCGATACCGCCGGTCTGCGGGAGACGGCCGATGAGATCGAATCGGAAGGGGTGCGGCGATCCGAGTCGGCGGTAGCCAATGCCGATCTTATCATCTACTTGAAAGATGTTTCCGAGTCGGCGGATGAAGAAGAGGAGCGTTTGTTGAAACGCATCGAAGAGCGGTCCGAGGGAAAAGTGTTGTTGAAAGTGGGCGCCAAAGCCGATTTACTTGAGGAGCATCCGGCCGATTGGAACTCATCCGGAGTAGAAAAATCGGAATCACCCAAAACATCCCGGAATTCAGGATCATCGGACAAGCCTGAAAAAGGCGGTGGCGGTTTGGTTGCCGGCTCCCGGGAGTGGTGCGACCTGGTCATTTCTGCTAAAGACGGCACCGGCATAGAAGAGCTGAAGCAGCGCATGCGGTCGGAGGTATTGAAAAACCGGGAAATCGACACCGGCAAGTTGCTGGTCACCTCAAGTCGCCATCGGGACGGGCTCGAAAAAGCGCGTCATCACGTCAGGGAAGCGCTCAAGGCTCTTGAAAATGATCTGACGGGTGATTTTCTGGCCATTGATCTGCGTGCGGCCCTGAACGAACTGGGTGCCATCACCGGGGAGATTACCACCGAGGATCTCCTTGACAGCATATTTTCGCGGTTTTGCATCGGTAAATGAAGTTGGTCTTCCGTTGTAAGAGTTTGAAATTAATTTTGTTCGATAGATCCCCGTGTATACGGGGAATCCATTTGCGTATTTCGGCGATACTATGCCAGCCATTTCGGCCATGTTATGCCACTTTCCAGTCATGAGTTTAATGGTTCGTAGTTATTGATTCAAGGATTTTTGTTTACACAGTGATTCTCCCTGTAGTTCGATACGGTGAGAACTGTGAACGATCCGATCCAAAATGGCATCAGCAACGGTCCCATCACCGATTATGGAATGCCAATCGCCGACCGGTAGCTGGGAACAGATGATGGTGCTGGTGAGCTGGTGTCGCTCTCGTTCTTCCCATTCCGAATCGACAAGCATCGCCATAAATTCATCAGTGGTGAGAATTTCACTCAAACTGACCCGCCTGGTTCAGCTTGTAGCGAAACGGGGGTTCAGAATGGGGTGATATCCTCAAATCTTTAAATTATGCAAGAGCTTTTAATATTTCTGTAACATATAGAGCGTATTTGTTTTTTAAAATAATAAAGATTAAGCCCAACTAAATAAATCCGATCACTAATATTTCAACTTGTTGGCATCATCTCCTTATAAAAACAGAGGCAAAAAATGAAAACAAAGCTGCTCCTCATTGGGATAATGGTCATTCTTCCAATGGTTCTCACAGCACAAGCCGGTGTTTTTGCCGGAATGGAAACGGGGTCCACCAGCACGGAAATCCCTGTTTCAATGCAGAATCAACAGGTCAGCGGAACCGTGACAGATGCTCACACCGGAGAAACGTTGCCTGGTGCCAATATTCTTGTTAAAGGGACAAACATAGGCACAACCACTAATATAGAAGGCAACTTTCAATTAACAGTACCTTCCCTGCAGGATACCCTGGTGTTTGCCTATATAGGGTATCATCGTACGGAAGTGCCCATTGACGGCCAAACCCAGCTCACTGTCGAGCTGGATCCGGATGTCATTATGGGAGAAGAAACGGTGGTAATCGGTTATGCCGGGACAATTAACAGACGGGA
>SLOL01000096.1 GCA_007132495.1 Balneolales bacterium
AACCCGCTCGCCATCACAAAAGGGAGGATCATCCGCTCCTTGAATTCCAGGGCGCGCACCATGGCCAGGACGATGGGGGTGAGGATGAGCGCGGCGCCGTCGTTGGCGAAAAAAGCGGCGACCACGGCGCCCAGCAGCGTCACATACACATACATCCGGATGCCGTTGCCCCGGGCGAAACGGGCCATGTGCAGGGCCGCCCACTCAAAAAAGCCGATTTCATCGAGAATCAGAGAGATAATGATGATAGCGACGAAGGTCAGGGTGGCGTTCCAGACGAAGCCGGTTACGGTAATCACATCGCCGAAGGAAACCACGCCGGCGATAAGCGCGAGAACGGCTCCAATGGTGGCCGACCAGCCGATGGACAGCCCGCGCGGCTGCCAGATGACCAGTACAAGGGTGAAAACGAAAATAAGGGTTGCCAGTATGGTAAGCGTCATGTCGTGCTTTTAGTTTGTATGCAGGTCTATAGGATTAAGGCTTAATACGGAGTAAATGATGAACACGCAGGAGGTGCCGGAAGGGGTGAAGTTGTTCCGATTCGAAACTATTCACGCAGGGCGGGAATGATCAATACAGGTATTTCTGCGTTGCGCACCACCTGGTGACTGACTCCCCCCAGGAACAGGTCCCGGATATAACCGCGTCCCTGTCCCCCCATGATGATCATCGAGGCATCGGAGTGAGTAGCCTTGTCGGTGATCTCCTGAGCTGCGGATCCGACCCCGATATCGATGTGGATTTCCGCCCCGGTAACTTTTTGAAGGCGTTCTTTAAGAGCTTCAAGCCGTTCCCTGTCAATGCGATTGAATTCGGCCAGTTTGTCGGGTTCGTCCATTCCGATCCGCCCCGTTGCCTGGACATGGTACAGGGTGATGTGCCTTGTGGCGCGACCCGTCTTCTGTGTCATCAGGTATTCCAGGGTCTGGAAGGCCCGGTCTGCATTGTCGGAGAAGTCGGTGGGATAAAAAATATGGTTCAGCGTATCACGGCAGGCCTGGACGCAGTACAAGTGCTGATCGGACATTTTCATGTTGATCAGATAGACGGGCAGGTCACAGCGCTGAAGCAGTTCGGTGGCGGTACTTCCCAGCAGCAGCTCGCGATATTTGCTGTAGCCCCGGTTGGCAATGATGATGTAGCCGGCCTGCTGCTCGTGGGCCGCTTTGATGATTTCGTGCGGGGGATAGGCATTGATGTCGAATCCCGCTTTGGTTTCGACCCGGATGGGTAAACCGGCATCAGACAGCTGCTGTTCCAGTTTCCTTTTATACCCATCCAGTTTCCCCAGGTATTGTTTTCTGGAGGACTGGTCGAGTCCGCCGGGATAAGAGACTGAAACCGAGGTGTACAATGTGATTTTTTCGGTGCCGAGCTGGTGAAAGTGCGGCAGACAGTCGATGATGATGTCGCTGGCCTGCGACTGATCGATCGCAACCAGCGCATGATGGAATGTTGGCGTCATGGTAATGGTCAGGTTTTCTCGGACTTCCATTCACACAGTGTTGCCGGTATACGGTTATTTGCAATAAACGGGATACTGTACAGATTACCGGTATGCTGTTCGTTGATCTGCTTGAGCAGAGGCACCTCTTCAGCGGCCCGCCGGCGAAGCAGCGGATCGGATACGTCGGTGGCTGCGAGACTCTGGTTGGCAATCCATCCCCACGGCTCGATGGCGGCCCGACGCAGATCGGATTGCAGTTTTGCCGCTTCGGATATGGGCGTGGTTTCAGGCAATGTGACCAGCAGAAGTTTGGCAAAATCCCGGTCCTGCAGGTACATGAATGGCGTTTTCATCCGGTCTTTGGACAGCCCCGTATTACGCAGGAGCTCTTTGTGATAGCTGCCGGTGGTGTCGAGCAGCAGCAGGGTGTGCCCGGTCGGCGCGGTGTCAATGACCACGAACTTCCGGCGGGCCTGATGGATGGATTTGGAGAAGGCCTGAAATACGGCGACCTCTTCGGTGCAGGGCGATTCCAGATCTTCCCGCAGCAGCTTCAGATTTTCCTGGCTCATCGAGCGGGATTTGGAAGCGATCACCTTCTCGATATACTCCTCTTTCTCTTTTTTGGGATCGATCCGGCCGATGGTGAGATTTTCGGGCAGTTCCGCCGCCGAACCGAGCTGGTCATCGATGTGAGCCGCCGGATCCGTGGTGGTCAAATGGACCGGGTGCCCTTTTTGGGCCAGCTTCAGGGCAATGGTTACCGCCATGACGGTTTTGCCGACACCGCCCTTGCCCATGGTCATCACAAGGCCGTGATCTCTATCGGCCGTGAGGTCCGCGATAAGCTCATCAAGCGAAGCGGAAACCTCCCGCCCGTTATCCGAAACGGTGTCTGCGGTCAGATTGGAGGAGTCCGGTGGTTGAAATACGGAGCGAAGCCGTTCCAGCCCCAGAATGTTGTACGGACGGAGTGGAAACGTCTCCATCGGCATTTCCCTGAGCGATTCCGGCATTTCTGCAAGGGCCCGGTCGGCCATCTCCTGCATGTTTCGGGCAAAGGGATCCTGGCGGTCCAGCGGTTCGAAATAGCCGTTGATGAGCAGGCTTTGGTTGGAAAGACCGAGCTCGCGGAGCTCCGCGCTGGAGCGATCGGCTTCTTTAAGGGCAGAGACTTCCGGACGTGATACCAGGTAAACGGTCGTCGCCGCGGGATCGCGCAGTTGTTCCACCACCCGTTCGTAGCGTTCTTTATTGGTTTTCAGAGCGGATGAAGGACCGATACAGGACGCTCCATCCGGGTTCTTTTCGATATAGTCGCTCCATGCCGCCGGAAGTTCGAGCAGGCGGAGGGTGTGTCCGGTCGGTGCGGTATCGAAGATCACCACATCGAAATCGGCTTCGACTTCGGTTTCGGATGCATCGCTTGCCGGACGGCCTTCCCGGGCATTTTTATCGGGTGAACCGTTGCCCGGGGCCGGGTTTCGGGAGTCCGGGCTGCCGGATCCATTTGTGGATTTCCGCTTGTCGGTCACATATCGGGTAAACTCGTCAAAGGCCGCTATTTCGGTGGTACAGGCGCCGGAGAGCTCTTCGCGCATTTTTGCTATTTCATGATCCGGCAGTAATCCTTTCAGCGGTTCGATAGCGCGGCTGCGATACTCCTCGGCAGCCTGCTCGGGATCGATGTTCACGGCAAAAAGGTTGTCCGTGCCGTTTACAGGGGTCACGGTATCGGCGATTTCTGTCTCCAGCACTTCCCTGAGGTTGGAGGCCGGATCGGTGCTGATGAGCAGGACACGTTTGCCCTGGTCGGAGAGCGTTACGGCGGTGGCACAGGCAAGCGAAGTTTTTCCCACGCCGCCCTTGCCGGTGAAAAAAAGATAAGGTGTGATGTTTAGTTTCAAAACAAAAAATCTTTGCTGAAAAATTGTTTTAGTTGTTCCCGGTCGGGGTAACCGCCTTCCGCAATGATGCTGCCATTGACAAACAGAATCGGAAGGATTTCGGATCCCTGGTCCCGGAGGCGCTGTAGGACCTCAGGATTGTCCCGGAATTTTTCGGGTTCCTGACCGAGATTGTAGCGGTTGACCGTCACACCCTGTGATTCCAGCCATTTGAGATCCTGAGCGAAAGTGACCAGCTTGTCATCCACATCGGGTCCGCAGACACCGGTACTGCAACACATGGCGGGGTCGTAAACTTCAAGCAGGGTGGTGGTTTCGGTTTCTTGTCGCATAGTAATATTATCTGTATTGTTTATTAATGATTTAGAATCAGATTCATCGTAAGTATACGATAAACTAATCCGGAATCAAAAACAATGATTGAATCCGGAATCAAAATTCAATTATCAAATTTCGATTCGGGTCTAATTTGAAGTTTATGGTTTTGTGCCGTTCAGGGTAATGCTGAGCACCCGGAGCGTTTCGGGATGTGACGAAGGGTCGCTGATCTTGCCGCTGATGGTGTCCCTGCCGGTGTCGTAAGATTCGGCAAGCGCCCGGCGAATCCAGTCGGAGGGAATGGTAATTTCCCGTTCTTTACGGATACGGATGTCGGAAAAGCCGGCATTTTCCACGATATCGAGATATTCGTCCTTCTGTGTGGCGCCCGAAACGCAGCCCACATAGGCCTCGGCCGCTTTCCGGATGGGATCCGGAATGTCTCCTTCCAGCACGATGTCGGATATACTGAAGTGTCCGCCGGACTTCAGCACCCGGTATATTTCGGAATAGGCCCGGATTTTATCCGGAACCAGATTGAGTACGCAGTTGGAGAGCACCACATCGAACCGGGCGTCACCAAACGGCATGTTTTCGATGTCACCGGTGACAAATTCCATGTTTTCATAGCCGAGCTTGCGGACATTTTCCCTGGCTTTCCGGGTCATGGCTTCGGAGAAATCCAGCCCGGTCAGCTGTCCCGATTCTCCTGTAATGGAGCGGGCGACAAACAGGTCGTTTCCGGCACCGCTGCCAAGGTCAAGAACCGACTGACCCGGTGCCAATCCGGCATATTCGACGGGGATGCCGCATCCCAGCTGCAGATCCGCGCCGGGGTGATATCCCTGAAGCCGGTCATAGGACTCGGCCATGATCGTGAAGCCCGCGCCGGATGCCGACCCGGTTTCATCACCGGAATCGCAGCAACCGGTTGTTCCGCAACAGGAAACATTCTGACCGGCATCCGATCGGATGGCGATGTCGCTGTATTTGTTCCTGACCAGCTCTTTGATTTTTTCGTGGTTTTTGG